>URDI01000016.1:0-41280 GCA_900546475.1 uncultured Collinsella sp.
GGGGCTGCGGAGCGCGGCCGGCAGCTGCGGCGCGTTGCGCCTGCTGCCTGCGGGGACTTTGGGGTCGTGCGGCAGCTGGGGCGCTGTCGCGCCTGCTGCCTTGGGTGACTTTGGGGTCGATTGGGGTTGTCTGCACAATTCGCGGTATTATGTTGCGGAGTTTTGAAAGGAGCCGCTGGTGGTCACGACGACATTTGCTTCGCCTTTGGGCGAAATCTTGCTTGCCGCTGATGGCCGCGGTCTGACGGGGCTTTGGTTTGAGGGGCAGGAGCACTTTGGTTCCACGCTTCTCCGGGAAGACTCCGAACATGTTGAAGGCGCCGACGCGGTTTCCGGTACCGGTGGCATGTCGTCGGCGAGTCCGGCAAATGGTGTGGCCTCTTCGGTGCTTGAGCGTTCTTGGGCTTGGCTGAATGCTTATTTTGCGGGGCAGGAGCCTCGGTATACGCCGCCGTTGCATTTGATTGGCACGGCGTTTCAGCGTGAAGTCTGGTACGAGCTGCTTTCTATTCCGCGTGGCGAGGTCGCTACGTATGGCGAGATCGCCCAGCGTGTTGCGGCTCGACATCGTGTACCGGGAAACGAGGACCCCGTTGTGTTTCCTCGTGCGGTGGGGGCTGCGGTCGCTCGCAACCCTGTTTCGATTATTGTGCCGTGCCATCGCGTGGTTGCCGCCGATGGTTCGCTCAACGGATATGCCGGCGGCCTCGACCGTAAGGAGTGGCTACTGCGGCTTGAGGGCGCGTACGAGGAATAGCGCTCGGGCACTTTGCATAGCCAAGACGCCCTGAAAGAACGAGTCGCCGTCCTTTCGCGGTCGGCATGCGTCCAAGTGCTCAGCATCTGCGCCTTAAGTTTGGCTAAGCCATATTCTGCGCATTTAAAAACGTGCAGGTTGAGCAGCTAGGGCTGCGCTAAGGCAGCTGGCGGTGCGCTATCATCGGCAGTATCGAAACCTGTATAGCCGTGCGCCAAAGGAACAACTATGAAGCTGATGCTTGCCGAGGACGAACCTGGCCTCTCCCGCGCCCTCACCGCGATTCTTCAACATAGCGACTACGAGGTCGACACCGCCCTCGACGGTCTGACGGCGCTCGAATATCTGCTTGCCAACGACTATGACGCCGCAATTTTGGACATCATGATGCCCAGGATGGACGGCATCGAGGTGCTCAAGCGTACACGCGCCGCCGGTAAGCGACTGCCCATCATTATGCTTACGGCCAAAAGCGAGGTGTCCGATAAGGTCGAGGGCTTGGACGCCGGCGCCAACGATTACCTGACTAAGCCGTTCGCCGCCAAGGAGCTACTTGCTCGCATTCGTGCCATGACGCGTGCCGCCACGGCAATTGACGCCACGACGCTCAGCGTGGGCAACGTGCGCCTCGACACGGCATCGTGCACGCTTGCGGGTCCCTTGGGTGAGGAGCACCTGGCCAATCGTGAGTTTCAGCTTATGGAGCTCTTTATGCGCAACGCCGGCACGCGTATGCCCACCGAACGTCTGATGCTCGAGGTTTGGGGCGAAGACGCGCCCGAAGGCGCCAATGTGGTGTGGGTCTACATCTCGTACCTGCGCAAAAAGCTGACGGCACTGGGTGCCGACCTGGCCATCCGCGCGTCGCGCAACCAGGGATATTCGCTCGAGGTTGTCGAGGAAGGAGAACGGGCGTGAGCGTGCGCACGTGGTGCAAGCGCATGGCGGCGAAGCTCGGCATGGGTGTGGGCTCGGGTAATCCGGGGCGCGCCGATGCTGCCAGTGCAATGGGCCGTCGCCTGCGTCGTAAGTTCATCCTCGTTGCCATGGGCGCTGTGACCGTGGTGCTCACGCTCATCATCGCTGGCATCAACATTGTCAATTATTCGCATGTTTGCAAGATGGCCGATGCACGACTGGACTATATCCTGGCAGGCAAGGATGGCATTGATGGGGAGGACGAGCCTAAGACCGGTCCCGGTCAGGATGCGGTTGCCGGCAAGGTTGCTACCGGTAACCGGGCGGCCGTTCGCGATGTGCATTTTGAAGGCATGACGGCGGAGTCTCCCTTCGACACGCGCTACTTTACGGTGTCGATTGCCGGCGGGCAGGTGACCGATGTCAACACGGCCCGCATTGCCGCGGTAGGTGCCAAGCGTGCCGCCCGCATCGCTGCAGGACTATATTCCAAGGGTTGGACTTCGGGCTTTTCTGGCAACTACCGTTATACGGCTACGGTTCAGGGCGACAAGACAACCTATGTGTTCGTGGACTGTTCGCGCGAGCTTGCAAGTTTCCATTCGTTTTTGAGCGCGAGTGTGGCAATCAGCTGCATTGGCTGGCTGGCGGTGCTGGCAATTGTAACGGTCGCCTCGGGTGCGGTGATTCGGCCGATGGTCGAGAGTTATAGCAAACAGAAGCGCTTCATTACCGATGCAAGCCACGAGATCAAAACGCCGCTGGCCGTGATTGACGCCGCCAACGAGGTCCAAGAGATCGAGAGCGGCGAGAGCGAGTGGACGCAGAGCATTCACGAGCAGGTCGCGCGGCTGACGGCGCTCACGGAGCGTCTGGTGTTCCTGGCGCGTATGGACGAGGGTTCGGCCGGCTTTACTATGGCGACGATTGATCTTTCGGAGGCCGTGGACACGGCTGCGACGCCATTTGAATCGGTGGCGGTTTCGCGCGGAAAGCGGCTGTCGACGTCGATCGCGAGCGGTGTGCGGGCCCATGCCGATGCCGCGGCAGTGGCGCAGGTTGTTGAGCTGCTGCTGGACAACGCCACACGCTACGCAAGCGAGGACAGCGTGATCGAGCTGAGCCTGCGTGCCGTTTCGCGCGGTGCGGGCAAAGGCTCGGCCGAGCTTGTCGTATCGAATGCTGTTGATGAGCTGCCCGAGGGCGACCTGGACCGGCTGTTCGACCGCTTCTATCGTGCGGACGTGTCGCGCAGCTCCAAGACAGGTGGCTCGGGCGTGGGGCTGTCCGTCGTGCGCGCCATCGCCGAAGCCCATGGCGGATCAGCCACCGTATCCGGCCACGATCATCAGATCACCTTCACCGTCCGCCTCTAAGACCTGCCAAAAAGGGACAGGTTTATTTTGGCAGGTTTTATCTGTGCAGACGGCAGCGGAGGCTGGCGGTGATCGGCGCCATGAACGCCACCGACCCAAATAAACGCACCTCTAACTGCTAAAATATGGACATCGTTGTTCGGCTCCCGAAGGAAAGGAGACGGTCATGCAGTACGAGATCGGCGGAGGGGCTTTCCCGGTTGTTACGTGCAACCTTAGCGACGGCGAATCCATGATCACCGAAAGCGGTGCCATGGTCTGGATGACCCCCAACATGGAGATGTCCACCTCGGGCGGTGGTATAGGCAAGATGTTCTCTAAGGCTTTTTCGGGTGAGGCGTTGTTCCAAAACATTTGGACCGCGCACGGCGATGGCATGATTGCGTTTGGCTCTTGCTTCCCCGGCCGCATTATACCGATCGAGATTGGCCCTGGTAAGAGCTGGATTTTGCAGAAGCGTTCGTTCCTTGCCGCGGAAAGTGGTGTTGAGCTGAGCATCCACTTCAACAAGAAGGCAAAGACCGGCGTCTTTGGCGGCGAGGGTTTTATCATGCAAAAGCTCACGGGCTCGGGTATTGCCTTTGCCGAGATCGACGGCGACCTAGTTGAGTACGAGCTTGCTGCTGGCCAGCAAATGATTGTAGATACCGGCAACGTGGCCGGCTTTGAGGAGACGGTGAGCATCGACGCGCAGATGGTCAAGGGCGTCAAAAACATCATGTTTGGCGGTGAAGGCGTGTTCAACACTGTGCTCACCGGTCCGGGGCGCATCTGGTTGCAGACAATGCCCATTTCCAATCTTGCGGCAGCAGTGGCTTCGATGACCAACAACAATAACTAATCGTGTATAGGATGACGCGCGCGGCGGGCCCGGCCTGTCGTGCGCGTTTTTTGGTGGCAAACGCCCTGTTTATCGGGTGCGGCTGTGCTCCTGCAGCGCATAGATCGACTTATCCATGTTGAACAGGTAGGCCACGACGCAGACAATAAAGAACGTCGGCAGACTGCTAAAGCCAAAGACCTCGCAGCCAATAAAGATGGGCGCGAGCAGCGTATTGGTGGCGCTGCCAAAGACGGCGGCGTATCCCAGCGCGGCGCAGAGCTCGACGGGCATGCCGAGAATCCCGGCGAGTACGACACCCAGGCTGGCTCCGATGGAGAACAGCGGCGTCACCTCGCCACCCTGATATCCTGCGGCAAGCGTGGCGATGGTGAGTACGAATTTGAGCGCCCAGTCCCAAGGCATGATCGACGCCTCACCGTTGTCACCCAGTGCCGCGGATATCAGGTTGGTGCCAAGGCCGCAGTATCGCCCCTGCCACAGCGCGAACAGAATCGCCGACAGCGCAAGGCCCATAACGGCAACGCGTATGTAAGGGCTGGGGAGCAGCCGCGCTGCAAGGGTCTTGGCATGGGCAAGGCACCAGGCAAAAGCTCCACCTACCATACCAAACGCGATACCCAACAACGCCAGTCGTCCAAGACCGGGGAGGTCGAGCGCATACGAGGCGGTAACGGCGACCTCAAACTTCTCGAGCCCCAGAGCGCCGGAGGTCATGCTTGCGGCGAGCGAGGCTGTAAGCGCGGGAAACAGCGCGCGGTATTCCATGCGTCCTGCGACCAGTACTTCGATCGCAAAGACCGTGGCGGCGAGGGGCGTTCGGAAGAGTCCGGCAAAGCCGGCGGCCATGCCGATAAGCAAAAACGTGTTGCCGGGTTCTCGGAAAGGTAGACGTCGGCCGATCCAATGCGAGACGGTTGCGCCGATCTGCACGGCTACGCCTTCGCGTCCCGCGCTGCCGCCAAAGAGATGCGTGGCCCACGTGCTCAGCATAATGAGCGGCACCAGACGCGGGGAGATGGCGTCCTCGCGTCCGTGACCTACGTCGAATACTAAGCTCATGCCCCGATCGGTGCCTTTGCCCCAGGTGAGGTAGGCAAATACGATGGCAAGGCCCGCAAGAGCGAGAAAGGGGAGCAGCAACGCGACGTGCGAGTCCCGGAAGGCGCCAATTGCCAGGAGCACACGACCAAAAAGGGCACAGATGGCGCCAACGATAACGCCGATAGGGATTCCGACGGCGCCCATGAGCACGAGACCGCTATAGGTGTTGACCAGGCGTTTAATCCTGCTCGATGCGCTGCTTTCTGACATTTTGCTTTCCGACACTTGCTCTCTTGATAGAAAAAGAGCTGGAGTTGCGCATCGTTGAGAGGCTTTCCAGCTTTAGCAAAACAAACTTATAAGATGCGACGGGCCGCGTCAAGATAATTACCGGACGGCCTAGGAGGCGGCTGGTTGGCTGGCTTAAAACCTAGCGCGTGAAATGACGCCCCACGCTATTCAGCGCGCTTGATAGGATGACGAACCACGGTCTTAAGTTTCTCCGGTGCGCATTTGCGTGGATCGGAGAGATAGATTTCGTGATGTAAACGGGTGTCTGAGAAGTCGGGAACATAGCCCAGCTCGGTCGTGTATTCATGCATAGCGTCTACGGTCGCCGGTTCGTTGTCGTAGGGCCCGGTGTGCATACATTGAACGCAGAGACCCTCGTCAACTTTAAGCAGTTCGACGGCGGAAAAGTCCAGTTTCTTTTTGGTCGTGGCTTCCGCGACTGCCCAGCCAAAGTCATCTCGGGTGACGAAATCGGGCAGGCGGATGCACGAGATAAAGTTGAAATTGTCCTTGCGTACATAATCGATGTCGCCGCTCGGGGACTCTTGCCACCAGAAACCCTCGAGCGGCGGTACCACAAAGTCGAAATAGCCCTCGATACTCCTTGAGCCTTTCTTCGACATCTTGACGGTATAGGCGATGCCGTAAAGTAGCGGCAGGGCGTTTTGATACTCGCCACCTTCGGTATTTGGGTCACCCTTTCCGCGAACGGCAACGTAGCTCATAGGCGGGACAGTTACGATACTCGGCTTGCTTGCAGGTTTGTAGAGCTCCTTGCATTCCTTCTTAAAGTCGAACGCCATGTTGGCCACCTTTCTGCGTATTGGCCTGCTTAGATAGTTGAATCATATCATAGAAACGAACAACTGTTCGAATGATTTGGCTGACAGATTGAGATGCGTGCGTTGTGTTTGGCGGTCGGCCTGACCCCGTTGATGATTTCTCGGCCTCCCCGGCGCCCTATCTATAGCTGCCGTTTCCCCATATAAAACCTGCCAAAATAAACCTGTCCCTTTTTGGTAGGTGGGAAATGGGTAATACTAAAGAGTTATCCGACCAGATGGGAATTAATCGATGGCCTATATCGAATTCAAAGACGTCATCAAGGCATACGGCGAGGGCGATGCCCGCATCCACGCGCTCGACGGCGCGAGCTTTACGGTCGAGCGCGGCGAGCTCGCCATCATTTTGGGTGCTTCGGGTGCCGGCAAGACCACGGCCCTCAACATTCTGGGCGGCATGGACACGGCAACTTCTGGCACCGTGACGGTGGACGGGCGTGACGTGAGCTCTGCCAACGAGGCTCAGCTTGTGGAATACCGTCGCGCCGATGTTGGCTTTGTCTTTCAGTTCTACAATCTGGTCCCTAACCTGACGGCGCTTGAGAACGTCGAACTCGCGGCGCAGATCTGCCCCGATTCGCTCGATGCCGAGCAAACGCTTCGCCAGGTTGGCCTGGGCGACCGCCTCGCTAACTTTCCGGCGCAGCTTTCGGGCGGCGAGCAGCAGCGCGTATCCATCGCCCGCGCGCTGGCTAAGAACCCCAAGCTGCTTTTGTGCGACGAGCCTACGGGTGCACTCGACTACAAAACCGGCAAGCAGATCTTGCAGCTGCTACAGGACACTTGCCGCAAGCAAGGCATTACGGTCATCATCATCACCCACAACTCTGCGCTGGCGCCCATGGCCGATCGCCTGATCCGCTTTAAGAGCGGCCGCGTGGAGAGCGAGACGATCCAGCAAAATCCTGTGCCTATCGAGACGATCGAGTGGTAGCGCCCATGAATCAGGACCGCCAAAACAGTCAACGCCGCGACGCGCAGAACACGGAGCGCGAGCAGGATTTTACGACCTACCGTACCGCCCAAAGCTCAAACGATATGGTGCCGACGGTTTTTCGCCGTGGCATCTACCGCACGATTCGCGGCAGCCTCAAACGCTTCTTGTCTATCGTTGTGATCACCGCGCTTGGCGTGAGCGTGATGTGCGGCCTTAAGGCGGGCTGCGAGGACCTGTGTGATTCGGTCGACGCCTATTTTGACCAGCAGAATGTCTATGACATCAACGTGCAGTCGACCTATGGTCTGACCGATGACGATATTGCCGCGATCCAAGAGGTCGATGGCGTCGAGACGCCCGAGGGCATCTATACCGAGACCGCCTATACCGCCGTGGGTACGACGCGCGAGCGTGTCGTCGTACAGAGCCTCTCCAAAGAGAATATTGACCAACCGGTGCTAGTGCGCGGCGAGCTGCCCGAGACTTCGGGCGAAGTGGCAGTGACCTCACGTTTTTTGAAGGCTTCGGGCAAGAAAATCGGCGATACGGTGAGCTTTGCCGCCAACGATGCGAGCTCGTCGAACCAAAGCGCCAAGGACCAGTTTGCCGATGGGGACTACACCATCACGGCCGAGGTTCTCGATCCTACCGACGTGAGCTCCGACTCGACAGTCAACGCCTTTCGCGCTGCTTCGACTGCGGACTACAAGTTCTACGTGAGCGAGGATGCCGCGACATCTTCTTCCTACTCCGCTGTCCACGTGGTCGTCGAGGGAGCCAAGAGCCTCAACTCCTATTCGGATGCCTACTCGGCAAAGATCAATGAGGTCAAGGGCAATATCGAGAAGATCCGCGAGGAGCGTGAGAAGGCGCGCGCCCAGGAGCTGACGGTCGACACACCGGCGAGCTTGGACGCAGCTGAGCGTCAGGCGAATATGGTCTTTGGGATCGAGCAGGACAACATCAATCGCATGGCCGAGGGCAGCGACGAGCGTGCGCAGGCGCAAGCCGACCTGGACCAGCGCCGTGCCGCCGCCGACCAGCAGTTTGCCGATGCCCGCGCCGAGCTCTCTGACCTGGGCGAATGCACCTGGTACATCCAGGACCGCGATAACATCGCAAGCTACTCGAGCGTGGAGAGCGATAGCTCGTCAATTGAGGCCATTGCCACGGTGTTCCCGTTCATCTTCTTTATCGTCGCCGTGCTCATCAGCCTCACCACCGCCACGCGCATGGTCGAGGAGGAGCGCACGCTCATTGGCCTGTACAAGGCGCTCGGCTATTCGCGCGGGCGTATCCTGTCCAAATATGTGGACTACTCGCTGTGGGCGTGTCTGATCGGTGGCGTGCTCGGCAATATCATCGGATTTGTGGGTCTGCCGCTGTTCTTGTTTACGGTGTTCGACGACATGTACTCGCTGCCCCAGATGTTGCTTTCGTACGACATCGTGTCATCACTCGTGTCGGTAGCGCTGTTTGCCGTGGGCGTGGTGGGCGCCACGATTATCGCCTGCCGCCACGAGATGGCTGAGACCCCAGCCTCGCTCATGCGCCCCAAGGCCCCGCGCGCCGGCTCGCGCATTCTGCTCGAGCGCATTGGCTTTATCTGGCACCGCATGGGCTTTTTGAACAAGGTCGCTGCACGCAACCTGTTCCGCTACAAAAAGCGCGCCTTTATGACCATCTTTGGCATTGCGGGCTGCACGGCGCTTGTGATTTGCGGTATGGGCATCCGTGATACGTCGGTCGCGCTGTCGCCCAAGCAGTACGGGCACATCACACGCTACGATTTGCTGGCGGTCGCCAATCCCGATGATTTTTCGCAGACGTGCGCGGCGTTGGATGAGCGCAGTGCAGCCAAGGATTCCGACGTGACCGTGACTTCGACGCTGCCGATTATGACCGACAACGTTACCTTTACATTCGGCGGAAAGAGCGAGACCGTGCAGCTGATCGTGGTGCCCGATGGCCGCACGAACGACCTGGATGACTACGTGCGCCTAGAGGACGAGTCCAAAGAACCGCTCGCCCTGCGTGACGGGGATGTGTATTTGAGCAAGAGCTCTCAGCTGGTGCTGGGGATCAAGCCGGGCGATACGGCACACGTCCAGGATTCGTCGCTCAATGTTGCCAAGGTCAAAGTCAGCGACATCTCGCTCAACTATCTGGGCAACACGCTTTACATGACGCAGGGCGCCTATGAGCGCGCGTTCGGTCGAAGTGCACGCCTTAACGGCGTCTTTGTGCTGCTTAAGGGTTCGTCGGCCGACCAGATTGCGTTTAGCAAGAATCTTAAGAGTGACGGTTGGCTTACGATTTCGAGTACGGCCGAGCATTGGGAAAACTATGAGGCGAACTTTACGATTATCAATTCGGTCGTGGTGCTCGTGACCTTTATGGCGGCGTGCCTGTCGTTTGTGGTGGTGTTTACGCTGTCTAATACGAATATTTCGGAGCGCGAACGCGAGCTGGCGACCATCAAGGTGCTGGGCTTCCGCCGTGTCGAGGTTCACCATTACGTTAACAAGGAGACGTTGATCCTCACGGCGATCGGAGCCGCGCTGGGCGTACCGCTGGGCGGCTTGCTGGCCGAGAGTTTTACGTACATTTTGCAGATGCCGTCGCTGTACTTTGACGTCGAGGTCGAGCCGCTAAGCTACGTGCTCGCCGTGGTGCTTTCCTTTGGCTTTACGTTTATCGTCAACCTCGCCACCAACCGTACCCTCAACAAGATTGACATGGTCGGTGCCCTCAAGAGTGCCGAGTAACCTGCCAAAAAGGGACAGGTTTATTTTGTCAGGTTTTATCTGGGCAAACGCTGGACAACCATTAGGTGGCCCGGCGTTTGCCCCGTCAAACGGGCTTTCCATTTGCCTTTCATTCTATTTGGTTTTCGCTCGCAGGCGTGGATGAGAGGCTCTCTTTAGCCTTCGAGATTGGGCTTGTATGGGTCGTATGTCACAAAATGGGCCTATCTACTACGTTTAATTGGATACCCTCAACCATGCCGGGAAAATGAAAAATAAAACCGCAGGTAGAAGGCCTGTCGATTTTCGAAAAAGGCGGTCATGGTTGGCCCCATCGAGTTAAACGTAGTAGATGGCCCCTTTTCGTGGCGCGCGGTCAGCTCAATGCTAATCTCCGTGCCGGAACTGACCCAGTTGTTTGTAAGTTGCGGTGATATACGGACTGTTTGGCGCTTTGGAGCTTCAAAACAGTCCCTATCTCACCGCAACTTAGGAGAAGGGCGGGGGCGGTTGGGTGCTGGTGGGTCGGAGCGTGTTAGGCCTGTTTGCGGTGCTTCCATTGTTTGCGGCACCAGCGCATGAGCGCCTTTATGACGGGAATCGTGATGAGGATGATCCATGCAGGATGGGGCTGTCCCAAACAGAGCCACATGTAGAGGAACCAAGCGATGGCGGCTGCCGGGTAGATGGCCTCGATCAGCTTAGACAGGTGGCGCCGATCGATGAAGTCACCAATCGCGTAGTAGACGGGAACCAGAAAGACGAGGAAAAGCCCCATGCCCCATGTGCCGTAGACAATGCCGAGCACCAGATAGGCGAGAGTGACAAGTGCGGGGAAGGGGAATTTGTTCCATGCACGTCCGACCTTGGTGTGGAAATGCTTGCCATGATGGTCGAGCTTGTCGTGTGCTTCCTTCCAGCTGGAAAACGTCTCGCCGTCGATGGTGACGGTGCCGTCGTCATTGGTGCGTACGCTATGTCCATCGTCCTCAAGCGTATCGATATGCACGCCGTCCGGCCCCACATGCACCTCTTCGCCCTTGCGCTCGTTGGTCACATGGATGCCGCTCCAACCAACATGGACTTCCTCGCCCTTATTGGGATCAATGACGTGGATACCGCGCGCGAGGGAAATGTCGACAAGTGGTTTGTCGCCGCAATCGGCGTGCTCGGCAGAATCCTCAGCCTCGTCAGCCACATCCGCCGTCTCGGTGTCGGCGCTACCGTCCTCCAGGTCGTCGGCATCGTTGGCCGCCTCCCCATACAACAGCTCATCCAGCGACACGCCATACAGCGCGGCGAGCGCAATGAGGTTATCGGTATCGGGTGAGGACTCGCTGCGCTCCCATTTACTAACAGCCTGGCGGCTTACGCCCAGCTGGGCGGCAAGCGCCTCCTGAGAAAGCCCGGCAGCTTTACGGCGATCGACGAGGCGCTGTGCCATCGCAAGATCCATGGTGGTTCCTTTCGTTTGATGGTCGAATCGAATGAGCCGAGTATGCCGAGAACAGCCGGTAGCGACCACCATTTCTAGTTAGAATCTGCCCCAACCCTACCGCAACTACCGGTAGCAACCCCTAACGACCAGCCATTTCAGGACAAATGTCAGTGCAAGTAGCAGCCAAGAGCCCCCACTCAGTAAGTTGCGGTGGAATAGTTTTTGGATTCAGCCATTTGCGGACTAAGCAGGAACTATTTCACCGCAACTGAATTTCAGACCAGGCACCCGCAGCAAGAAGACGAATAGCCCCGGCGAGTATGTAAACGCAGGGCCCTCCGACCCCGCCCGACGATTTCGATTGGCGACCTTTGACGGAGTCAAGGGAGGAGCCAAATCGAAATACGTCGGGCGGGGTCGGAGGGCCCGATGGGGTGGATTCCAGCCGAGGCTATTCGTCGCCGAAGCTGATGCCCAACGCCTTGGCCTCGCGTACCAGATCGCTCTGGGGGTCGACAAACTTGAGCTTGCCGGCGACCTCTTCGAGCGGCATGTGGCACATCTTGCCGTCACGCAGGGCAATCATGTAGCCAAACTCGCCGCGTAGGCAGCCAAGCGCTGCCTCGACGCCGCACTGGGTCGCAAAGATGCGGTCCTGGGCGTCGGGCTGACCGCCGCGCTGCGTGTGACCGGGGATGGCGACGCGGGTCTCGCGACCGGTCTTGGCCTCGATTTCCTTGGCGATGTCGTAGACGATCGACGGGCTCGTGCGCTCGGCGAGCTTCTTCTTGTACTCCTTCTTGGACAGCGCCGCGTCCTCCTTGGAGATAGCGCCCTCGGCGACGGCTACGATGGTAAAGCGGCTGCCGGTCTCCATGCGATGCTCGATGGTCTTGATGACGTTGTCCATGTCGTAGGGGATCTCGGGAATCAGGATGACGTCCGCGCCGCCCGCGACGCCGGCGTACAGCGGGATCCAACCGACCTTGTGGCCCATGATCTCGATGACAAACACGCGGCCGTGACTCGAGGCAGTGGTGTGGATGTCGTCGATGCACTTGGTGGCGACGCCGATGGCGCTCGTAAAGCCAAACGTCAACTCGGTGCCCCAGGTGTCGTTATCGATGGTCTTGGGCAGGGCGATAACGTTGAGGCCCTCTTCGCGCAGACGGTTGGCGGTCTTGGTGGATCCGTTGCCGCCCAGCATAAACAGGCAGTCGAGCTGCAGCTTATGATAGGTGTGGACCATTGCGGGCACCTTCTCGACGCCATCGGCCTCGGGAACATCCAGGCGCTTGAACGGCGTACGGCTCGTGCCCAGGATGGTGCCGCCGCGGGTGAGGATGCCGCTAAAATCGGCGGGCGTCATAACACGGAATCTGCTGTAGATAAGGCCCTGGTAGCCGTCCTCAAAGCCATAGATCTCGATAGGTTCTTCGCTATTGGTCATAAGCGTTTTGACAATGCCGCGCATGGTGGCGTTGAGCGCCTGGCAATCGCCGCCACTGGTAAGAAGACCGATCCTAAGCATGATGAATCCTTCCGGGCAAGTTATAACATGCGCATAAGTTTACCCCCGCACACTGTTGATACGGGGGTAAAACGTGTTAGCTCAAGCGTATAGAAATGTAAGCAACGTCAGGCGAGCGTAAGGTCGACGGGCCTGGCTCCTTACAGTGCGAAGGCGTCGGCGTCGCCCCAGTGGCGGCGCAGCGTAATAGCGGCGGCGGGTTCGGTATTGTCAAAGACGACCGACCACTGCGTGTTGCTGGTGATGTCTTCCGGATTGGGCTCTTGCGCTGCAGCGCGTAGGGCCTTCCAAGCGACTGCCTCGTCTTGGGCACCGACATGGGCGTCAAGGACATCGGCGATTGCGACGGCGCGCTCTTTACCATGGCCCAGCTCGCCATTCTTTTGGTTGGGCAGCACTTCGTCGCCATAGCAGGCGTAGAAGTTCGTAACCTGGCGTACGGGAGTCGCTTTGAAAGCGCGGTCCGGATCGTGCGGATCCCACTCTACTACGCGCGCGTCACCGGCGGCGTCGTTGATAAAGAAGTGGTAGTCGCGTCCTGCCATGGCGTGCATGTCATAGGCAGAAAGCAGGTCGACGGCCTCCTGTGTGGTAGCCGCGCGGTCGAGCACCAGGCGGATGGCGAGCGAGGTATTGATGACGGGGCGCTGCGTGTCCTGGTCACAGGGTTTGGAATCCAGGGTGAGCACGGCAATGGACACGCCACATTCGTTGACGCCGTCGAGCTGGGCAAACGGGCCCATGAGTGCGGCGGCGCGTCCGTCGACGGAGTCAAGCGGAGTATTATCGCCCAGGTTGTTAAGGGCGGCAAACCCGATGGAGGCATAGCCGTCGCGCGGGTGATTGCGCACCAGCAGCGCCGAGGTGTCGTCCTTAAAGTCGTAATTGCGACCGGTGCGCACGCGGCCCTCGGCATCCACGGCGACAAAAGCGCTGCAGGCAAACTGGGGCGCCTGGACATGTGCCGGCACGCCGGGCAACACCTGCGCCACCACGGCATCGATGTAGGCCTGGTCATCGCGCACGCCAGCGGCGATGATGCGGTCGAGGTCGTAGCCGTAGGCAATGTCGATTGCGTACAGGTCATAGCCATCCGCGTAGCCGGTCAAGCGTTTGAGCGACGCGGCGGACTTGATTTGTTTGCGATAAACGATACCGGTGGCAGCGGCAAGGCCGACGGCGACTCCCGCGACACCGCAGGCGATGGCAATGCTACGTGGCTTCATGGCGGCTCCTTTCGTCCTGTTAGCGTAATTGTCGCAAAAGGCGCGCGGGCATGATGGCTCAACTTGGCGAGCGGCGCGGGATTAAACATGGAATGAAGGGCACGGCACTGGCGCGGCGGGGTATGCTGGAGGGGACAATCAACCCAGCGAAAGGGGAGAGCATGACGGATCAGGAAACGCCCGAGCGCGCGCACGTGACAGCCGACGATATCGAGGCCGCCAACGACCTTATCGACTTTATCGAGGCATGCCCCAGCATGTTTCATACGGCGGCGACCATTATGGCCGAGCTCGACGAGGCGGGCTTTACCTACCTGCCCGAGAACGCGGCGTGGGATATCGAGCCGGGCGGTCGCTATTACACGCAGCGCAACACCTCGAGCGTCATCGCCTTTAAGGTTGGCGAGGACCTGGCCGCAACGTGGGGCGAGGACGGCGTTGCCGGCGACTATCATTTTCAGCTCACGGCATCGCACAGCGATTCTCCGACGTTTAAGGTCAAAGCCGTGCCTGAGCTCGACGGTGCGGGTGAGACGCTGCGCCTGAACACCGAGGCCTACGGCGGCATGATCGACTACACCTGGTTCGATCGTCCGCTGGCGCTCGCGGGCCGCGTGCTGGTGCGCGAGGGCGACCGTATTGAGAGCCGCTTGCTTGCCACCGAGCGCGAGGTCGCTATCATTCCGAGCCTTGCCATCCACATGAACCGCGGCGTTAACGAGGGCTTTGCTCCCAACCGAGCCGTCGACCTGTGCCCGCTCATCAGCGCCGGTGACCTTAAGCAGGGCGACTTTGACGCCCTGATTGCCGACGAGTTGGACGTTGAGCCCGAGCAGATTCTGGGCCGCGATCTGTTCCTGGTCAATCGTCAGGATGCGCGCATTTGGGGCTGGGCCGACGAGTTTATCTCGACGCCCAAGCTCGACGACCTGGCCTGTGCCTATACCTCGCTGCAGGCATTTTTGGGTGCCGAGAATGCGCACGACATCTCGGTCTTTTGCTGCTTTGATAACGAGGAGGTTGGCTCCGAGACCAAGCAGGGCGCAATGTCGACGTTTTTGGCCGACGCACTGCGACGCATCAATGGGTCGCTGGGCTTCGATGACGAGTCCTACCATCGTGCGCTTGCCGCCTCGATACTCGTGAGCTGCGACAACGCGCATGCCGTGCATCCCAACCACGCCGAGAAGTGCGACGCCCGCAATCAGGTTGTGCTCAACGGCGGCATCGTCATCAAGGAAGCTGCCAACCAGCACTACTGCACCGATGCTTTTAGCCGCGCGGTGTTCCAGGCCATCTGTGATGACGCTGACGTACCCACACAGGCCTTCGCCAACAAGAGCGATATGGCCGGCGGCTCCACGCTCGGCAATCTGTCCAATATGCAGGCGAGCATGCATGCCGTGGACGTGGGCTTACCGCAGCTTGCCATGCACTCGAGCTACGAGACCGGCGGCGTGCGCGACGTAATGTATGCCATCCGCGCCCTCACCGCCTTCTACGAGCGAAACCTAACCATCAACGGCGCCGAAAGTGTAGAGCTCTAAAACCTGCCAAAAAGGGATGTTAATTTCGGCAGGTTTTATCTGGGCGAATGCAAAAGGTGAAACCGAACTGGATTGGTGATGCGTAGCCGCCGAGGTGCAGTGTGCCTCGGCGGCTTTTTGTGTACAGAGTACGGCTGATGCTTGTAAATGCTATACATGCTTTACGTATCTACCATAGAGTTTTATGATAGTTTTGAAGTATTAAGGAGGGGTCATGACCACAACAGCCGCTCAGATCAACGTACGTCTCGATGCCGATCTTAAAAGGAGTGGGGACGCCGCTCTCTCCAAGGCCGGTATGACGCCGAGCCAAGCGGTGCGAGCGCTCTGGCAGCTTGCAGCGTCGCTGGCCGATCGCCCCGGTGCACTCGAGGATATCCTGCTGCCCAGTCGTGCCCGGGCGGAACAGCGCGAGCGCGAAAAGGCCGCCAAACGTAAGCTCGAGCTTATGGATCAGGGGTCGAAGCTGTTCGCTGCCGCTTGCTGTGAGTCGGGAATCGATATGGTCAAGGCTCAGCCATCGGACGACGAAGAGCTCAAACGGAATGCCTATGCGGATCGCTATGGCGAGGAGATGAGCTGGCTCTATGAGTGAGACTCCAAAGCGCATCTTGGTTGACACCAACGTGTGGCTCGATTACTTCATTCCCTCACGACGTGGTCGTTCGGTGGCGATTGAGTTTTTACGCGATGCATGCACGGCGCAGGTTGATTTGCTGTACGCGGCGACATCGTCCAAAGACCTGTTTTATTTGATTTCAAGCGAACATAAGGCATGGTATCGGCGCGAGCATGGTTCGCTTTCCCAGTATGCCGCTACGGTAGCGACTTCGCTTGCATGGGATTGTCTTAGCGTGCTGTCGCAGCTTGCCACGCCAGTGCCCTGTGACCTGAGCGATATATGGATGGCGAGCAGGCAGCGTGAGCTCCATAGCGATTACGAAGACGATTTAATCATTGCGGCAGCGATACGCGCAAAGGCAGATCTCCTGGTCACCAACGATGTCAAGCTCTCTTCGCATGCGCCCGTCGCAGCAATGAACGTCGAAAACGCAAGAAACTATCTAACAACGCTTAAATAGCTCTAAACCTCACTGGCCGAATTAATAGTCAGCGAGAGCTCGCAGCGTCGAGGGGTTCCGGCGTTTGGTAAAACGCCGGAACAATCTAGTGCTCGATCCAACAACGTAAAGTTTCGCCGGCTTGCAGATGACGCAGGTTCTCCGCGGCGATGTCTACGACGTTGTTGAGCGTGGCGGCCAAGTGGAACCAGCCCGAGACATGCGGCGTGATGAGCATGTTGGGTGCACCCCACAGCGGGCTTGTCGCCGGCAGCGGCTCGGGGTCGGTGACGTCGACCGCGGCGCCGGCGAGATGTCCCGACTCCAGAGCGGCAACCAAATCGTCGGCAACAACAAGGTCACCGCGGCCGCCGTTGGCAAAGAAGGCGCCCGGCTTCATCGCGGCGAAGAACTCGGCGTTCGCCAGGCCGCGGGTCTCGGGTGTGCTGGGCATAAAGGATGCGACGACGTCTGCCTCGGCCAGGCGTTCGGGCAGGGCATCCATGCCGTCCATGTCCTCAAACACAATGGGGTAGACGAGCGGACGGCGCTTGATGCCGCGGACGTGTGCGCCCATGCTGCGGCAGAGCGTGGCAAAGTGGCCGCCGATATCGCCCGCGCCCAGCACCAGCACGTTGGCATTTTTGAGCGAGGTAACCGGCCCCAAATCCTCCCAGCGATGCTCGCGCTGCAAGTCGTGATAGCCGGGCAGGCGCTTCATCATGGAAAGGACCATGGCAAACATGTGCTCGCTCACGGCCTGGCCGTAGGCGCCCACCGAGCAAGACAGTTTGGCGTCGGCTGGCACGGTGCCGGCGGCAAGGTAGTCGTCATAGCCGGCGGTCTGCAATTGCAACAGCTGGAGATGCTCGCATGCCGTGAGCATGTCAGGGTCGATGTTGCCCAGGATCACGTCGGCATCGGCGACCTGCTTGCGCGTGGCGGCGTCGGCGCTCGTGTAGATAAAGTCCTCGCCCGGAGCGCTCGACTCAAGAATTGCGCGATGACGGTCGTTGACGGGCAGCAAAACCAGGATGTTCACAGGCAGTCCTCTCCGCTCAACCTGCCAAAAAAGGGACAGGTTTATTTTGGCAGGTTTTATCAGGCAAACGTTCAAACAAAAACGCCGGATGCAAGACGGGCGTGCCCGTCAGCATCCGGCGCATCCACGGCTACCAGCTCAGCAGCTCGTAGCCGTCCTCGGTCACCACGAGCTGTACCTCGCACTGGGCCGAATCGCTGCCGTCCTTGGTGCGCACGCACCAGCCGTCGCCCTTGCTAATCTTGATGTCGGGCGCTCCGGCATTGACCATAGGCTCGATGGTAAAGACCATGCCCGGGGCCATGATGGTATCCACATCGGGCGCCTCGGTGGTAAAGCCCACAAATGGGTCTTCGTGGAACTCCTTACCGATGCCGTGTCCGCCGTACTCGCGCACCACGCTAAAGCTGGCGTCCTCGACGGTCTTTTGCACGGCCTCGGCCATAACGGACAGTGGCAGCCATGGCTTGACGGCCGCCAGACCCGCTTCCACGCTGGCGCGGGTGACATCGACCAGGCGCTGGCGCTCGGCCGAGACCTCGCCGATGCAGAACATGCGGCTCGAGTCGCTAAAGTAGCCGTCTAGGATCGTGGAACAGTCCACGTTGATGATGTCGCCCTCGTGCAGCACGTCCGTATCGCAGGGAATGCCGTGGCAGACCACATCATTGATCGAGGTGCACACGCTCTTGGGGTAGCCCTCGTAGTTGAGGTCGGCCGGCGTGCCACCGTGCTCGACGGTGTAGTCGTAGATCATCTGGTCGATCTGGTTGGTGGTCATGCCTGCGGCGATATGCTCCCCCACATAATCGAGCACGCCCACGTTGATGGCTGCCGAGCGCTTGATGCCCTCGATATCGGCGGGAGTCTTGTAGAGCGTGCGAGGCAGAACCTCCCAGCCTTCTTCCCACAAGCGCTCGAGGCGCTCATCAAAGGCGCTATGGCATTTCTTGTATTTCTTGCCGCTGCCGCACCAGCAAGCGTCGTTGCGGCCGGGCACGGGTCCTTTGTCATACATGGCTAACTTCCTTTCATTCGCAGCTAGTATAGCCCACCCACGCGGCCATAAAAGTTGCGGTGATATAGTTCCGATTTAAGCGGTTTAACAGCACAAATAGGAACTATATCACCGCAACTGATGGGGCGGGATGGCGGGCACTAGCTGCTGCGTGGTTTTGCTAGTGGCTCACCTGGCAGGGAATACCGAGGGCGCGCACGCGCGCGGCAATGGCGTCGAGCACCTCGGGCGCTGCTTTGGCAAGGCCGGCGACTGGTGTCTCGCGCGCGACCGTGTAGATGGTCGCCTCCTGCGGACGAATGCGCTCAAGCGCCGCGAGCCAGGGGGCAACATACTCCTCGCCGGTATTGTCGATGAGCTTGCCCTGATACTCGCCGGTCAAAAAGATCGTCTGGATAATAACGTGACCGTCAAAGCTTGCGAACGTCTCGATCTGGTGTTCGACGTTGTAGGGGCCAACAGGCTGGTCGAGCAGCTGGATAAACGCCGGGTCGACGGTATCGAGCTTAAGAATGTTGTCGTCGACCATCATGAGCGCGTCGTGCACCTCGGGGCGGTCGGCGCGTGTGCCGTTGGAGAGCACGGCGATCTTGGAGTTTGGGGCAAGCTCGTCGCGCAGTGCGACGGCGCCGGCGATGGCCCGTGGAAACTCCGGTGCGGCGGTGGGCTCGCCGTTGCCTGCGAAGGTGATTACATCGGGGAGCTCGCCCTCGGCTGCCATCTCGCGCAGCTTTGCCTCGAGCGCTTCGAGTACCACGGCAGCCGTGTTATACGGCTCATGGCAGGGGCGCTCGGCGTTGAGGCCGTTCTCGCAGTAGATGCAGTCGAACGTGCAGATTTTGCCGCTGGCCGGCATCATGTTGACGCCGAGCGAGAGACCAAGGCGACGGCTGCGAACGGGCCCAAAGATGGGGCTGGCATTCAAAAACGTAGACATAGGCATATGCTCCTCAAGACAATTGTGCCTAAGCATAGCATCGGCTCCAAAGCAAGGTGTGGGCTCTTGCTTTACAAGTTTCGTTTTTTCACGTCGCTCATGATGCCGTGCCATGAAAAGCCTCGGGTCGGGTAAAGTTAATCTGTTAACAAGGTGTAAAGCAATGCGGGTCCATCCAACCGTGCTGACGTGCAACTGGATGAGCATTGATGATGGGGGCACAACATGGATTTTACGGTCGAGAATGCGGGCACCACGATTGCCTGTCGCGAATATGCCGACCCGGATGTGTCGCCTGATGCTCCTGCCTTGGTGTGCGTGCACGGCGCTTGTGTCGACGGCACATTTTTCGACGGCATCGCTTGTGAGCTCAGTCGCAACTACCGCGTAATTGCCTACGACCGCCGCGGCTGTGGTGGCAGCAGCGATGCGGCAGACGGCAGCTATGATCTTGCCGCTCAGGCCGCCGATCTGCAAGCCGTGATCGAACACGTTGGCGCTCCGACAAATGTGCTTGCGCACAGCGCCGGTACGTTGGTGGCGCTGGAGCTTCTTCGTACCGAACCCCATCTCGTCGCCCGTGCGATTCTGCATGAGCCGGCTGTGTCGGCCGAAGGCGTCGGCATGGGCGCAGCCCCGGTTTTGCTCGATATGATTGCGGCTGGAAAGGTTTCAAGGGCGCTCCGGCTTTTCTTGGGAGCCCTCGGCGACTTGGACCCCGAGGCTCCTGGAACGACCGAAGCGGAAGCCAAACATGCCCTGCGCAATGGTCGTTGCTTCATGGCCAATGAATATGGGATTACTATGACCTGCGTTCCCGATTGGGATAGCGTTCGCGCGTCAAAAACGGTGGCCGCCGTGCTCCTGGGCGAGCTCTCGATTGGCACGCCCCGCGAGGCTGGCACGCGAGCGGCTGCCGAATATCTCGATTGCCCTCTCGTGACGATCCCGGGCGCGCACAACGGCCTGCGCGATCGCCCGGCAGCGGCTGCCCGGGCTGTCTGTGGCATCCTGGGGCTCTAACACCCGCAATGGCCAAAGCAGGCTTCACCCGCAAACGTTTCGGCCGTGTTAACAAATGTGCTCAAAACCTCACGTCTGCGACTTCAATCGCGCCGCCTGCCAACTCATAAAAATGTAACAGCATTCACGTACTTACCTGCATCGACAAGGTGTTACCCTTGTAGCATTTGGAACCCACCGCTACCATGCGAAACTATCGAAAGGGCCCCATATGCTCAATAATCACGAGGTCAATCTAACCGACGAGGAGGCTGCCGCTGAGGTCGCCCGCGTCGCGAAGACCTACCCCGTGGTGCGTTTGCTGTCGGCCGATCAGATTAAGAGCGAGCCTAACTGCTTGCTCGCCGGCAATCGCTGCCCTTGTCTGCGTCAGTCGAGTCTTGAGGCTTTGGCAGACTCCGATGAGGTGTCGGAGCAACTGCTCAATGATGGCACTGAGTACCGCGCCCGTCTACGCCCTCTGAAGGTCGAGGGCGAGCCTCACGTCTTGCTGATGGTGCGTCCGATTGATGAGCAAGAGGCCGCGGAAGAGGACCTTGTCTACACCGACGTGCTGACGAGCGTGCGCAATCGCCGATATTACGAGGAAAAGCTTCGCAGCGCCCGCATGAATGCCGGCGTTGCGATGATCGACGTTGATGATTTTAGGGCCTTCAACGATACGTGTGGCCGTCATGCCGGCGACCTTGCGCTCGGTGCTGTGGCGACAGCCATACGCAGCGGAATTCGTTCGACTGACGAGCTTGTGCGCTATGGCTGCGACAAGTTTGTGGTTGTCATGCCCAATATTCCCTCCGATGACTTCACCCGTCGCCTGCATCAGGTGTCCGATGCCGTTCATTCCACGATTATTCCGGGCCATGAGTACGTGAGCTTGACGGCATGTGTTGGTGGCGTTCGCATTCATGGCGAGACGGTCGATGAGGGCGTTGGCCGCGCTGCTCAGTTACTGAGCCGCGCTAAGGCAAAAGCCGGTACGGTCGTGACCGATGCCGATTCCATCGAGGCCTTCCAAAGCGAAAAGCCTTTGGTGCTTATCGCCGATGACTCCGAGATGAACCGAGCCATTCTCAGCGAGATGCTCAAGGACGAGCATTGCATCCTCGAGGCCGATAACGGTCGTGCGGCGCTCGACATGGTCGACCGCTATGGCGATGAGTTGTCGCTCGTGCTGCTGGACATTGTGATGCCGGGCATAAGCGGCTTTGAGGTGCTGGCCGATCTGTCGCGCCGATCGGGTATCGATAATCTGCCTGTCATCATGATTTCGAGCGAAGATTCCGATGATGCGGTTCTGCGCGCGTACGAGCTGGGCGCCTCGGACTATATCAACCGCCCGTTTGACTCCCGTTTCGTGCGCCGCCGCGTAAGCAACACCATCCGCCTGTACGCCAAACAGCGCCGCCTGACGAACCTGCTGTCCCAACAGTACAACGAGCGCGTCAAGAACAGTCGCATGCTCATCGACACCATGGCCGGCGTCATGGAGCATCGCAACGGCGAGAGCGGCAGGCACGTTACGAACATCGAGAAGCTGACCGAGCTGCTGCTTGGCTATCTGGTCCAGCGTAGCGGCACGATCTCCCTCGACAATGAGGAACGCTCCACGATCGCCCTGGCTTCGACGCTGCACGATATCGGCAAGATGTCGATTGACGATGCGATCCTCAACAAGCCCGGGCGCCTCACGCCCGAGGAATTCGAGATTATGAAGACGCATACCACGATTGGCGCCAACATGCTGCTCGAGCTGGGCAGCCATCACGCCGGCAATGCGCTTATGGAATATGCGTACCAGATTGCGCGTTGGCATCACGAGCGCTGGGACGGCAAGGGTTATCCCGATGGCCTTAAGGGCGACGAAATTCCCATCGCCGCGCAGGTGGTTTCGGTGGCTGACGTGTACGATGCACTGACGAGCGTGCGCGTATGCAAGGACGCTATCCCGCACGAGGAGGCGATCCAGATGATCCTGGACGGTAAGTGCGGCACCTTTAACCCGCTGCTGCTCGATTGCCTGCTCGAAGTGCAAGACCAAATTGCCGAGACGTTGGCACGCCCCGCCGACGTCGTCGCGTTTCCCACGATTTAGTTTGACCAAAGGAGTTTTAATCCATGATTTCCATGCGTGAGGCGTATGAGAAGATCGGCGCTAATTATGATGACGCGTGCGCTCGGCTTATGGGCGAGGAAATGCTTGCCCGCTTTGCCCTCAAGTTTTTGGATGACGAGAGCATGGACAAGCTGGAGGCCGCCATGGCGGCAGGAGACGCCGAAGGTGCGTTTATGGCAGCGCACACGCTCAAGGGCGTGAGCCAGAACCTGGGATTCGATAATCTGTACGAGCCGGCGGTCGTGGTGACCGAAGCGCTGCGCGGCGCCGATGCCGTTGACGGCGCTCGCGAGGGAATGCATGCGTTGCAGCAGCAATATGCGGCTACGATGTCGGCCCTGCGCGAGGCGGCCGAGTAAGAGGCTGTGAGCCTTGATGACTATGAGCGTGGATAATCTCCCGTTTTAGGCCCGGTGGCGGCCTCAAAGTGGGAGATTATCCACGCTCGTTCGATACGTGTCCAAAAATCCACGCTCATCTCTTCTGATTAGTGAATGGCCTATGCGCACTGGCGGGGCTTTCCGCATGCAATCCATATCGTTGTTCGATAAACTGTTCGAATAACGATAGAGTCGATGAGGGTGAGTGTATGTCCAACAGCGTTCAGCGTATGGCCAAGGCGGGCGAAAAAATCAGGAAGCTTGGTTTTTGCATGGCAACCGTTTTTGCAGGGATGCTCGTCGCTTTTGCCGCGTTGGTTGTTTACGTGATCTGGTATGCGGTTGCAAACGTTGTTTCTGTCGATTCTTTCGGTGTCGTGACGCTTCTCGATGGCGGGAGCATCGTTATCCCAAGCGGGCTGTGCCTGGCACTCGTCGTGGGTATTTCGCTTGTCGTTTTGTGCGGAATCAGCCATAACATCTCTCGGGGCGTCTCGCCCTTTACCAAGACGCATGTGCGGCTTATCCGTGTTCTCGCGCTTGCCTTTGCTGTTAACGCCGCGGTTTCGCTTGTTGGTGCCTATGGATCGGTCAATCTCACCATTGGCGGACTGGAGCTTTACATTGTGCCTCATTCCTTCGTTATTGAGATTTGCCAAGGCGCTACCTTTGATGCGGGGTCGTTTATCGGCGCAGTTGTCTGTTTGTTTATCTCGGCGATCTGGAGTTATGCCTCGCTGCTCCAAGAGCAGTCTGACGAGCTTGTGTAGGAGGAAACATGAGCTATCTCATCATCGAGCTTGAGACGCAGCTGCTTAAGACCGGAAAGACCAGTGCTGATCTGATTCGGGCGACGGGGCATACTCCGGCTAATATTTCAAAGCTTAGAAACGGAAAGATAAAAGCTATTCGCCTAAAGACGCTCCTCGATATCTGTGATGAGCTTGATTGTCAACCGGGAGATATTATTCAGCGCGTGAGTGAGAAAGAGCTTGAGGAGCTTATTGTTGAGCGTGCAAAAAACGTTGTGAGGCAGATGCGGGACGGCGGAGGCAATGAGGCGTCGCTTCCGACATCAGTCTTTGCTGTCGATTTGAGCGACGAGTAGCTTAAGACGAACAACTAAAACGAAATATCAGCGTGAAGGGACCCGTGTCTAACACGGGTTCTTTCTTTTAGATTATCTTGACAAATATGAGTTATCGAAAAACAATAACAACTATGGAAAACGATAAAGTAAAGAAGGAACGATATGAGCGGTTTTGCTATCAAGCGGAACGGGAGGCCAATGAACGTATCAACGATAAGGCTATCAAGGGTGTCAAAGCGCTATGGGAGGCGCCGCGTTTTGCATGACGTTTCCTTCGAGGTACATCAGTCTGAGCTCTGCGCCCTTGTTGGTGCAAACGGGGCGGGCAAAAGCACGCTTATTAAAATCGTATTGGGCCTCTGTGAGCCATCGTCGGGGAGCGTGGAGCTCTTTGGAGGCAAGTCGAAAAAAAGAGCTGAGCCTGATGCGGACGCGTGTCGGCTATGTGCCAGATTCCTGCGGAGCATACCAATCCCTCAGTGCGGCTGAGAATCTTCGGATCCGATGTGCGGAATGGGGGCTCGATGAGAAACGTGAGGTTCCTCGCGTCTTGGGCCTAGTCGGGCTGGACATCGATGAGAAAAAGAGCGTAGGCAGTTTTTCTCTGGGAATGAAACGGCGGCTGGATATAGCTACAGCTTTGTTGGGTGACACTGATCTGCTTATTTTTGATGAGCCAGCAAACGGGTTGGGCCCGCTGGGCATTGAGAGCATATGGACCCTTATCGGCCGATTGAATCGGGAGCAGGGCAAAACCATGCTTATCTCTAGCCACGACTTGGATGAGCTGGCATCGGTTGCAACAAGCTGCCTGTTTCTTCATGACAGTGAACTGCTGAAAAAGGAATCGATGGATGTCATAAGGGATGAGGCGTCGTCCCTAAAAGAGTATTACAGGCGCTTGATGAAGGCGGTCTCGCTATGAAGCGGACGATCCATCCCATAAAGGCAGATATGATGCGTTTGCACAGGATATTTCCGGCGAAGTTTGGTCTTGCGCTTATGCTGGCGTTCGGCCTTCTCTTCGGCATCTTTCTAAAAAACGGAACAACGTTGCTCGCCTTTGGCTATGGCGTTTGTGGGGAGGATATTGGTTTCCTCTGGAATGCAATCGATCCTTCTGCGCCTGATGAGTCCCTTGCGCGCAGCGCTTTTGCCGGTACATCCCTGTTCGTTCCACTCATCGTTTGTTTGGTGCTTTTACAGGAGCATGGCTATAAAGAGGGGCACCGAATTTCTTCGGCAAGAGGTCTCAACCGCTTTTATGGGGCTCTAGCCCATGCATTTTCGTCTGCTTTAATAATTGGCGCAGCGTATAGCGCGCTTTGCCTTCTTCTTTTTGCAATAGCCATAATACGTGGAGGGCATAACTACTCGCACAACATACTAACTGTATTTTTGCCTGCAATGATAGTCAACGCCGTATTGGTGATATCGGTTGCGCTGGAGACGGTGACCATCTATCGGATAACGGGCAGCGCTGTATTGAGCGGGGCTGTGGTAATAATCGGATTTGTCATGAGCTTGACGCTCTACGGAACTTACCTTCAGACGCCCATACCGTCCTTGCGATGGATTTTCTTTCTTCCGGGGCCGTACCTTGGAGTCGGATGTGCCCTTGGGTATAGCGATATGGGGCAGCTGACGCTTCTGGGATATGGCGTGGCAGCCAGCTGTCTATCGGTATTGATTTACGCTCTCTTGAGCTTTCGCGCTGGGGGTGTGCTCAATGGCTCGTCAGATTAAAAGACTTCTCCAGTCAGAATTGAAGCATGTGAGCAAATGGGCGTACGCCTTAATCCTGGTAATTTATGCGTACATGGTGATATTGCAGCTTAATTCTTTCCCGATGTGGTTCTGTAGCCTCCGTGAGAACAGTTTCTTGGGTTTTTTCCCAGACCCGACGCTTCGGCTATCGGCGGAGGATGTCCTTCTATTTGGCAATGCAGAGGTTTTTCGCGGTCTGCTGTTCAACGTAGCCCCGTTGGCCCATGCATTGTTCTTTCCGTTCATCGCGGCTTGCATTGTGCCGCGCTTTGTCAGTTCGGGCTTTGTCGAGGAACCGTGGGGGTTGTCGGAGGCTCGGGGAGGGAAGCGTGTGTGCGCTATCGTTGCGCGAGCGGTGCTATCTTCTTTTGCCCTTTTGGGCGCGTTTGTCCTGTCGAGTGTCGTTTTGTACTGTCTTAACTGCGCAATCGTTTCGGATGCTCAGCAGTATTTCAACCTGCATGTATTTTGCTATCGACTTGTTCTTGCTGCCGCTGCCTGCCTTGCATACGTGGTTTCTTGCGTAATCGTTGTTTCCTATTTTGGGTCCGGCTTCGGTCCGATTGGCATGCTGTTGCTTGTCAACGTCGTAGCGATCTACATACAGATCGGGGCCAATTCCATGCTTCCGCTTCCAGCCTCGATGCTCATGTGGATTTGCGGCGTGACCCCGTTGGGGAATGGTCAATGCATCTCGATTTTAATTGACTGCCTCATAAACGTAGCAAGCGTTTTTATCATTTGCTTTACTGTCGACCGATTGCGGTCGAGATTTCTCTGATTGTTTGTGAGGGATAATCATACCGAGCATATCAAATACAGGGGGGGCGGGCACCGTAGCTGGTGTCCGCCCCTCCTGGCTTAGGAGGCTTTAACTTGTGTAACTTGCGAGCTAACGGGCCTGCTTAACCTTTGCCGCTGCCTCGACAAACGACTTCCACAGGTTAAAGTCGGTCTCGAGCGTCTTCCACGTGTACTCGGGATGCCATTGCACGCCCAAGCAGAATGGCTGGCCTTCGACCTCGATGCACTCGGGAACGCCGTCGGTTGCCTTGGCGACCAAACGCGTGCTCTTACCCAGACGATCGACGCAGCAGTGGTGTGCGGAGTTGGTTTGGATCAGCCTGTGTCCGCCAACCGCGCGGTCGAGCAGCGAGTCCGGCACGACCTCGACGGGATGCACGGGGTCGTTGAGCACGTGGGTATGGCGCCACTGCGTGCGGCCCTCGCGAGCGCCCAGGCTCGGCACGTCCATGCACAGGGTGCCGCCAGTGGCGACGTTGAGCAACTGCGTGCCACGGCAGGTGGTAAAGAGCGGCTTTTTGGCGCGGAGCACCTCGCCGACCAGCTTAAACTCAAAGCTATCGCGGATCTCGCAGCAGAGGGTGGGGTCGTAGGGTCGATCATCGCCCCAGCGTTTGGGATTGACATCGGGGCCGCCGGGAATGGCGATGCCGTCGGCGATATCGACGTAATGGCGGATGACCTCAATGTCCTCGGTGATGGACATCTGCAGCGGCAGGCCGCCGGCGGCAAGGATGGCATCGACAAAGACACTTGCGATTTCCTCGTTGGGGGAGAGCGTCTCGCTTAAAAACGGCTTTGCCTCTTCCCAACGCGGCGCGACGAGGATGAGCGGGCGGTCGGCGGGATCGACGTCGACGTGCGGGGTGTATGACGATGAAGTGCGAGTTCCGATCATAGGTGTTGCTTTCGAATCTAAAGGTGACAGGGCGCATGAGAGACGTAGGACAACACTTTCAATGGATTTGTCCCACGGGGTGGCTGGCTAGTGGCCCTTAATGGAGTTGAGGAAGTCCTGGGCGCGCTTGGTCTGGGGGTGGTCGAAGAACCCGTCGGGCGTGCCGGTTTCCACAATCTGGCCATCGGCCATAAACACGACACGGTCGGCCACGCGGCGGGCAAAGTTCATCTCGTGCGTAATCACGATCATCGTCATGCCCTGCTGCGCCAAGCGCACCATGACCTCGAGCACCTCATTGATCATCTCGGGGTCAAGGGCACTCGTGGGCTCATCGAAGAGCATGGCCTTGGGCTGCATGGCAAGAGAACGGGCGATGGCCACGCGCTGCTGCTGGCCGCCCGAAAGCTGTGCGGGTACCTTGTCGGCCTGCTCGGCCACGCCCACGCGGCTCAGCAGGTCCATGGCGCGCTCACGAGCCTCCTCCTTGGACACGCCCAGCACATCGACCGGTCCCAGCATGACGTTCTGCAGTACCGTCATATGTGCAAACAGGTTGAACTGTTGGAACACCATGCCCAGCTCGGCACGCATGCGGGCAAGGTCTTTGCCTTCCTGCGGCAAGGGCTCGCCCTCGATGAGGATCTCGCCCGAGTCGATGGTTTCCAGGCGATTGATGGTGCGGCACATGGTCGACTTGCCCGAGCCCGAGGGGCCGATCACCACGACGACTTCGCCGCGGTCGACCGAGAGATTGATGTCGTTGAGAACGTGCAGGTCGCCGTAGTGCTTATCGACGTGTCTGAGCTCGATCAGCGGCTGATTGCCGGTGGAAGAGGTGCTCTGTGCCATGGTGCTCGGCTCCTTATGACTCGAAATGGTAAAGCGTTAGCGGATGATGGTCGCGCCGGTCTTGTGCGAAACGTAGACAGCGGCCTTGTTGATCGCGACGTTGATGAGGATGTAGATGACCGCGATCACCAGGTAGACCGACACGAGGGCGTCGTAGTTGGTAATGAGCACGCGGGCATTTTGCATGAGGTCGGGGTAGCTCACCACATAGGCGACGGTGGTGTCTTTGACTACGACCACGAGCTGCGAAATCAACGACGGAATGATAAACCGAATCGCCTGGGGCAATACGATTTTAAAGGTGATTTTGGCCTTGGAGAGACCGAGCGCCTGGGCTGCCTCGACCTGACCACGCGGCACGGCGTTGACGCCGGCGCGGAAGATCTCGGCAAGTACGCCGGCTGCAGCGAGCGCGACGGGAAGCGTGAGCATCCAAAACGACGGCAGTGAAATCTTGTACTGAGGCAGCACCAAAAAGAAGAAGTAGATGAACAGCAGGCTCGGCACGCCACGGAAGAAATCGGTGAGCACGCGGCAGACCAGCTGCAGCGGCTTGATGTCGCTGGTACGGCCGAGCATGAGGGCTAAGCCCAGTACCAGCGCGATGGCGCCGGCGGTGAGCGCGACCTTAACCGTGCCCTCAAAGCCGGCAAGCAAAAACTTCCAGGTGGTGAGGTGCGTAAAGAAGTACCAGTAATGGACCGAAAGCTGGCCGGTCACATAAAAGCGCTGCAGTACCAGAGCGATGAGCGCGGCCACGGCAACAAGTGAGATGGCGGTGCCGACGCGAATCTTGGCGCGCATCTTGGGGCCGGGAGCCTCGTAGAGCGCATCGCGCATGGTGAGCGCGGAGGTGGAGTGCTTGCTCATCGGAGGATCCTTACCTTCTTATCGATATAGTTGCCAATGTGGCTCACCACAAAGGCCGTGCCCAGGTAGCCGAGCGCCGAGATAAAGAACGCGGCGACGCCGCCGAGCGAGCGCGTGTTGATGTAGCTCACCACGCCGGTGAGCTCCTGCGGTTTAAGCGGCACCTGACTGCCGAGCGCGGTGGTGAGCATGACGGCGATAAAGAGGTTGGTCATGGGCAGCACGCTCGAGCGCAGCGCCTGCGGAATCACGATCTTGGCGAGGATACGGCTGAAGCTCATGCCCAGCGAGCGGGCGGCTTCCACCTGGCCGACACCGACGGTGTTGATGCCGCTCATAAAGTTCTCGGAGCCAAAGGCAGAACCCAAGAGCACTGTGGCGACGATGACGCAGGTGCGGTAGGGCAGGACGACCTTGAGCGGGGGCAGCGCATAGACGACGATAATGAGCAGCGCGATGCCGGGGATGTTACGGAAGACCTGGACATACAGGTCGCCAAAGACGCGCAGCGGCTTGAGCGGCGACACGCGCATCACGGTGACGGCGACGGCCAGCACCATGGCGATGGCAAACGACTCAAGCGTCATGCCCCAGGTTGCTAGCAGCGCGTCGATATAGTCCTGGCCATAGAGCGACCAGAGCTCGGAGAGACTCATGCGGACCTCCCGCCGGTAAGGAAAGGGGCTCCCGTGTGTACGGAAGCCCCGACAACTCAGTGAGGAAACAGTTTAGCGCAATAAAGCGCATCGTGCGTTTCCGTATGGTTTCGTAGCGGCCGTTACTAGGCTCGCTGCCTAGGCGCCGATCTCGGGCAGCTCGGGAACATTGGTGTCGCCCGTACGGTCGCCAATGCAGATCTGCCACAGCTCGGTCCAGGTGCCGTCATCCTCGATCTTCTTAAGGAAGTCGTTGACAAAGGCGACACCGTCGGAATCGAGCGGCAGGCCGATGCCGTAGGGCTCCTTGCTGCCGAAGGGCTTGCCGGCAATCTTGTACTTGCCGGGCTCGCGGACCAGGGCGCTCTGCTGCATGTTGTTGTCGATGACGTAGGCGTCAACGCGGCCCTGCTGAAGTGCCTGGCGGGCCTCCTCGTCGGTCTTGAACTCCTGTTGGCTGGCCTTGGGGGAGAACTCCTCCAGGATGGCGGGGCCGTTGGAGCCGGACTGGACGGCGACGTTCTTGTCGGCCAGGTCGTCGACGCTCTTGATGTCGTCGTTGTCGGCGAGCACCAGGATAGCCTGCTGGGTGTAGTAGTAGGGACCGGCGAAGGAGACGAGCTTCTTGCGCTCGTCAGTGATGGTGTAGGTGGCAAAGACGGCGTCGACCTGGCCGTTCTGCAGGACGGACTCGCGCGTGTCCGAGGTCACCTGGGTGATCTCGACCTTGTTCTCGCCCAGAATGTAGTTGGACAGAAGCTGCGCGATGCCGGCGTCGAAGCCGCGGGTCTGACCGTCCTTCTCGTTGAGGAGGGAGAAGAGCGTGGAGGTCTGAACGCCACCGATTGTAAAGACGCCGGCATCCTTGACGGCCGTAGCCCAGGTGCTGGCGGCGATGGCGTCGTCATCGGCCTTGGGGCCGTCGTTGACGAGCTTGTCGAATGCCTTGGCGTCGAGCGTGGCGGAAACCTCGGTATCCTCGGAGCTCTTGGAGGAACCGGCGGCGGAACCCTTGTCAGCCTCGGCGCTGGTGTCGGAGCAGCCGGCAAGACCAAGGCCGGCGACGGTTGCGAAGGTGGCGGCGACGAAGCCGCGGCGGTCGAGAACGACCTGCTGGGAGAGGTTCTTGCTCATGGTAGAACACCTTTCTCAATAAAATCCCTAGCGGTTGAGTAGAGTTATACCCTATCCCGCTCAGACGGGTCAACACGAAATAACTCAGAAACATACTTACCTTATGGGTTATTCTACCTACCATAAAGGGACAGGCACCTTTGTGGTGGTTCTTGCAGATGCAGCGGCATGCCTTGCTGTTTTGTCTCGATCTGTAACATCTGCAGCCATTTTTGCCGAGTAACTGTTACAGATTGAGATTTTCTCTTCAGGGGAATTCGAATGTCTCGATCTGTAATAGGTAGACGGCCAAAAGGTCTCTATCTGTTACAGATCGAGACAAAGGTTTGGAACTAAGACGTCTTATCTAGATCTGTAACAGTTAGACGGGAATTCGGGCCCTAGATGTTACAGATTGAGATAGTTGAGCTCAAAAATAAAAACTTCCGCAGGGGTGCTTCCCTTGCGGAAGTTTTTTACTCGTTGAGTAGCCTTACGGCCTCGGCGGCCATGTTCTCGACCGTCATGCCGTTCTGAGCGAGCAACTCGTTGGGGTCGTAGCGGTCGGGGAAGCCCTTGGCGATGCCAAAAGTGCGCGTGCGCACGGGCGTGCAGGCCAAGTAGCACGCGACACGCTCGCCCCAGCCACCGTCCAAGATGCCGTCCTCGAGGGTGACGACAACGCGATGCTCGGCGGCAAGGCTGTCGAGGAACTCGCGGTCAAGCTTGGTTGCAAAGCGAGGGTTGACGAGCGTGGCCTCGATGCCGTACTCGGCAGCCAAGCGATTTGCCACGTGCTCGCCCAGCTCAAAGAAGTCGCCAAGCGCGAGCACGGCCACGTCGCGACCCTGGCGCACCACGTTGTAATGAACGGCGCCGTAATCGGCGTCCTCGGCAGGCGCCAAGTCGGGGCGGCTTACCAAGCCAATGCCCGGCACGCGAATCGCCACGGGATGCTCGCGGTGATCGAGCGACCAGCTCAGCATGGACAGATATTCCTCCATACAGGCCGGCGCCAAGTAGTGCATGTTGGGAAGACCGCCCAGCATGGAAATATCAAAGAACGAGAGGTGCGTCTCGGATGTGGTGCCAAAGATCGACGCGCCAAATACCAGGATGGTTGCGGGGGCGTCGTTGAGGCACAGGTCGTGCCACAGTTCGTCGTAGGCGCGCTGCAAAAACGTGCCGTACACACCAAAGACTGGCTTGGCACCCGAGCGGGCGAGCGCGGTGGCAAAGGTCACGGCGTGTTCCTCGGCAATGCCCACGTCGACAAACTGCTTGCCTGCCGCGGCGCGAAGCTCGGGTGTAAAGCCCATGATGTAGGGCGTGGCAGCCGTGATGCCCACAACCTGCGGATCGCGCTCGATGGCAGCGCTCAGGGCCTCGCCCGTAATATCGGCATAGGTGCGCGGCGCAGGCTCGCTCGGATGGCCCGGGCAGAGCTTGCGCCCAGTCGCCATGTCAAACGGACCCACATGATGCCAGCGCTCGGGGTCGCTCTGGGCTGGCTCAAAGCCCTTGCCCTTTGCGGTGGAGACGTGCAGCACGATGGGATGATCGATATCGCGCAGCTCCTGCAGCGTGTCGACCAGGGCCAACACATCGTTGCCGGCGTCCAGATAGCGGTAGTCGAGTCCCATCGCGCGGAAAACGTTGCGCTCGCAGGTGCCGTTGCTGGCGCGCAGCTCGGCCAGATTGCGATACAGGCCACCGTGGTTTTCGGCGATGGACTGGTCGTTGTCATTGACGACGATGATCAAGTTGCTGTCGAGCTCGGCGGCATTGTTAAAGCCTTCAAACGCCAGACCGCCCGAAAGCGAACCGTCGCCAATGATGGTAATGACGTTGTAGCTGTCGCCCGCCAAATCGCGGGCGTGTGCCAAGCCGCAGCCCAGGCTCACCGATGTGGAGGTATGACCCATGGCGAACAGGTCGTGCTCGGACTCGTCGGGATTGGCAAAGCCAGAAGCCTCGCCATAACGCTCCGGATCGATATAGGTGTACGCGCGCCCAGTCAGCGCCTTGTGGGCGTAGGTCTGGTGCGAAACGTCAAAGACAATCTTGTCGATGGGGGAGTTAAACACGCGATGAAGCGCAACCGTAAGCTCAACGACGCCCAAGTTGGGGGCAACGTGTCCGCCGACGGCGGCGGAGCTTTCGAGGATGGCGTGGCGGATCTCGCCGCAGAGCAGTGGAAGCTCGGCGCGGTCGAGAGCCTTGACGTCCTCGGGCGTTGTCGTTTGCGTAAGCAGCATCGTTGTGGGTTACTCCATGCGAATCGAGCGCCGGCGCTCCCTCGGCCGGCACAATTGCACAAAACAGTCTCGCACATTTTGGCGTTTGATATGTGACGGCGGCGCGGTAATTCGCCAACTGGTGGGGCAAAACGTTTTGTCCGATGCCATACTGATAAGTTCCATGATGATTATATTCATTGCGTGCAGGCTGTGGCTTGCCGCCGAGCGCCGCCGGAAGGAGGCCGCATGTCCGATACCGTTCGTGCCGAGAAAATCGCGTGCGAAGTAGACCATGCCGCCCGTCAACTGGCACAGGCGGGCCGTCTGGACCTGACGCGCGAGTTTATCCAGCATGGCGATGTGACGGTGTATGCGCATGTGACTTCGGTAGCGCGGGCAAGTCTGTCCTTTGCCGAGCGCTTGGGCCGTGCTGGCATTTCGGTCGACCGCGCCTCGCTGCTGCGCGGGGCCCTGCTGCACGATTACTTTCTCTATGACTGGCACGATCCCGACCCAAGCCATCGACTGCATGGCTTTCGTCACCCGTTTTTTGCTCTGGCGCGTGCGGAGGAAGATTTTGAGCTGACGCCGCGCGAGCGGAATATTATCGTGCGGCATATGTTTCCGCTGGTACCGGTGCCGCCGACGTGTCGCGAGGCATGGATTGTGTGCTTGGCCGATAAATGGTGTGCATTGCGCGAGACGGTCGCCGGCCGTCTGCCGCGCAAAGGCGGCGCGAACGATTTGAACGAGGGCCCGAGTGACGGCTCGAGCAAAGAATCGAACGAAAAGAGGAGTGAGTAGACGGTGGGAACCGCGATCGACATGGCATTTGACGGCGCGACGCTTGCCGCCTGTCCGCTCTCGGCGCTGGTACTCTCGTTTGCCTTCTACGGTTTTTGCGGCTGGGTATGGGAGTCGACAGTCTGCGCCATGCTCAACCACGGACGCTTTGCCAACAGCGGCTTTTTGCTAGGGCCGTGTTGTCCCATCTACGGTGCGGGCGGCATCGCGTGCTGGTTGCTGCTGCGTGGAATCCCAGACGCCTCGAGCCAGTTTGTCGCTGCCGCGCTCGTATGCAGCGTGATCGAATATAGTGTGGGCGTGCTGTTGGAAAAAACGACGGGTGCCCGGTTTTGGGATTACTCGCATCTGCCGTTTAACCTGCACGGACGCATCTGCCTGTACTGGGCCTGCGCGTTTGGCTTGGGTGCGTTGTGTATTTGCCGTTTAGTGGAGCCGGCATTGCTGGGGCTGCTTGGCCATCTGCCGGTGCTAATCGTGCGGCTGTCCGCCTTTATCGTCGCGGTCGCGATGATGGTCGATGCGGTGTGCTCGTTGGCCAGCTGGCGCCGCCTGTCCGATCAGCTTGAGCGTGTGCGTGCCGACCTTGCCGACCGCATCAATGAGTCGCTTGCCGACGCCTCCGACTCTATGCTCGAACGTATTCCCGATTCGGCGATCGACTCGGTGGCGCAGACGCATATCCGCGGTCGCGCCGTTAACGCTTGGCTGGCCGAGCTGGGCGACGCGGCGCTCGATGCCCTGCGCGAGAAGGCTTCGATGCCGACGTTTATCTCGGATGGTGCTCGCGGCCTGGCGCTCGCTGCCCGCCGCGTTGCCGATGTCGCGCCGAGCATGCCGCGTCCGTCGCTCAGTCGTCGCCTTGCCGGCAAGCGCATGAGCCGTCCGGTGCCGAGTGTGTCGCTCAGCCGTCGTGACCTGCGCTTCTTTAACGCCTTCCCGCGTCTGCGCATCAATCGCTACGAGGGCGTCATCCGAGCTACCGACCTCCGCGACCGAGCCCGCGAGCTGTTCCGGCGCTAGCCAGAGCGGAGCCAAGCGCGCCCTTCTCGTTCGCACGTTTCCCGTTCGTTTCGCGCCCGTTGCCGTGCCGTTTCCAAGATTGCGGCACCGTTTCCATTCGACAACGCAGCGTTTAACAACGCCGTATCTGGTCTACACCAGTTGGCCCTCGGCCGCATCATGAGCGCCGACAACGTTCATGCGACCAAGGGGGAGCGAATGTACGATACGGGATCGACAACGTTTATGCTCATCTGCACCATGCTCGTGTTTTTAATGACACCGGGTCTGGCGTTTTTCTATGGCGGCCTGTCCAGGCGCAAAAATGTCATCAACACCATGCTTATGTGCTTTGGCGCCATTGGCCTGGTTGGTGTGCTGTGGATTGTTGCCGGCTGGTCGCTGGCCTACGGTGGCGACGGTTCTAACCCGTTTATTGGCGGCTTTGACCAGCTGCTGTGCCTGCCGGTGCTCAACCAGGTGCTGCAGGCGGCCGAGGGCAATGCTGCGGATGGTGCCGTCTACCCTCAGATCATCAACATCGCCTTCCAGATGGCGTTTGCCATGATCACCGCCGCTATCGTTACGGGCAGTCTGGCAGGCCGCGTTAAGTTTGGTGCCATGACGGCCTTCCTGGGCATTTGGCTGCTCGTGGTCTATGCGCCGCTCGCCCACATGGTTTGGGGCGGCGATGGTTCCTTTATCGGCGACATCATCGGCGCGCTCGACTTTGCCGGCGGCGACGTGGTACACATTTCGTCCGGTCTCACGGGCCTGATTCTCTGCTTAATGCTCGGCCGTCGTCGCGGCTTTGGCATGATGAGCTACCGTCCGCATAACGTGCCGTTTGTGGCGCTGGGCGCCGGCCTGCTTTGGTTTGGCTGGTTTGGCTTTAACGGCGGCAGCGAGTTTAAGGCCGACGCCGTGGCGGCGCTCGCCATCCTCAACACCGTGACGGCCAGCGCGGCGGGCATGGTCTCGTGGCTTGCCGTCGAGCGCGTGCACACCGGTCGCCCCACGCTGGTGGGTGCCAGCACCGGTCTGGTTGCGGGCCTTGTGGTGGTCACGCCGGGTGCGGGCTTTGTCGAGCCGTGGGCAGCGCTGGTCATGGGCCTGATCGTCTCGCCCGTCTGTTACCTGGCCATCAGCCATCTTAAGACTAAGTTTGGCTACGACGATGCGCTCGACGCGTTCGGTTGCCACGGTATCGGCGGCATCTTGGGCGGTGTGCTCACGGGCCTGTTCTGCGTGCCGGAGCTCTCGTGGACCGGTAAGGGCGGCCTGTTCTACACGGGCGACGTGTCGCTGCTTGTCTCGCAGGTTCTGGGCATTGTGGTGACGGTCGTTATTGTGCTGGTGCTCGACTTGGTGATCGCCGCAGTGGTCAAGGCGCTGTTCCACGGCAACTTGCGCGTGGACGAGGCCGACGAGGCACTGGGCTTGGATGCGAGTCAGCACGGCGAGAGCGCATACCCCTCATTCTCCGGACTCGATTAGCAGCTTCCCCAAGCACCGCACCTTGCCGTTCAATCGTCGCTCACGTACTTAAGTACGCTTCGCTCCTCTTTCACGGCAATCTGCGGCACTTGGGAAACCTGCTAAGACCAGTCAGTTGAACTTTTTTGATCTCTGAGGTTGGTTTACGGCACCTGGGAAACCCGCGTCTCATGTAAAGGGATACGTTGATTATTGAGAGGAATTCACTATGAAGAAAATTACGGCGATCGTTCGTGCTGAGAAGCTTGAGGTTCTCAAAGACGCGCTGTTTGCTGCCGATGTTCGCGGCATGACCATCAACCAGGTGCAGGGCTGCGGCGCGCAACATGGCTGGAAGGAATACGTGCGCGGCAACGAGCTGCTCGTCAACACGATCCCCAAGGTGCAGTTCACCCTCATCTGCGCCGACGAGCATGTCGACGGTATCGTTGACATTATCTGCAACGCCGCTCGCACCGGTGCCGTCGGCGACGGCAAGATTTGGGTCGAGCCGGTCGAAGAAGTCATCCGCATTCGCACCGGCGAACACGGCCCGGCCGCGGTGTGGAATCGACCGTCTGCCATCCGCAACGTTAAAATGCTGCAATGAGGCACAAGACTTGCGTTGCGGATGGGCGGATTATGGGTCGCAATAAATATCCCGAGGAGACGGTCGCGAAGATTCTCGACGCGGCACTGGAGCTATTCTGCGCACAGGGTTATGAGGGGACGAGTATTCAAGATATCGTTGACCGTCTCGACGGCATGACCAAGGGCGCTGTCTATCATCACTTCAAGAGCAAAGAAGAGATTTTCAACGCCGCGTTTGATCGGGCGATGACTCCGATTGTTGAGCGCCGCCGCTCGATGCTTGGCGTCGGTAATATGACCGGAGCCCAAAAGCTCAAGCGACTGTACGCTCCCGAGTCCGTTGTTCCACAAATTGAGCTATGGGCACGTATGCGTCCTGCAGCAGATCCGGTAAAAAGCTCGCGCCTACTGGCGATGCAGTACCAGGGCTCATTTGACGAGTCGGCCGATGGCTGTCTCTTGCCAGTGATCGAGGAGGGCATCGCCGACGGATCCATTGCGTGCGAATGCCCGCGCGAAGCGGCAGAGGCCGTATCGTTGCTGGCGAATCTGTGGTTGCTGCCACTGTTTCGTCCGCTTGAACCCAAGGATCGAATGCTCGCTCGCGCTCAATGTTTGGCGCAGATGGCCTCTGCGGTGGGACTCGATTTGGGCGAGGAAGTGCTCCAGACAACGGCGCAGATTTGGGACGTATGGGACTGCGCCGGGTGGTAATATAGATACCAACGGTATGTAATTGATTTGTGAGGGTAGCCACGGCTGCCCTTTTCAAGTCATTAAATACATACTAGTGGTATGTATAGGGGGTGGGCTTATGGCTGGGCTGAGAGACGTCGGTGTCTCGTTGAAATCAAAAACAGTGCGGTCAATCAGGCTCGCGGAACTTCTGGTTGCGCAGCTGTGCACGTATTCGATGCTGTCGGCGCTGTGCTTTGCGTATCCACTTTACTTGTTCGATCGCAGTGGATCGTCAACGTTATATGGCGTCGTCGCGGCGATAGCGTTCATACCCGGCGTACTTGCAACTCCGGCTGGCGGAATCTTGGCGGATAGGGGAAGACATCGCGAGGTCCTCGTGGCCCTCGGCATTGCTCTGATGACTGCATCACTGCTGTCTATCCCCATGAAGCGCTCGTTGCCTCTTGCGGTCGTCGTAGTAGCGATACTTTGTGTTCAATATGGTTCTCAATCGCTGCTGAAGCCAATGCTCCAAATTGAGACGGTGCGCATGGCGGGTGAAGAGAAGGTTGAGCGGGCCACTGCATTGGTTTCGCAGATGACCATGGTGAGCAATATCTTGGGTCCTGTGGTCGGGACGGCAGTCTATGGGTGCTTTGGCATCGATGCTCTTTGCACAATCGCGTCGGTAACGTTTGCGATTTCAGCTCTGTTGTTTGGTGGCGTACTCAAGCAAAATGCCTCATCTGAAACGATGGGAGACGGCGCGACTCGCACGACATGCCGAAACGATTTTCGGGAGTCGATTCGGTATCTGTTGCAAAATGCATCATTGGTCGCTGTGATTTTGCTTGCGGCAGTTTTGAACCTTGCGTTGGTTGGGCTAACGATTGGCGCTCCCATTATTGTTACAAAGCATCTCGGCATGCAATCGTCCTGCGTTGGGATAGTTGAGGTGGCTATGGGCTTGGGTGGTCTTACTGGCAGTGGCTTGGTCGGCATTTGGCCGCATCGCTTTTCTTTCAATGGCATATGTCGATATGTTGCGATGATCTGTTTTGGAGTCGCGCCGATCATTGTCGCGCTATTGTGCGGCACTGATGTATGTGCGTTCGCCGTGTTTGCAGTTGGTTCGGCATGGGTCATGGTGTGGGCAAGCATTGCGTCGGTTGAAATCATCGCGTTTGTTCAGCGGGCAGCGCCGACTGAGCTCTGCGGAAAAGTGCTTTCGGTCGTTTACATGGTCCTTTCCTGCGCAACGCCTATCGGCCAATTGACGTACGGGGCTGCATATGATCGATGGACACCGGCGATTGTATTCGCAGCCATGTTGGCGGTGCTGACGTTGATGACGGCTCTGTTTTATCGGCTGAAAAATCGATTGCGGCGATTGTCTTAACGCGCTGGGGCACCGTGAATTTGTGAAGGCGGTGGTACGCCGCGCCGGGACGGCATTGTTTGGACATGCCTCTCCTTCGTCTACAATATCGGGCAGACGAAGGAGAGGCATGTCCATGATCAAGATGTTCGCGAGTGACTTAGACGGAACGCTGCTGAACGCCCTGCACGAGGCGGATGGGACCATCCGCCGCGCCATTCGCGAGCTGACTGAGGCTGGCCTGCACGTGGTTCCCGCGACTGGACGCTCGACGTTGCCGATCGGCGAGCATGGCTTTACGGGCCTGGCGCTTGACGCCTGCTGCTCCAATGGATCCATCGTGCGCGACAGCCATGGCGAGGTGCTCAAGACTTGGACCATCGATCCGCAGGTCACTGAGGAACTGCTCAAGGCGTTCCCGGACATTTGCTTTGATTGTTCCACGCCCGATGGCATGTACTCGAGCGGTTCGTTCGAGATGCATCAGGCGGGCTTTAAAAAGGACAGCCCCATCAAGCGTATTGTGATGCGCGGCATGCGTGCGCGCGGTGGGTATCACGAGGAGCAGTATTTCGACCAGTCGATCGGTGACATCCTGCGCCACGATGTATGCAAGATCAATTGTCGCGTGACCTCGCCCGAGCTGGAGCGTGACCTTAAGGCCTATCTTGCCGAACGCTCGGACCATGTGGTCAACGCGCCGTTCGATCCGGTGATGTTCGAGATCACGGACGTGGCGTGCAACAAGGGCGAGAGTGTGGCCTGGCTGGCGGGCTACTACGGTATTGCCGAGGACGAGGTCGCGGTCTACGGCGACGGCGGCAACGACATCGCCATGCTCAAGCGTTTCCGCCACAGCTATGCGACCAAAAACGCTAGCGATGCAGCTAAGGCTGCTGCGAGCGCAACTATCGGCAGCTGCATGGTCCACGCCGTCCCCAAACACATGCTCGCCACCATGCATAAGCAGAGCTCCCGCACCATCATTGAATAATGTGACAAAGGGACTGTCCCTTTGTCACATGGGAGATATCGGCTTTTGGCGTATAGGACTGTCACGCTTTCGCCACCAACAAATTTCGAGTTATTCGGCCTGTCGGAGGTCGTTAAATGGCTAAAGATGCCCTCTCGGGAACATTCATGCCTCTAATGGTGTTTGATTCGGTGACGTAAGTGCGCAAATGGGCATGTATACGCTCAAATAAGGACAAAAACCCTCAGATAATCCCGGCGGTGCATTTATACAAAACCAGTAGCGTGGCCGAATAAATCGAAAAATGTAGTTGGCAGTTCGGCGACAAGCTCGGGTATGGCAAAGGAACTGCTCCTTCGCCATACCCGAGCTCCGATCTTCTGAAATGCGAACAAACATTCGCATATCTAGCTGCGCTTTGATAGAATCGGTATCGTTGACGGCAGTTCCATGTGCCGGGCAGCGCCCTCCATCTGATGGGAGGTGATGCCCATGACCGATTTGATTGATTTCGTGAGGCTCCTGACCGCATTGGTCTCGCTTCTTACGACGCTTATCGGACTTTCCGAGGCACTCAAGCAACGCTCGAAGCAACGAAAGACGATATGAGAAAGCCATTTGGGTCGCCTCCCCCGCGGCGCAGCTTCTTTCCGCGGGCTCGGGATGCCACAATGGGCTTTGAGTATCGGCCCGTGCGGTAGCCCTTACCGCACCTGCGGGGAGGAGGCTTCCCATGCCCCATGTTACCTCCATCGGCCTGGACGTCCACGCGCGATCGGTCGCCGCCGCGGCGTTCAACCCCTTCACCGGCGAGGTGGTGCACCGTGACTTCGGGACGGACGCCGCCGAGATCGCGGAGTGGGCCCTCGGGTTCGAGGAGCCCAGGGCCTGCTACGAGAGCGGCCCCACCGGCTTCCACATGGCGCGCGAGCTGCGCGCGCTCGGCCTCGACTGCGCCGTGGCCGCCGTCTCCAGGATTGTTCCAAATGCTGGTGCTGCATTCTTTACATATGCTCCTA
>URDI01000017.1:0-38100 GCA_900546475.1 uncultured Collinsella sp.
ACCGGATGCCCCTGGGGGACTCTGCCATAAGGCATTTCGTTGTCCACAAAGGGGCAATCGTACTTCTTGGCCATTTCCTCGGCTTTTACTTCAAGCGCTTCAAAATAGCTACGGTTGCGCTTGTTATAGATCTCATCGTAAAGCGGTACGAGATTGGGATGTTTCTCGGCGATATAATCCAGGATCGCTTTTTTGAAACCACCCCGAAGATTGAGATTTTCGAGCCAAAACAAATCGCACCGATCCTTTACTCGCTCAAAAATCATCTCAAAATCCGTGATGCCGGGAAATACCGGGGACACGAAGCAGACCGTACGGATACCTTCGTCATACACCTGCTTCATAGCAGCGATACGACGCTCGATGCTCGACGCGGAGTCCATATCGTTCTTGAAGTTCTCATCCAGCGTGTTGATCGACCATGAAACGGTCACTCGTCCAAGCCTCTTCAGCAGATCGATATCCCGTACCACAAGATCGGACTTTGTGCAGATCAGAATATCTGCATCGCTGCTAATCAGCTGCTCCAGGAGTTTCCTGGTATTCCCGAATCGCTCCTCCTGTGGATTGTAGCCATCCGTCACAGAACCGATAACCACCCGCTGTCCAGCGTATTTCTTCGGATTCTTGATTTCCGGCCAATGCTTCACATCAAGAAAGGTGCCCCATTCCTCCTTGTGTCCGGTAAAGCGCTTCATAAAGGAGGCATAGCAATACTTGCAGGCATGCGTGCAGCCTACATAGGGATTGACCGAGTAGCCGCCTACCGGCAGGCTGGACTTGGTCATGATGTTCTTTGCTTCCACCTCATTGATGAGGATTCCATCGATCACTTCCGCCATGTTCTCTGCACCTCCAGCACTCTTTCGAATTCTTCCGGCAATTCCTGAATCATGTTTTCGTCCCCTATGACAGAGACGAGGTCTTCCTTCATAAACATTGGAATGCCAAGCGCGTGCGCCTGGTCCGTCAAAGACCATGCCCACTCCGGTTCCGTATGAACCTTCCTGCTCTGCGTCCCGGTCATGGTGCCGACGACGATCCAGTTGATTCCGGAAAGGTCGACCGTACCGGGATCGTCGAATAGCGGCTCAAAAGTAACGAAGAAGTGATTTGCTTTGACGTTTTTCCGAAGGGCGTCGATACGCCACAGCTCCGCTTTCCTCGTCACCGTAACGCCGAACCATGCGTTTTCCAGGTCGGTATCTAAATCCAGCAAATCGGGTCTCTTGGTCAGGAACAGGAACTGATGCTGTGGATTCTCATGGATCTTTGCAAATACCTCGTCTCGCCATTCCAGCTTCCACCCGGAGAGATCGCTCATGCCGGTAAGGAGAAAGTTCTGCGGGCGTTTCTTTTCCATCATCTTGAGCTTGCTCGGGAAGAACGCAGGATCAGCGAAGTCGTCAATCATATGCCAACGTTTCACATTGTTACGGGCATAGCAATATGGACACCCCACCGTGCAGCCGATGACGATATTCATATTCTGAATCTGATTTTTGATGCAGATGCTCATAACGCCTGCCTACCTGCCTCTCCCGTAAACACGCAATCAGCCTCCCCCACCTTGCGGGCAAAAGCCTCGATATCTTGCTTGCAAGCAGCAGGCTCGCAATCGCTCAAATCGTATGACGTGCCGCCGTTTCGATAGACGGCCCGATGGGAAAACGATCGGCTGACAAGCCCGATGCCTAGCTTCTCGCACAGGGTCATCCGTGCTCCCTTTCAGCTATAAAAAACAGGTGTCTATAAACAGTATCCTTGTTGATTTTCGCATGGGCAATGAACAAACGCGTGCACCTGTCGATAAACGAACAGCTACTGGACATTGTCAAACGACTCAGATTGGAGAGGCGATGGGAGAAACCAAGATCGACCGCCGGCGGCGCTACACCCTCTCGGTCATACGGGAGGCGTTCTTCGCGCTGCTGGCCGAGGTCGGCTTCGCGAAGATGACGGTGGCGGACATCTGCCGCCGCGCCGAGATCAACCGGGGAACGTTCTATCTGCGTTACAAGGATAAGTACGCGCTGCTCGATGCGCTTATCGACGAGGCATTGGCAGCGGCTCCCCCGCTTGAGGGGGTTGAATCGGCAACGCTTTGCCAGCGTCCGCCGGCAGACGACGATTATCGCCTGCTTTATTCGGACAGCGACGCATACGCTCGCGTAGCCCAGCGCGTCATAGAACGCGGAGCGGAGCAGATGGTTCCCTGGGTCATGGAGAAAACAGGGCTTTCACGCGAAGACGCCTTCCTGCTCTTCGTCCACAACGTCCAGGGCAATCTGGCCGTCAACCGCCTGCTCGGCTGGAGACGAGGTCCCGAGTTCGCCCATGCCCAGGAGCTGCTCAACGCCTATTCCGAAGGGGGCTTACTGGCGGTATCCGCTCTTCGCGATTCCGATAACCCATCGTGACCTGCGATTCAGGAATACCAGCCTCCGAGCCCTCTCGTTCGGAGGCTGCGACTAAAACCTCATTGCGCGTCTACCGCTCCGCGTTACTCGCCACCTGCCCGCGCCGCCGAGAGCAGGGCGCCCAAATCGGCCTGGATCGCCCCTGCCTTGCTTCCAAGCTGCAGCGGAGCCGAGCCGCCCGAGATGTTTACGCTCAAAAGGTGCGCATCCGGCAGCTTTGCGGTCATGCTCCAGAACGGGAGCGTGATGATGCCGGGGGTCATCACGCCCACGCCAAGCTCCAGCAACAGCACGCGGCGATCGCTGCGCTCGCGCACGAAGCGCTCGTATCGTCCGAGGCTCTCGCGCCAGGCCGCACCCTGCAGAAACGTGTCGTCGCGCACCCACGGCACAAGCTGCCAGCCGCAGTGCGGGCATCGGGGGACATCCTCGCTGCGGATCTCGAACCCCGCCATGCCCGCGAGCATGCGCTCGACGTAGGGGCTCGCCTCGAAGAGCTCGTCGCAGCATGGCTGCTTGCATTGAAGGTGCGCGAAGCTTCCCTGATAGTTGCAGATCCTCTCGGTGGGAAACGTCTTCTCGACTTGGGTGTCTACATTGGTGCTCAGGATGAAGTAATCCTTATGGCCGATGAGGGACCGTAGGTCGAGATAGGGCTGTGAGGTCGGCTCGCGCAGCATGAAATCGATATATCGCGCGTAGTAGGCCCATTGCTGCTCGAGGCTGGGGTAGAGGTGGTAGAAGCCGTCGAAAAGGCTCTTGAAGCCAAAGGCTTGCTGCCAGTCCGCCATTCCTGCGCGCGCCATGCCCGCGCGGTTGTAATGGTTGAACCCGGCGGCGCTCGACATGCCCGAGCCGATGCCGACGATGATGGCGTCGGCATCGTCGATAAGGCTTCGAAGCCTACGCGCTTCTCTTTCTAGGGGTGGCATCGGGCGATCTCCTCGAAAGCCGGGGTCATATCGCCGTCAACGAGAATCGTCTCGCACGAGGCGTCGGGCGCCATGGCCTGGCTGTAGTTGAACACGATGTAGGTGGCGTGCTCGCAGACGTTCGCGATCTGGGCGAGCATGTGCTTTATGATGCCGTTGCGCAGTCCCACGCCAAGTTCGAGGATGGCGACCCTGCCGTTGCGATGGGCTTGCACAAGGCGCTCGAGCTCCTCGAGCTGGGTCATGGCGAGGGCGTCTGGATGGGCGAGACGCCGCTCGTCGATCGACGTGCGTATGCTCCCCTCCGTCTCGAGCACGCGGTTCTCGTTGAACCCTGCGCGTACGAAGTGCCCGTCGATATTGCACGTGATCACGAAGGTGTCAGCGTGCTCTGTAAGACGCCGCAGCCCGTTCATGAGCGGGCTGGGCTCATACTCGACATACTCCTTTTGATGGAACCGCTCGACCCATCGGCTTCGCACGCTGGCATCCGGGGAGGCGAGCCCCTGCAGTATGCAGCCGATGCCGTCGGCCTGAGCGAGGTCGCCGTACGCCTCTCGGAAATGAGCATCGGCGCAGAAGAGGTTGAGCCCCTCTGCCATGTCCAGCCCGTTGCTGGCGCCGATGATGACAAGATCCGCTTCGGCTAGCGCCCTGCCTATGCGAACTGCTTTCGCCGTCTCCATGCGCTACCTCCCCAGCGTCTTGCGCACGTCGGCATGCACGTCGGCGATGTCGGCGCGAACGGCGAGCCCCCGATCCTCGATCGCGCGGGGGAGAAACTGCGTCTTGTTGTTTACGGCGATGTAGCTGGCCTGCGGTAACTGCGCCGTGAGGGCCCAGAACGGCTCCTGGATAAACGCGGGCGTCATGCGGCCCACACCCAGCTCGAGGAAGAGGATCCTCTGCCGTGCGTGCGCGTCGAGCCAGTCGGACACCTTGCGGTACTGCTCCTCGTAGAGTTCGCCCTGCAGGAAGTTGCCGTAGCCGCGAACCCAGGGGAACGCCTCTGCCCCGCAGTGCGGGCAGCGCGGCACGAGCTCTGTCGGAACCTCAAGGCCGTCTCCCATGGCCTCTACCATGCGGGAGACCGGCTCGACCGCATCCCACACCGCGTCGGTGCAACAGTGGGAGCACTGAAAGAAGCGGTGGTCGCCTTGGATCTCTGCCACTTTCTCCCAGGGATAGAGCTTCACAAACTGCGTGTCCTGGTTGGTGGTGAGCACGAAGAAATCCTTCTCGGCGATAATGGTGTCGAGGTCCCTGTAGGGCTTGCGCAGCGGGGCGTTGAGCGTGGTGTCGAGGAAGGTGGCGAGGTATCCCCAGCGCGCCTCGGCGGTGGGCCAGCGGTAGAACGACCCCTCGAAAGCGCCCTTGAAACCGTAGCGCTCGGCGAATTTGCCGAAATGCCTGCGATAGGTTGCGTTGTCCTCGTAATAGAAGTCGCCGCCGCCCGCCGCGGAGAGCCCAGAGGCCCCGCCCACCAGCACGCAATCGGCTTCCTCGATCATGCGGGCGAAGTCCCTGATTTGCTGGTCGTAGGGCTCGGGCTCGCGGTCACTCAGCTCATAGGGCGTGCCGCCGCTGCGGTAGGCGGCCTGAAGGGAAAACGATTGGTTGGTGAGCTCGATAACGAGCTGCTCGTACAGGGTCACTGGATACCTTCTTTCAGCTATTATAAACAGGTGTCTATAAAAAGTATCCATGTCGATTTGCTTAAGAGCAATGAACAGCTTCGGCCTGCTGTCGATAAACGAGCGTTTGCCGGGCATTGTCGAGCGTTGCAATTGGAGGGGTAATGGAAGCGGGGAAGATCGATCGTCGCCGACGCTATACACTCTCGGTCATACGGGAGGCGTTCTTCGCGCTGCTGGCCGAGGTCGGCTTCGCGAAGATGACGGTAGCGGATATTTGCCGCCGCGCCGATATCAACCGTGGCACGTTCTATCTGCACTACGAGGACAAGTTCGCCCTGCTCGACGCGCTTATCGACGAGGCCTTGGCGGCGGTGCCGCCGCTCGAGGGAACGGAGGCGGGTGCCCTCTGCCAGCGTCCGCCGGCAAACGATGACTATTATCTGCTCTACTCGGATGACGACGCGTACGCCCGGGTGGCACAGCGCGTCGTCGAGCGCGGCGCCGAGCAGATGGTTCCCTCGATCATGGAGGAGACTGGGCTTTCGCGCGAGGACGCCTATCTGCTCTTCGTCCACAACGTCCAGGGAAATCTCGCGGTCAACCGCCTGCTCGGTTGGAGGCGAGGGCCCGAGTTTGCCCACGCTCAGGAGCTGCTCAGCGCCTATTCCGAAGGGGGCATGCGGGCGGTATCGGCTCGTCACGATCCTCGTAGCTCGTCTTGACCGCATGTCATTTCAGGTAGGTGGCGTTGCTATGGGCCCTCTTTGATTTTCGACGTTGTATAAGGCAATCGCAATCGCCTTGAGCTTCTTTAGGGAACTTGAACAAGAGATATGGCCTGCTGGCGATTGATTAACACCATTCGTTTTGGTTACAAGAAAGCATGCTGCGCGCCTGCAGCATGAGGGAGAGGGAATCCTATGAATATCGTTGTATTGAGCGGCAGCCCGCGTAAGGGCGCTAATACCGATACCATGGTCGAGGCGTTTGCCGAGACCGCGCGTGAGGGCGGCCATACGGTCGAGGTCATCCGCGTTGCCAGCAAGAAGATCGCCGGCTGCTTGGGATGCCAGTACTGCTTCGCCCATGAGGGCGTCTGCGTGCAGAAGGATGACATGGCCAACGTGATTGAGTCGCTGAAAGACACCGACATGGTTGTCTTCGCTTCGCCTATCTACTGGTTTGATATCACTGCGCAGGAAAAGACCGCCATCGACCGCCTGTACGCCTTCGGTGCCACGGGATTCCCGTTCACCAAGACGGCCCTTTTACTCGATAGCCACAGCGAGGGTGTCTATGATGCGGCGATCGCTATGTACAAGTCAACCTGCGCGTACTGCAAGTGGGAGGACCAGGGCATTGTCACCATCAGCGGTATGACCGAGCGCGACAGCATGGCATCCTCGCCCAAGTTGAAAGAGGTGCGAGAGCTCGCTCGCAAGCTTGCCTAAGGACAAGAAGAACGCATGGCAATCAGCGTTGGTGGAAATGCTTGCTGTCCTTACCGAGAGATAGGGGCGAATTCCCTCAAGTGCCGTATAGAACAATTTTTAAACGCAGAAAAATAACTGAAAACAAATTAATCCGCGTTAAAATATTGTCAAATAGAAGTTCATGAGGGAAGGTTACGTATGCGTCGCAAGGCAGACGAGCTCCTTAGGGAATGGCGAGACAGAGCTGATAGAAAACCTTTGCTGGTCAAAGGCGTGCGCCAGTGTGGCAAGACCTATTTGCTCAGAACGTACGCCCAGGATCTTTTCGAATCGGTTGTCTACGTTAATCTTGAGAACGACCGGTCGGCGCGAGCGGATTTTTTGGGCGGTCTTGACCCTCATTCGATTGTACGCGCGATCGAGGCTCGTACGGGACAGCGTATCGTGCCTGGCAAAACCTTACTGTTCATTGACGAGATCCAGGCATGCGAGGAAGCGCTCACTTCCCTTAAATACTTTTGCGAAGATGCTCCCGAGTATTACGTTGCGGCTGCCGGGTCGCTTCTTGGGGTTGCCATTAACCATCAGTCGTATTCGTTCCCCGTCGGAAAGACCGACTTGATTGAGATGACTCCACTCGATTTCGAGGAGTTTCTCTGGGCGATGGGGCACGATCAGCTGGTCGACGAGATACGCTCGTCATTCGAGTTAATGGGTCCTCTTGCGCCAAGCCTTCATGAAAAGGCGCTTGGGCTCTATCGACAGTATCTTGTTGTTGGCGGAATGCCCGAGGCGGTCCAAACGTATATCGATGATCAGTCAATCATTGATGTGGCCGAAAAGCATCGGATTATTCTCGACGGATATTCCGCCGACACCAATAAATATGCTGATGAACGCTTGAGCGCAAAGACGCGTGCGTGCTTCGATTCCATTCCACAGCAGCTTGCCAAAGAGAATCGCAAATTTCAATACAAGGTAGTGCGAGCGGGGGGCAATGCGTCTCTCTTTGGAGATGCTCTCGACTGGCTTGTATTGTCGGGTACGGTGGCGCGCTGCAGCCTAGTTGGGAAGATCGAAAGCCCTTTAGAGGCCTTCGTTAACCCTTCTGCTTTTAAAATCTATCAGGCGGATACAGGGCTGCTCGTCTCCAAGGCCGGTGCTCAACGCGCCGATATTCTTGCCGGCATCGGCGGCACATTCATGGGTGCACTTACCGAAAACTACGTTGCCCAACAGCTTTCAGCCATGGGCTATCCGCTGCATTATTGGGCGCGAGATAATCGTGCGGAAATCGACTTTGTAGTAGAGAAGCAGGGATGCTTGTCTGCGATTGAAGTCAAGGCGGGGGAGAACACAAGATCTCGAAGCCTGTCCTCACTTAAAAAGACCCATCCGGGCGTGCGCCTTATCAGACTATCGACTAAGCCCTTTGGAATGAATGATGGGCTTATGTCTGTTCCACTTTATGCGACATTTTGTCTATAGGGATGATGCTGCTGTAATGCATGGGGCCCGGAGCGCGATGTTGCTGTGCTCCGGGCCCCGCTGCTTTGTACAACCATGACGGTTTGGCCACCGTTGTTTTAGTCAAACAGACTCGGCATGTCGTTTTCTTTCATAAGGGCACCAGCAGAGGGCAGGCTCTGCGCGGTGAACTTTTCGGCCGAGACGCCGGCGCCAAGGATTTCCTCGGTCGTGCCGACGGTGGTGACCGAGCGGCCCTTCTTGGCCGTAAAGGCCTGGACGCCCTGCGTGTTGGTGGTCGTCTTGGTCTTGAGCAGCGACGTGTTGAAGTTCATCAGGCGGTAGTCGCTCGAGACCAGCGCGATGTCGCGGTCCTCCTTGAGCACCTGGGCATACAGCAGCTTGCTGCCACCATAGATGGCGTTCTTGAGGCGCTTGCGGTTGGTTTTGGTAGCATATCCGGAAAGTGCGACGCGCACCACGCGGCCGTTCTCAAAGACAAACAGCACGTCGGCCTTGTAGTCCTCGGGGTCGATGACCCAGATGACGCTCTCGTCGGGTTCCATCTCAAGATCGGTCGGTAGGTACGAGCCCAGCTGGGCCGACTTGGTGTCCTCAAACGCCGCAACCTTGCACTTGTACACCTGGCTCTTGTTGGTGAAGACCAGCAGCTCGTGGGTGTTGGAGGACGGGAACTCGATAAAGGGTTTGTCGCCGTCCTTGTACTTGAGCGTGGTCGCCTTCTTGAGCACGCGGTCCGTCATCTTCTTGAGGTAGCCATCGCGCGAGAGCATGATCGTAACCGGGTACTCCTCGACCTCGGGCTCCAAGCTTACCTCGATAACCTCATGGGGCTCGATCCTGCCCGTGCGGCGCGGCATCACGTACTTCTTGTTGATCGCGGCCAGCTCGTCGCTGATGACCTTCTTGATGTTCTCTTCGCTCGAAAGGATCTCCTCAAGCTCGGCAATCTCGCCCTCGAGCTTAGCGATGTCCTTGGTGCGGTTGAGGATGTACTCCTCGTTGATGTTGCGGAGCTTGAGCTCGGCGACAAACTCGGCCTGGGTCTCGTCGATGTCGAAACCCTTCATAAGGTTGGGCACGACCTCGGCCTCGAGTTTGGTGCCGCGGATGATGGCGATCGCCTTGTCGATGTCGAGCAGGATCGCCTCAAGGCCGTGCAGCAGGTGCAGGCGCTCGGACTTTTTGCCCAGGTCAAAGTTAATGCGGCGACGCGTGGACTCAATACGCCACTTGACCCACTCGCGCAGGATCTGGCGCACGCCCATAACACGGGGATAGCCGTCGACGAGCACGTTGAAGTTGCACGAGAACGAGTCCTGCAGCGTGGTCGAGCGATAGAGCTTGGCCATGAGCTTGTCGGGGTCGACGCCGCGCTTAAGGTCGATGGCGATGCGCAAGCCCGAGAGGTCGGTCTCGTCGCGGATGTCAGCGATCTCTTTGACCTTGCCCTCCTTGGAGAGCTTGACGATGCGCTCGATGATGACATCGGTCTTGGTGGTGTAGGGGATCTCATACACCTCGATGATGCGCTCTTCGGGAATCCAGCGCCAGCGGGAGCGAATCTGGAAGCTGCCAAGACCGGTCTCGATGATCTTCTCCATCTCCTCGCGGCGGTAGATAATCTCGCCGCCGGTCGAGAAATCGGGCATGGGCATGTACTCGAGCAGGTCGCAGTCGGGGTCCTTCAGGTAGTGCATCGTGGCGGTGCAGACCTCGTTGAGGTTGAAGCCGCAGATATCGGACGCCATAGCGACGCCGATGCCCTTGTTGGCCGAGACGAGGATGTTGGGGAACGTGGTGGGCAGCAGACGCGGCTCCTTCATGGCACCGTCGTAGCTGTCGACGAAGTCGACCGGGTCCTTGTCGATGTCCTTGAAGATCTCGGCGCTAATGGGGGAGAGCTTGGCCTCGGTATAGCGCGAGGCGGCGTAGCTCAGGTCGCCCGAATAGTACTTGCCAAAGTTGCCCTTCGACTCAACGAAGGGGGCGAGCAACGCCTCGTTGCCGGTGGCCAGGCGCACCATCGTCTCGTAGATCGCGGCGTCGCCGTGCGGGTTGAGCTTCATGGTCTGGCCCACGATGTTGGCGCTCTTCTGGCGCTCGCCCTTGAGCAGACCCATCTTGTACATGGTGTAGAGCAGCTTGCGGTGCGAGGGCTTAAAGCCGTCAATCTCGGGGAACGCACGCGAGACGTTGACGCTCATAGCGTAGGGCATGTAGTTGACCTCGAGCGTCTGCGTGATCGGCTGATCGGTGACCTCGGAGTGCAGGCCGATGACGTTCTCGGCGTTGACCTGCTTTTTCTTGGGCTGGTTCTTCGTCTTCTTCTTTGCCACGATTTCCTCTTGAACTTCTTATGGGCCGTCGTTATCGATTTGCTGCTACTGCAGGTCCAGCTGGTCCAGGTATTCCTTGCCGTGTTCGGAGATGTGACGCTTGCGGCCCGTCTCGTCGTTGCCCAGCAACAGGTTGAACATGGTCTCCATCTTGGTGACGTCCTCGGGTTCTACCTTGATCAGGCGGCGCGTCTCGGGGTTCATGGTGGTGAGCCACATCATGTCCGGATCGTTCTCACCAAGACCCTTGGAGCGGTTGATCGAGCACTTCTGGTCGCCAATCTCCTTGAGGATGCCGTTCTTCTCGAGCTCGGTGTAGGCAAAGTAGGTCTTCTCTTTGCAGTTGATCTCGTAGAGCGGCGACTCGGCGATATACACGTAACCCTCGTCGATAAGTGTGGGCACCAGGCGGTAGAGCATGGTGAGCACGAGCGTGCGGATGTGATAACCGTCGACGTCGGCGTCCGTACAGATAATGACCTTATTCCAGTTGAGGTTGTCTAGGTCAAAGGCGCCAAGGTTCTTGATGCGCTTGTCCTTGATCTCCACGCCGCAGCCCAGCACGCGCATGAGGTCCATGATGATGTCGGACTTAAAGATGCGCGGGTAGTCCTCCTTTAGGCAGTTGAGGATTTTGCCGCGGACGGGCATAACACCCTGAAACTCGGCATCGCGCGAGGTGCGAATGGCGCCTGCTGCCGAGTCGCCCTCTACGATGTAGATCTCGCGACGGCTCTTGTCCTTGGAGCGGCAGTCGATGAACTTTTGCACGCGGTTGGCCATGTCGGTCTTCTGCTGCAGGTTGGTCTTGATGCTCTGGCGCGTCTTCTCGGCGTTCTCGCGCGAGCGCTTGTTGATGAGCACCTGCTCCACGATCTTGTTGGCGGCGTCTTTGTTCTCGATCAAGTAGGTCGAGAGGCGCTCCTTAAAGAAGGCCGTCATGGCCTGCTGGATAAAGCGGTTATTGATGGCCTTCTTGGTCTGGTTTTCGTAGGACGTCTGAGTGGAGAAGCAGTTGGTCACCAGTACCAGACAGTCCTGGACGTCTTGCCACTTAATGCCGCTCTCGTTTTTGTTGTATTTGCCCTGTTGTTTAATGTAGGCATCGATGGCGCTGGTCAGAGCGCTGCGGGCCGCCTTCTCGGGTGAGCCGCCGTTCTCGAGCCACGATGAGTTGTGGTAGTACTCCTGCATCATGAAGGTGCGCGAGAAGCACATGCATGCGGTGATTTTTACATTGTAGTCGGGTAGGTCCTCGCGGTCGCGACCGCGGCGGTCGGCCTCGATAAAGAAAGGCTCGGTGAGGTAGTCGGTACCGACCTTCTCGAGCACGTAGTCCTCGATGCCCTTGGGATAGCAAAAATCCTCTTCGGAAAACTCGCCGTCGTCGCCCTCTATGCGCAGACGGAAGGTCACGTTGGCGTTGACCACGGCCTGACGGCGCATGGTCTCGCGATACCAATCGTGGGGGATGCTAATCGAGGTAAAGACCTCAAGATCGGGGCGCCACTTGATGGTGGTGCCGGTACGGTCCTCGTCGCTGGGCTCAATCTCGAGAGCCTTCTTTTTGGCGCCGACAACCTTGCCCTTCTTAAAGTGCAGGGAGTATTTGTTGCCATCGCGCCAGACGGTGACGTCCATGTATTCGGAGGCGTACTGGGTCGCGCAGGAGCCCAGGCCATTGGTGCCGAGCGAGAAGTCGTAGTCGCCACCCTGATTGTTGTTGTATTTGCCGCCGGCGTAGAGCTCGCAAAAGACGAGTTCCCAGTTAAAGCGCTTCTCGGAGGGGTTCCAATCGAGTGGGCAGCCGCGGCCGTTATCCTCTACCTGGATAGAGCCATCGCGAAAGGCGGTGAGGGTGATGAGCTTGCCGTAGCCCTGGCGCGCCTCGTCAACGGCGTTGGACAGGATCTCGAAGGCGGCGTGCGCGCAACCATCGAGGCCGTCCGAGCCAAAGATGACGGCGGGGCGCAGGCGTACGCGCTCCTCGTCCTTGAGTTGGCGGATACTGTCGTTACCATAGTTTGCGGTGTTTTTTGCCATACTCGCTCTCTCGGTGCTCCTTTGCTGCGTTTTAGTCATATAGATAGTCAAGGTAGCATAGCCCAGGCCCCGGGCGATTCCATCTAACACGAAATCCATCGAACGCGCGTTCGGAGTCGGGCACCTTTGGCTTCTGCGGTCATTCCCTGCGCGGTGTGGTGCTCGTGTTAAAACCGTGGCTTATCGGCTGGTAGAATTGCCGCATCAAGACTGCATGTTGTTTGAGGGGGCGCAATGACCGAGAAAGAGAAGATGGAGCGCGGTGAGTGGCATGATGCCAACTTTGACGAGGAGCTCCTGGCGCAACGCGCGAAGGCGGAGGCGCTCTGCTATGACTTTAATATGGCAAAACCTGGAAGCGACGCACAGCTCGATGCTTTGAAGTCCTTGCTCGATACCGATCTTCTCGGGGGGCTGACGGTCCTTTCGCCTGCCTACTTTGACTACGGGAGCAAGACGAGCTTTGGTGAGGGCTGCTTTGTAAACCATGGCTGCTACTTTATGGACGGCGGCTCTATCACCTTTGGTGGCAACGTGTTTATCGGGCCGTTTTGCGGCTTCTACACCGCTTCGCACCCCCTAAAGGCAAAGGACCGCAACTTGGGTCTCGAGAAGGCTCTGCCCATCGTTGTCGGCGATAACTGCTGGTTTGGCGCGAACGTGTCAGTGCTGCAGGGAGTTACCATCGGCAGCGGTTGCGTAATTGCCGCGGGCAGCGTCGTGACGGAAGACCTTCCGGACAACGTGGTGGCGGCAGGCGTCCCCGCAGTCGTAAAGAAGGCCATCGAGCAATAACGAAGCCCTTAAACGATAGTGCCCCACTGTCCTCGGTGGAATGCGGGGCGAGGAAGCCGAGCTCGACTCCGCTGGCGACATCTAATGCGCAATGGGCTGGCTCTGGGTATCCAGAACCAGCCCATTTTGATGTTCGATGAGCCGAGTCGGCGCCTCTCACAAAAGTAACTAGGAGCTAGCGAGGCTTATCCGAATTGACCTCATTGGCGGTGTCGGTTTCGAGCGCCGTGCGGCGGGCACTGTAGGCGACGAGGCCGGCGCCTGCCGCGGCGAGTGCTGCAGCGGCTGCCGTAAGGGGAGCGTTGACATCGCCCGTGCCCGCAAGCGCACCCGCTTTTCCGGAGCGCTTGTTATTGCCGTGGTCCTTGCCACTGCCGGAGCTGCTTCCGCCGGAGCCGCCGCCCTCGTCAGCACCGCCGCCACTCGAACCACCATCGCCGTCTGCTGTCATCGGGGCGTCGTGAAGTCCTGTCGTATCCGCGCTGTCGCATACACCGACCTGAGCTTCTGAGCGTTCGCATGCCGCGTCGGGCACATGAAGCTCGTGCAGTACGGCGCCCAGCGCCGAGTTTGCGCCCGGTCGAATTTCCTCGAGCGTTATGGGATCGAGCGCCACCAGATTACGTGCCTTCGCATACAGCGTTACGCGTTTGCCAACTTCGTCGCTCCAACTCTCGGGGATGGCGAAGCTCATGCGGAACTGTGCCGTGCAGCCCGGTGCCAGCACGGCGTTGCCGTTGTCGGCTACCAGCGGGTGCGTCGCAAAACGTGCGCCCAGCGTCTCGAGTGCGTACTTCGCGTGTGCCATGTCGTTGGCCGAAGCGTCCTCGGCAAGCTCCGGATCGTAGATCGATGCCATACGTGCGTTCACTCCGAATCCGATGGATGCGCTGGAGAACGGCTGGCTGGAGCCCTCTCGGTACAGATCGATCGTGCCGGCGGTCAGCAAGGTGTTGCCGTCGTTTCGCACCGTGACCATGAAGGATTCACCTGCTGCTCCGGGCACCACCGCGCCCGAGGTAGCGACCGCCCCCGTCGGAGTGGCACACGCCACCAAGGGCACTTCGATGCCGTGCAGCTCTGCCTCGCTCTGCTCCGCGCTCACAACGTGCGTGGCGAGCGCGGAGAGCATACCTCCCGACGTCAAAAATGTCGTTATCTGATCGACGGGATGGTCCAGCTCGCACATCACGAACGGCTCCGTGAACAGATCACCTGCCAAGGTGCTGGCGAAGATGCGGAAGTGCTTGCCCATCACTGCTACCGGGTTGCCTTCTTCGTCGTAGGTTTGTCCCACCTTGCCATCGGTGTTCTCTACATAGAGCGCGCACCTGCCGTTGTTGCTTACGCTAAACGATGCCGGGCCACAGCCTGCGGCACCCACGGGCTGCGTTGCAAATGCCGATGCGCCTCGCGTCCAAGTAATATGCTGCAGCTGCTCGTTGACGGTGGCCAAAAAGCCCGAATGTTGTGGCCACGGCACCGCATGGGGCACCGTGGCGTCTGGTGGCATAACGCCCCAGCCCGCAATGGACTGGCCGATCACGGCGTACGATGCGCAGCCGCAACCGTCTGCGGTCTCGTACGCAACGGGCACCACCATTTTGCCGTTGATATTCTCGGGCTCGCTCAGCTCGATACTCGACGGTGCCTGCGGAAAGCGAAGAACTTGGCGGAACGTCAGGCTGTCGCCCAAATCATCCGACCACAGGGTAAAGCATTCCAGCGCAACCTCGGCCTCGCTGCCGAGCGCCTTCTCTGCGGTGGTTCCGCGGCGGTGGAGGTAGGCACCCGACAGGCGTCCGTCGACCAGCGTCTTGCCTACCGTGATGCGCGGGCACTGCAGGCAATGGTAGCCATCCTCTTGCAGGCGGCCGCGCGAGATGCTGCGCCATGACGTATGCGACACCACATGAACTCCGTCGTTGCTTATGCGCAGGCGCACAACGGACAGTATGCCGGCTGTGCTTGCCGTATCGAACCGGGTTGCGTCGCCTTCGGGGCGCTCGCCCGAGACCAGCAACACGTAGGCGTCCTGGTTTTCTCTTCCGTTCGTATATTCCACCACGTCGAAGTCGTAATCGTATATGCCGTCGCGCTCCACGTCGTTCTCGCCAAACCCAAGGGGAAAGTCCACGGGCGTGGGAGCGGACCACGTGCCGTTTGCCTTTGTGTGCACCACCAGGCGCGAGCGGCCATTGTCGCCGTAGCGCACCGAGGCGATACGGAACAGGCATTCTGCGCCGGCAATCATCGTTAGCTTCATGTGGGCTTCGCTGAGCACGCCGGAAAACAGCACGTTGTCGCTCGAGGGTTTTATGCCGCCACGCTCGTCCTCCGACACGCCGGCAGAATTGGTGTTGGGGTCCGCAACGGCGTTCGTTGACTGACCGATGTAGGTGTACTCATACATCGGTGCGGCATTTTCGTCGTTCTCCATCAGCGCGTGGACGAAATGTTCGACCTGTCCCGTGTCGTCGCTCTCCGCGTTCGCCTCGAGCTCAATGCGCGTGACCGCTTGATCCCAATCGCGCACAACGGGCGCGGCGTTTACGGCAGTGGCCTTAACCTCGGCGCGTGCGAGCAGCTCGGCGTTGGTGACGATGGTGGCCGATGCGATAAATTGCGGCACGCCGCACGCCTCGATGTTGCCGGGCGTGCCGAAGCGGGCATCCAGCGTGTAAGGCGTATCTCCACCCAATGCCAGCTCAGAGCGTTGGAGCACATACTGGTCGCCATTGTTCACCGACATATTCCACGAATCGATGAGTGTGGGCCACGACCCCGACCAAGCCTTGGTGGTCCACTTGAACATTACGAACTGGAGTATCACGTCGACATCGACGTCTGCACCTACGCGCAGCCGCGGAGGCTGGTGTCCATCTGCCTTCTCGTACCCAATGAACAGCGTGAGGGATGCGGCGCCGCGCACGGCAGACGAAGCGACGCCTGCAACGCCGGCGCCAAAGGTGACGGCAAGTCCGATCTGGATGGTGAACGAGCCCGACGTGTTGGAATAGTCGAGCGAAATGTTTTTAAAAAACGCCGCGCCGCTGCCGTGCGTGTGGGCACCCACGGCGAGCGCCAGCTTCGCCAGCACCCAGGGGTTGACGTTTAGGAAAAATGGCACCGGTCCTAGGGTAAACTGCTCGGTCCAATTGAGGTCGGTTCTTGCCTGGAAGAGGGCCTTAATATTGCCGTATGCGGGGTCGTTGTTGTTACCCCAGGTTTTGCCCACCCAATCGTAGGCGAGCGAGCCGTACAGCTGTGTGGCGATATCCATCGTGAACAGCGGCGTGCAATGGTGGCGAAGGAGCTTGGTGTTTCTTGGATCGGTGCCCGAACCGGCACTCATACTCTTGTACTGATTCCACTTCCCCTCCATCTCGTCGAGATAGCGGTTTGCCTGCTTGGTGCCCGACTCGCGTGGCGATTTCTTCCAGTATTCCGGATCAGGGTTGCCCGAATCGTTCATATAGCTGGCTGGTTTGTATCCTCCGCCAAACAGCACGTATCCAGCAAACGAGAAATCGAAGAGGATCGGAAATGTGGGCATCCAACACGTGAACTTATTGCCGCCGATGCCGGGAAACGCCGCGGGGAAATCAAACGGAGTGACCTCTTGGTCCATGGTAGTGGGGACGATAGTGGTCGAGCCCGATTCTGCCTTTGCGGCCGGCGCAGTGACAACGGCCATGGGGGAGGAGAGCGTGTAGGTTTTGCCCTGATAGTCGAGAACAAAGCGCAGCTTGCACCCTTCCTCCAGAAGGCCCGATGCCGCGTCGAGAAACTTGTCTTCGAGTGTGAACGTCGCCAGATTATCCGCGCCTGATGCGCTGGCCTTGATCTGGCCAATCTGCGTGACGGTTTCGGTTGAGCTGCCCGCAGCGGGCATCACTTTATTGATATGCAATGTTGCCTGCCCGCCCTGCGGCAGATGAGTCTGCACGGTAAAGGCGAGCGTATCGGGCTGCTCGTTTGCCGTGTCGTCCTTCGGCAATGCCATGAACGTGGCTTCAGCGTACTGGATGTCCCATTCGTCGAATGTGAGCTGTCGAAAGTACGGCTCGCCATCGGAGAGCGGACGTGTGGGTGCGGTAATGGCGGTGCCGCCCTGGATACGCGCAAGGGGAATCTCGACATCACGGTAGCCCGCCATGCTAATGGAGATGCCGCCGTTAAAGTCGTACGCGTCGAGAAGCGTTGCCTCGTCCACGTAGCCTTCCGAAAGAGGGGCGACCTCAAAGATGGCCGTGCCTTCTTCATCGGTCGTGGCGGCGAGCTGCTTGCCTGCGACGTAGCGCGACGTGAGCGTGACCTGCGCTCCTTTGATGGGCATATTCTTGTTGGCGACGTCGACCACGACCACACCAAACATGGTGCGCGAGAGAACGAGCACCCTGAAGGGATCTTTTTCGTCGGCATAGGCTTCGGTGGGCGCGAACGGCAGCAGGAAGGCATTTTCGCTTCCCGGCACGCGAGGCAACATGATGCTCGCTAGCGAGGACGCTCCGGCAACAAGTAACGAACGGCGATCAAGCATCTTGGGCTCCCATCCCGCAAATATCGGTGGAAATAATCCAATTGTGCGAGAAGGCGCCCCGTGGCGGTAGTGCCGTTCAAGGGTCAAAATGTCCAAATTGATCGAGCGAAGCGCCGGGTTCCGGAACGCGTTCGATGCGCTTGGCAGCCCGGTCGCTAACGCAACATATGCGCGACCAGCTCGGCGCGTGTGCCGATGCCAAGCTTTGCGTATACGCCGGATAGGCGGTTTTTGACGGTGCCCGGCGATACTCCCATATGGCGTGCGATTTCGGCGTTGGTCCACCCACGACAGGCGAGCATGGCCATGGTGAATTCCGTGGTCGTTAAATCGTCAGCAACGTCCTCGCCCGAATCGGGGTTGTGGATGCGCCGCCAGCCGTAGCTGAAGCGGTACGTGATCTCGATGATGTGCGCGAAGTCGTCAGGGTATTGCGTTTTTAGGCACGCCTCGATAAGCCCCTGCAAAAGGCCGTGGTGCTCGCCGATGAGCTCGATAAGGCCGTCGGGGCGCGCAATGTCCCAAGCGGCTCCAAAATGCGCTTTTGCGGCGTCGATGTCCTTGAGGCTCATGCATGCCATGGAAGCTGCCAGGTGCAGGAACAGTTCCGAGATGGGATAGCTTCCCTGTTTCATAATTAGGGCGTTTTCCGCCATGCCCAGGCTGCGGCCGTATTCGCCGCGCAGATACAAGGCGTGCGCCATCACGTAGCTGGCGAACAGTCGCAGGCCTTCGGGTAGGTGCGCCGCAAGTGGATAAAACTCTTCGGCAGAATACGGGGAAGGCAAGTGCAGCAGGACGCTCGCGGCCGAGGCGAACAGGATATGCGTGGCGTGGACGGCGGGCGATTCCTCGTCGGCCGGCGTATCGAGGATGCCCGCAAGGCACCGGCGGGCGTCGGCGATACGGTTGAGCGACAGACTGGCGTATCCGCAGATAAAGCATGCGGAATAGCGCAGCGCGGGATCGGTGACGTCAAGATAGGGGCGCGCCGTCTTGGCAGCGAGGGTGGCCTGTCCGCGAAAGTACAGCGCTTCTGCCGTGGCAATGGCGCGCGAATCGGGGTCGGAAATGCCTGCAACCGCAGCGTCAATCTGCCCCGGCACAAAGGCAGTGCACATCAACGGCATGGGAACGCATGGGTAGCCATCGCAGTCCATCTTCCATCTCCCAACAGCTGACAACAATAGCAGCCATTTTACTCCTGTTGCCCGGAACTGGAATTTGTGGGTATCGCCTACGATTATGCCGAACGCATAAAGGAAGAGTCTATTGGCGATGCTCTTAAGGTGGCTACCGAAGCCTAGCTGACCTTGGCATAAGGAAAAACTGCCGCCCCTGCAAAAAGCTCCGTCGCAGCGATGGGAAACGAACCTCGCTCTGCATATAATGAGGACATATGACAGCGCGTTTGCATATGCGCGGCGCGTTCCATCGAATCGAAAAGGAGCCCTGCATGGATCCCAACAAGCGTCCCGACGATATGGTGCGTATCACCACTCCCGAACTTGCCCAGGCGTTCATCGACGAGCAGGTCACCGCAATCCGCGAGCAGATCGGCGACAAGAAGGTCCTGCTGGCCCTTTCCGGCGGCGTCGACAGTTCTGTTGTCGCGGCCCTGCTGATCAAGGCCATTGGCAAGCAGCTCATTTGCGTGCATGTGAACCACGGTCTCATGCGCAAGGGCGAGAGCGAGCAGGTCATCGACGTCTTTAAGAACCAGATGGACGCCAACCTGGTCTACGTTGACGCCACCGATCGTTTCTTGGGCAAGCTCGTGGACGTTGAGGAGCCCGAGGCCAAGCGTAAGATCATCGGCGCCGAGTTCATCCGCGTGTTTGAGGAGGAGGCCCGCAAGGTTGGCGACGAGGTCAGCTTCCTTGCCCAGGGCACCATCTACCCCGACATTCTGGAGTCCCAGGACGGCGTGAAGGCCCACCACAACGTTGGCGGCCTGCCCGAGGACCTGCAGTTTGAGCTCTGCGAGCCCGTTAAGCTGCTGTACAAGGACGAGGTCCGCGTCGTGGGCCGCGAGCTCGGTTTGCCCGAGAACATGGTTGAGCGCCAGCCGTTCCCCGGCCCCGGCCTGGGCGTCCGCTGCTTGGGTGCCATTACCCGCGATCGCCTCGAGGCGCTGCGCGAGGCCGACGCCATCGTGCGCGAGGAGATCGATAAGGCCGGCCTGACCATCTGGCAGTACTTCGCCGTGGTGCCCGACTTCCGCGCCACCGGCGTGCGCGAGGGCAAGCGCGCCTACGACTGGCCTTGCATCATCCGCTGCATCAACACCGTCGACGTCATGACCGCCGAGGTGCCCGAGCTCGATTGGGCGCTGCTCAAGCGCATCACCGCCCGCGTGACCGCCGAGGTCCCCGGCATTTGCCGCGTTTGCTACGACCTCACACCGAAGCCCGTCGGCACGGTCGAGTGGGAGTAAGCTAACTCAGCTGGTGGGCGACGAGAGCTAGCAGATGTGACGAAGGGACAGTCCCTTTGTCACATCGGCGATGATATGTGCGGGACGGTGCGCCACACGGCGTGCCGTCCCGTTCGTTATTTTGATGAGCCGAGCGCGCGAGTGGGAAGAGTCACGAGCATAGTCGTTCCCCTCTCTGAGCTCTCTTCGACCTCGATGGAACCGCCGTGGAGTGCGGCGATCTCCCAGACCAGCGCAAGCCCCAGCCCCACGCCGCCATATGCCCTGCTGCGCGATTTATCGACGCGAAAGAAGGGCTGAAAGATGCTCGTCTGGTATTGCTCGGGAATGCCTTGTCCCTGGTCGTGCACCCGTAGCAGTACACGGTCGCCCTCGACGCGGGCGCTGATTCGCACGGTCGAGTTGGGCGTGCTGTAGCGAATGGCGTTTTCGGCCAAGTTGAACAGCAGCCGATAGATCAGCGTGTCGCTGCCGGTCGTTTGCGCGTCGCCCTCGCTTGCGAGCGCGATGCCCTTTTGCTCGGCAAGGGGCGCCAGGTCGGCGAGCACTTCTTCGATCATCGGCGCCAGGTCAATCGCATCGTTGCAGGGGACGCTGCGCAACTCGCTCATCTCGAGCAGGGTCTTTGTCATGTGCGTCATTCGCTCGGTCTGCTCTTGCAGCAGCCCGAGCAGACGCGCTGTATCTGCATCGGCGTCGGGGTGCTCGGCGCAAAACAGCTCAACCTGAGCTTGCATGAGCGCAAGCGGCGTGCGCAGCTCGTGCGCCGCATTGCCCGTAAACTGTTTTTGTGCAGAAAAACCTTCGTCAAGGCGGGCAATCATGTCGTTAAACGACGCGCTGCAACGCCTAAGCTCAGAGGGCACATCTTCGCTGATCTTTGTGTCGGCGAGGTTGTCGGGCCGCACGCTCTCGACTTGCGCTGCAAAGGTACGCAGCGGCTGCAACGCATGCCCGCTCACAAAGTAGGCCAGCACGCCACCGAGTAGCGTCACCGCTGCGGTTATGTACCAGCTCGTCGCACCAAACGATTCTTGGGCGTCGCTCACGACGATGGTCAGATCGTCGTCGAGCTCCTTGCTCGTCGGGTCGAACGAGTTGGGCGAGGCCGCCTCCGCCTTGCTATGCTCCGACATTTCAGTACCGATTGAGTCCATGTAGCGCATGCCGGAGTAGCCAACCAGGCAATTAATAAGTACGCAGGTCAAACATATCAGCAGAGCTGTCATCAACGTGATGCGCCATTGCAGGGACAGTCGCTTCATTCGCCGTCCTCCATAACGTAGCCCTCGCCGATTCGGTTACGGATGGGGTCGTGCCCCAACGCACCGCGCAGCTTTTTGCGCAGTGACGAGATGTGCACGCGGGTCGCGTTACTAAAGCTGTTGACACTGCTATCCCATACGTGGTCGATGAGCTCCTCTTGGCTCACCGGTCGTCCCTGGTTAAGCATCAGGTACTCCAAGATGCCGGTCTCCTTGCGTGTGAGGGATAGGGCCTCGTCGCCCACGGAGGCGACGCGCGCCTTGGTGTCAAAGCTCAGCGATCCGCAGGTCAGGACAACATCGCTTTGCGTAAAGCGCCTGAGCGTGAGGCTGCGGATACGTGCCGCCAGCTCGTCAAGGTGGAACGGCTTGGTGAGGTAGTCGTTGGCGCCCGCATCGAGCCCCGCTACCTTGTCGGAGACCTCGCCGCGTGCCGACAGCACGAGCACCTTGGTCTCACAATCGGTAATTCTGAGCTGCCTGAGTACGGTCATGCCGTCGACGTGGGGGAGATTAAGGTCGAGCACGACAAGATCGAAGGTCTCGATATCGAGCAGATCGAGGGCCTGCTGCCCGTCGTAGCAGCAGTCGACGCTATAGGCCAAGTTGCGCAGGCTGCGTGCGATTGCATCGCACAGCGCCCGCTCGTCCTCGACGACCAAGATGCGCATAACGTTCTCCTTGCATAGTCATTCTCGCTTAACACGGATTTTATAGTCGGTATGGTCCAATGGGTCGCGAAACGAAAGGAGTGGTCAGATTGTTCAAAGCGATTAAGCCTGTGGCGCAGGTGGCTTTGCTGATCGTTGGGGTAGCCATGGTTGGCTTTGGCATTATGCGCGGCGAGGCAGATGCCGTGCTGGCCAAGGCAATCAGGCTGTGCTTGGAGTGTATCGGAATTGGTTAAAAGAAAAAATACCGTATCGCATCTTTTGGCGAGATTTCGCGGATTGATTCAGGCGGCGGCAACGCTTGCGACCAACATTCACCTGCCTAATTTTGCCAAGGGAGGCATCTACCAGGGGGCGGGCAAAGCCGTCTGCGTGCCGGGGCTCAACTGCTACTCGTGTCCGGCGGCCTCAGGTGCGTGCCCCATCGGGTCGTTTCAGTCGGTGGTGGGCTCGTCTAAGTTCAGCTTTTCGTATTACGTCACCGGAACACTCATCCTGATCGGCGTGCTGCTGGGACGTTTTGTATGCGGCTTTTTATGCCCGTTTGGATGGCTGCAAGAGCTTCTGCATAAGATTCCCGGCAAAAAGCTCTCGACGAAAAAGCTCAAGCCGCTCACGTACATCAAGTACGCCGTGCTGCTGTTTGCCGTGGTGCTACTGCCCGTTCTGGTAGTCAACGATGTGGGCATGGGCGACCCGTTCTTTTGCAAGTACATCTGCCCGCAGGGTGTGCTCGAGGGCGCGATTCCGCTGTCCATCATGAACGTGGGAATCCGCTCCGCGCTGGGAAAGCTCTTTACCTGGAAGCTCGCGATCCTCATTGTGGTTGCGGTGCTGAGCGTGCTGTTCTACCGCCCCTTCTGTAAATGGATTTGCCCCCTCGGTGCGTTTTATGCACTCATGAACAAGGTGTCGTTGCTGGGGATTCAGGTTGACCAGTGCAAATGCGTCTCGTGCGGTAAGTGCGCCAAAGTGTGTCAGATGGACGTGGACGTTACGCGTACGCCCAACCATGCCGAGTGCATTCGTTGCGGCAAATGCGTGGGCGCATGCCCCGTCGATGCCATTAGCTTTCGCTACGGGCTGGGTGTGACGGGCGACAAACCCGCGCAGCCCGCGCAAGCCTGCGAAAACAAATAGGTATCTATATAAGCTTCGATATAAACGGAGGAACCATGAAACTGTCAAAAATTGCGGCCTTGTTGATGCTGCCCGTGCTGGCGCTGACTCTCGCAGCGTGCTCTGCCCCCAAGGGCGACGCAAAGGATGCCACGAGCGGCGATACGCAAATCGCCGAGCTTGTGGCACAAAAGCCGTCGAGCGCCGAGGAGGCGGCCGAGCTGTACCAGCAGCTGCTGCAAAAGGAAAACGAGATCTTTGCGAGCGATAACGCCCTATGGGAAAAGGTGTTTCTTGCGGCCAACAAAGACACTCCCATGATTGAGGACGGCAAGAACTACGGCGACTTTTTGCTTGATACCATCGAGGGCGCCAAGGATCAGTTTACGGCTGACGAGCTCAAGACGCTTAAGGCCGGCGCGCAGCAGGTCAAGGAGATCGAGGATAAGCTCATGGCGCTGGAGAAGGAGTTTCCCGGATGTGGCAGCACGCCCGGCGAGGGAGAGAGCGTCGATGCCTCGACCGCAGGCATGACCAACGGCGAGAGCGGGGAGACGAAGTTCCCCAGCTTTAAGGGCAAGGACTTGGACGGCAACGATGTAAACAGCGACGAGCTGTTCTCCAAGAACAAGGTCACCGTCATGAACTTCTGGTTTACCACCTGCAAGCCGTGCGTGGGAGAGCTGGGCGATCTGGAGAAGCTCAACAAGGAGCTTGCCGAGAAGGGCGGCCAGGTCGTGGGCGTTAATTCCTTTACGCTCGATGGCAACAAAGACGAGGTGGCAGACGCCAAGGACGTACTTTCCAAGAAGGGCGTGACGTACAAGAACATCTGGTTCAAGTCGGATAGCGAGGCCGGCAAGTTCACCTCCAACCTGTACTCGTTCCCGACCACGTACGTGATCGACCAGAACGGTAACATTGTGGGAGAGCCGATCATGGGCGGCATCAACTCCGCTGAGCAGCGCGAGGCGCTCAATAAACTGATCGATCAAGCACTCGCGAAGAGCGAACAGTAGATTCGTGGGACAGGCAACTGAAGGGGAGTCGCTGGAAACAGCGACTCTTTTTTCTGCTTCGGGGTAGCATCATGGGTATACGTCGAAAGGGCACGCAGCTTTTCGTGCATTGCCTGAGCGGTGCGCGAAGCAACCAAGCTGTGAGTTTTCTTAAGCGTTCTGGGTATGGCAGTGTCAAGAATATCGGCGGCATAAGCGGCTACACGGGAAAGGTGGTGCGTTAGCTATGAAGGTGGTTATCGTTGGAGGCGTCGCGGGCGGCGCATCGGCGGCGGCACGTTTGCGCAGACTCGACGAGCAGGCCCAAATTGTCATCTTTGAGCGCACGGGTTTTGTATCGTATGCCAACTGTGGGCTTCCGTACTACATTGGCGGCGTGATAGAAGAAGAGAGTGCATTGACGCTGCAGTCTCCCAAGGGCTTTTGGGATCGCTTTCGCATTGCGGTCAAGACGAGTCACGAGGTGTTTGCCATCCATCCCGATTCGCATACGGTCGAGGTTCGCAATATGCTGACGGGCGAGGAATTTGTCGAGACGTATGACAAGCTCATCCTGTCGCCGGGTGCAAAGCCGATTCGCCCTGCGTTGCCGGGCATCGACTCGGATAAAATCTTTAGCCTACGCACCGTTGAGGACACGCTGCGTATTCATAGCTATGTTCGAGAGCGGCGACCGAGCAGTGCCGTCGTGATCGGCGGCGGCTTCATTGGCGTCGAGACGGCGGAGAATCTGTGCGAGCTGGGGCTCCAGGTGACCCTTCTGCAGCGTCCCGTCCAGCTTATGAACAACCTGGATTACGACATGGCGACCCTTTTGCATACCGAGGTGCGTGAGCACGGTATCGATCTGCGCCTCAAGGCCGATGTGACAGGTTTTGAGGAAGTTGATGGCCGCGTTGTCACCCATGTTGCGGGCGATGACCCTATCGGAGCCGATATGGTGCTGCTTGCCATTGGCGTGGCACCTGAGAGCCATCTGGCGCAAGAGGCGGGGCTCGAACTGGGCATCAAGGGGGCTATTGTGGTCAACGACCGCATGGAGACCTCTGCTGCCGACGTGTATGCCGTGGGCGATGCCGTGCAGGTCACGCATCAGGTGACCGGCGAGGACGCGGTCATTTCGCTCGCCGGCCCCGCCAACAAGCAGGGGCGTGTCGTCGCCGATGTCATAGCCGGCATGGACAGCTGCTACCTCGGATCGTTGGGCTCATCGGTTATCAAGGTATTCGACTTGACGGCGGCAAGCACGGGACTATCCGAAAAGGCAGCACGCGCGGCGGGAATTGACTGCGACAGCGTGGTCCTGTCGCCCGGTTCGCATGCGGGTTATTATCCGGGTGCAACGCCCATGACCATGAAGGTTGTCTTCGAGAAGCAGGGATTGCGCCTGCTGGGTGCGCAAATCGTGGGCATCGATGGTGTGGACAAGCGTATCGACGTTCTGGCGACTGCCATCCAGGCAGGCATGCGCGGCGATAGGCTTAAGGATTTGGACCTAGCATACGCGCCGCCGTATTCATCGGCGAAGGATCCCGTCAATATGGCGGGCTTTATGATCGAGAACCTCAATCGCGGCATACTGGCGCAGTGGCATTGGGAGGATGAGCCCAACTTGCCACGCGATGGCAGCGTGCAGCTGCTCGATGTTCGTACGGAAGGGGAGTATGAGCGCGGGCATATCGATGGTTTCGTAAACATTCCCGTCGATGATCTGCGCAATCGCCTGGGCGAGCTCGACCGGGCCAAGCCGGTCTACGTAATTTGCCAGAGCGGCATTCGCAGCTACATTGCTTGCCGCATTTTGGCGCAGCATGGCTTTGAGTGCTTTAACTTCTCGGGCGGCTATCGCTTCTTTGCAGCCGTGACTGAGGCTCGCCGCGGCAGCGCTAACGTTATGCCGTGCGGGCTCGAAAAGTAGCGCGCATTGGAATGTGACAAAGTGACAGCCTCTTTGTCACATCGGGGATGTTATATGCGGGATGGTGCGCCATGCGGCGTGCTGTCCCGTTCGTTTTTTGGCGCGGTTCGTTACATTCCTCACTGGTACCGGCCAAAAATGAGGATAGAGTAGGACAAACGCGTCGAATGCGAACGGCGGGGGAGCGGGCGAGCGCGCCCGCGCGAGAGAGGTTGCCGTCCATGCTGGATCTCAGAGATATTTGCAAAAGGTACGTTACGCAGTCGTTTACGCAGGTAGCGCTCGACAGCGTAAGCCTGTCTTTTCGCGATAACGAGTTTGTAGCCATCCTGGGTCCCTCGGGTTCGGGTAAAACTACGATGCTCAACGTCATTGGTGGACTCGACCATTTCGATTCTGGCGATCTGCTGATCGATGGCATCTCGACCAAGGACTTCAGCGACCGCGATTGGGACGCCTATCGTAACAATCGCATCGGCTTTGTGTTCCAGAGCTATAACCTCATTCCGCATCAGACCATTTTGGAAAACGTGGAGCTGGCGCTTACGCTCACGGGCGTGGGACATGCCGAGCGCCGCCAGCGTGCGCGTAAGGCGCTCGAGACGGTTGGTCTGGGCGAGCACGTTGACAAACGCCCGAACCAGCTTTCGGGCGGGCAGATGCAGCGCGTGGCCATTGCCCGCGCCCTGATCAACGACCCCGAGATTGTGCTGGCTGACGAGCCGACCGGCGCCTTGGATTCAACGACGTCCGTGCAGGTTATGGATTTGCTCAAGGACGTTGCGCGCGATCGTCTGGTCATCATGGTCACGCACAATCCCGAGCTGGCGTACCAGTACGCCACGCGCATCGTCAGCCTGGCGGACGGCAAGGTCACCGACGATTCCGACCCCTTTGATGTGGCCACGGTCGCACATCGCGAGGCAAAACCCACGCGCAAAACCTCGATGAGCTTTATGACGGCGCTGGGGCTTTCTGCCCGAAACCTCATGACCAAGAAGGGCCGTACGGCCATGACTGCCTTTGCAGGTTCGATTGGCATTATTGGCATCGCGGCGATTCTGGCGCTCTCCAACGGCGTAAACGGCTACATCAAAAAGGTCGAGGAGGATACGCTCTCGAGCTACCCGCTGACGATTTCCAAGCAGGATTACGACCTGTCGTCCATGATGGGCGGACAGGGGACCACGGATGACGATACGTCCAAGAACGAGGGCTCGTCCGACGGCAGCACTGACGGCAAGGCTCGGGGAACCGATAAGATTCCTGTGGTCACGGCCGTAAAGGATATGTTTGCGAGCGTTAAGTCCAACGACATGACGAGCTTTAAGGCATGGCTCGATGCCGGTGGCGACGGCATCAATAAAGAGGTCAATGCCATCCAGTACGGCTATGGCGTGACGCCGGTTGTCTATCGTGCGGGCAAGGGCGATGAGAAGCCTGTCCGGCTGGTGCCCAACGCTATGACCGAGGCCATGAGCGGCGGCGCGAGTTCGGCGGCGACGGTGAGCATGGAATCCATGGGAACCTCGGTCTTTAACGAGATGATTGACGACCAGAGCCTGCTCGACAGCCAGTACGATGTCGTCGCCGGCCATTGGCCTACGTCTGCTAACGAAGCCGTAATGGTGCTTTCGAGCCGCGGCACGGTGGGCGACTACACGCTCTACAGCATCGGTGCGCTGGATATCGATGAGCTCAACGATCTGGTAAACAGCGCCATGACGGCCGACGGCAAGGTCGAGACGCCCGAGACCGGCAGCGACTTTACCTACGACGACGCGCTGTCCACGGCGTTTAAAGTGTTGTCGCCGGCCGATGCCTATCGCAAAAACGAAGAGACCGGCATGTGGACCGACATGTCTGGCGATGCCGACTTTATGACGGCCAAGGTTGCCGACGGTATTGACGTGCGTATTGTGGGCGTGGTGCGACCGAACGAGATGGCCAACGCGAGCGCGTTGTCTCCGGGTATTGCCTATACACACGCGCTGACTCGCCAGCTTATGGAGCGCGCCGCCGATTCACAGATAGTGCAGGAGCAACTTGCCCACCCCGAGACGGATGTCTTTACGGGCAAGTCTTTCGACGAACTGCAAGGCGAGGCCAAGCAGGGCGTGGATCTGGGCAGCATGTTCAGTGTGGACGAGGCGGCGTTGAAGAGCGCGTTCTCGTTCGATGCATCTGCACTCTCGGGTGCTGCCGGTGGCATGGATCTTTCGGGCATCGATTTGTCGGGCCTGGATATTGACCTTTCGGGCGTTGGCAAGGACATCGACTTCAGCAGCATCATGGCAAAAGCACCGGCCCCAGATTTCTCGGGCATCTTTGACGGTCTGGAGCTCACGCCCGAGCAAATGCAGCAGGTGGGAACGCTTGCCAACCAACTGTTTGAGGGCTTTTTGCAGTCTGATCAGCTTAAGGCGCTGTCGCCCGAAGATCTTAAGGACGCGTCGAAACTCGCCGCCGCGTTCTCGACGTATCTTGAGAGTGATGCGGTAGCCCAGCAAATCCTGGCCCAGCTCAAAGCGCTCGGCGGCGATGCCCTGGTAGAGCGCCTGCAGCACGCGATGACCGACTATGTGCAAAAGCAGCTGGCTCCGTATCTGCAACAGGCTATGGATCAGGTGATGCAGACAATTAGCGAGCAGATTGCGACAACTGTATCGTCCCAGCTTAAAGCAGGCGCGGCGGGGCTCATGGGACAGGTGGCTACGCAGGTGTCGTCGAGTATTGCTAACCTGGCGGGCGCTATGCGTGTGGATGCGAGCGCCTTTGCCAATGCCATACACTTCAACATGGACGCCGAGGACCTGAGTTCGCTCATGATGAGCTATGCCAAGGCGTCGCAGCTCACCTACGATAACAATCTGACCACGTTGGGCTATGCGGATGAGGCAGATCCCATCTCGGTTAAGATTTTCCCGCGCGACTTTGAGGCCAAGGAGCGCGTACTCGATCACATCGATGCGTATAACAAGCAGGTCAAAGCCGCCGGCCACGACGAGCAGGCAATCTCGTACACCGACTACATGGGCATTATCATGGGTTCGGTAACCGACATCGTGAACACCATCAGCTTGGTGCTCATCGCATTTGTGAGCATCAGCTTGGTCGTCAGCTCCATCATGATCGGCATCATCACCTACATCAGCGTGCTGGAACGTAAAAAGGAGATTGGCATCCTGCGCGCGATCGGCGCGTCGAAGCGCAATGTGGCCAACGTGTTCAACGCCGAGACTTTCATCGAAGGCCTCATTGCTGGCGTCTTCGCCATCGTCGTCGTGGTGCTCGTGAGTTTTCCGGTCAATGCCTGGGCGCTTGCTGCCAAACAGGTCCCCAACTTGATGAGCCTGCCCGTGCAGGATGCGCTGGTGCTCATCGCGATTTCGGTGCTGTTGACGGTTGTCGCCGGCCTGCTGCCGGCCCGTAGCGCATCCAAGAAAGACCCCGTGGAAGCCCTACGCTTCGAATAATGTGACAAAGGGACAGTCCCTTTGTCACATTCATCTCCCTGCACCTAGTTCGTTTTGCCCATCAGCGTGATGCGGATGGTTGGATGGGTGTACTCGTCAAACTCGTCCTCGGGATCCGTGTCAAACGAGTAATACGCTTTAATAGGGTCGTCACTCGTCCTGATAGAGATTCTCTCGTAGAGCGAGCCGTTCAAAAAAGCTTGCCTAAACTCTTCGGGGAGCTTCTGCGGTGCTAGGAGCTCGGGGCTTGCGGTCTTGACGTCTATGGTTTGGACAACAGAGGAAAGCTCGTCAAGATCGAGCTCGATACGGGCGAGGTTGTCCTCGAGGCTCGCGCCGGGGTCGACCTCTGCCGCGTAGCTCACTTCCGTGAGTGTCCCCTTGTTGTCAAAATCCAGGTACGTATAGGTCTTTTGGGTATCGGAGTCGCCGTCGTGCAGATAACCGCGGACGTGATAGCCGTAATCTTGGTATCGCTCGTAGGGGTCATCGGCGGACACGTACTCGCATGAGGGCTCTAATGCCTTGCGAGCAATGGCGATCTGCTCGGCCGCGGCCGCGGCGTTCTCCTGCATCTCGATGTTCCCCTGCGCCAGCTGCGGGATATAGGCGCCGCATACGATCGCGAGGGGCAGCGCCACAAGCGCGACGACCCACTTCTTTGCACGGGGGACAGACACGCCACAGGCCTCTGCCATAGCCTTCGCGTTGGCGAAGCTCTCGGTAAGCACGTCTGCCGCGGTGGCGACGGCGCCTACGGCAGCGGCGACTTCTGCCGCGCCGCCCAGGTTGCGCGCGGTCTCGTTGTCGCTGTTCTTGAGCAGGCGCGCGGCGGCCTGCGTGCCAACAACGCCTGCGATTTGTGCCGAGCGGTCTTTCTCGCTCTGCTCGACGGCGAGCCGGCGCTGCATTTCCTTCCACTGCTTGCCACGCATGCCAAAGCGCGGGGCGAGAGCGCAGTAGCAGAATATAACGAGCTCGATGGCGGTGAGCACCAAGGCGGTCATCATGCCTGTCTCTTGGAAGCCTTCGTGATGGAAGACGATGTCGTCGACCATTTCGAAAGGAATGATCGATAAGGGCAGCACGAATGCCATGGCAAGCGCCGCGCCGGCAACCTTGGGGCAAATGCAGTATCGCTGGATGCGCTTACGTTCTTGTTCGGAGAGTGTTGCCATAGCTGGTCCTTGGTGTCGTGGCGGTCATTACGGCGCGCGGCGCGCGGGATGTATCAGTCTGAGCTAGCGCTGGATAAGAACATAGAGCAAAATACTCAGCGCGATGAGCAAGATACCCGCGATGTTAAACATCAGCGTGGCAAAGTCGCCCACGATGGGGCGCTCGACATAGCTCTTGTCTGGGCTGCTGGGGTTGTAGTGCACAGTCATTTGGCTGCCGAGGGGCCAAAGCTGCTCTGCGAGAGTATCTAGGCGTGCGATGGGTCCTGTCTGTACGTGCAACCAGCCCTTGGCGTCTTCGTACGCCGCGCTTTGCGTGCGGACGGGGAGTCCCGACAAGCTTTTGGTCTTTACGCCGCGGAATTGTTTTCTCACGTGGTACCGCGTGCCGTCGACGGTGTACTCCAAAACGGGATACATTCTGCCTTCGCCCATAAAGCGGTGGTCAATGACCGTTCCCATGATCATAGCGGTGCAGGCCTTGGCTTTCCTGCGGGCGGCGGCTTTCATGAGCGTGCTCATTCCGATAAGCAGGATGCCGATGCCTCCAACCGAGATGAGCGCGAGCAGGGATATCTGCGACGTGGTCACGGCGTTCTCCTTTGGCGCGATACCGTCATATGTGACTCAGTATAGGGAATCCTGCCATCGATGAGTGCATGGTCATGCGGCTAAAGTGTCTTGACGGCTCGATGGGTTCGCCATTTGCGCCTTCTCCGGTCCATACAAAAAGCTGTACGTCAGCATTCAAAGATGTCAAAAAATGTTGACTTTGGATGTTGACGTACATGTTTTGGAGTGGATGAAAGGTTAGGGTGGCGACTTTGGAATAGGGCAGGCGCTCCTATATCCACTCGATGATGCCGCTTTCATCGTGCTCGCCGCGCCGCCGATTTGTCGGCCTTTGTTGCGTTAGAGGTACCTTGCCGCGAACTTCTCGAGGCTGGCGTTGCTTGCGTTGCTGAGAATGCCGCCGTCAACGATCTTTGCGCCTGGAGCGCTTGCCCTAAGGACCGACGCCGTTTTGCCCATTCCGCTTCCGCCCGAGGTGGCAAACAGGACGATTGTTTTGCCCGTCAGGTCGTAAGACTCAAGGAATGTGTTGATAATCGCCGGCGCCACGTACCACCAGATGGGGAAACCCAAAAAGATGGTGTCGTAGTCTTCGATGTGCTCGACTCTGGAGGTTATGGCAGGGCGGCAGGAGGGGTCGGCGGCCTCGCGCGTGCTGCGGCTCTGTTTGTCGCGCCAGTTAAGGTCGGCGCTTGTGTATGGATTGGCGGGCACAATGGTGAACAGGTCGCTGTCCGTCACGCGAGCCAAGTGGTTTGCAACGTCCATCGTGGTTCCCGATGCACTGAAATATGCCACAAGTGTCTTAGTCATTGGAGTCCCTTTCGTTGCTGCGGTTTAGGCTTTATGGTGAGGTGCTATTAAGTGACGCCTCATGGCTGCGATGCTGAGCGGCTTGAACAGCATCCGGTCGAGGCGCTGCGTAGCCGATAGATGAGATAGTCAAGGCATTCGAGCTTCTGTTGCCCCGCGTGTATGTCGTTGAGCAATTCGCGGCGATGCCGTTTTAGTAGGCAAATGCGCGCGCAGTCGCTGGCGGCCGAGCTGTACAGCTCGATGAGATCTTCGCTGCAGCCGGCGTCGTGTAGGCCGTTGATGATGTTGTCGTCCATGTCGTCACTTTGCGATTTTGACTTTGGTAGTGCCGGCAAGCGGCTTTTCACCGGGACGGGCCTTGGGACCAACGAGCGCGTGCGGTTGATAGAGCTCTTCGAGGAACTCGATCTCGGCGGGGGAGAGCGTTATGTCGAGCGCGGCCACGGCGTCGTCGACGCGCTCGGGCTTGGAGCAGCCCACGATGGGGGCCTCGACGCCACGTGCCCAGTGCCATGCCAGCGCAATCTGCGCCATCGGCACGTCATGATCGGCGGCAATCTTGGCCACGCGCTCAATGACGGGCATGTCGATGGCGCGATCATGGTCGTACTTGTTGGCCATGGTCGTGTCGGTGGTGCCACGTGTGCTCGAGCTTTCCCACGTGGGGCGGCAGAGGTGTCCCGACGCCAGGGGGCTGTATGGCGTAAGGGCCATGTCAAACTGGCGGCACACCGGAATCATCTCCCGCTCGTCCTCTCGGTACAGCAGGTTGTAGTGGCACTGCATGCTCGTAAAGGGCGCCCATCCGTGGTCGCGCGCGACGATCTGCAGGTTGTGCAGCTGGTAAGCATACATAGCGCTGGCGCCGAGCGCGCGAACCTTGCCCTCGCGCACCAGATCATCGAGCGCTTCCATGGTCTCTTCCATGGGAACGTCGTAATCGAAGCGGTGAATGATGTAGAGGTCTAGGTAATCGGTGCCCAAGCGCTTGAGCGAGCCTTCGATCTCGCGTTTGATGGCGTCGGCGGAAAGGCCGCCTTCGTTGAAGTGAACCTTGCTAGCCAGCACGACGCTCTCGCGAGCGATTCCCAGATTGCGCAGGGCGGCGCCAATGTACTCTTCGCTCGTGCCAAAGCTGTAGCAGTTCGCGGTATCGATAAAGTTGATTCCGGTGTCGAGTGCGCGTTTGATGACGGCGCGTGTGTCGTCGGGTCCGATGGTCCACTGATGAAAGTCGGGGCTGGGCTCGCCAAAGCTCATGCCTCCCAGGCAGAGTTTAGAGACTTTAATGCCGGAATGGCCAAGGGTTGTGTACTGCATGATGCTCCTATTTCTGGCTCTCAACGTCGGGGTGCCAGGCGGCATATTGCGCAAGCTTCTCGGGCGTGCGCTCATAGAAGGGTTTCCCGCGATCGAGGGTAGCCATGGCGGTCATGTCGCTGTCCGTGAGCTCGAAGTCGAAGACATCGATGTTGTCGGCGATGTGCGTCGGATTCTTGGAGCCTGGAATGACGATATTTCCCTCTTGGATATGCCAACGCATAATGATTTGAGCAGGCGTTTTGCCATACTTGACAGCGAGGTCGCGCACGACGGGCTCGTTCATGATGCTGCTGTTACCGCGCCCGCCGAGCGGGTACCACGCCTGCAATGCAATGTCGTGCTGGGCGAGCAACTTCTTCAGTTCGGTCTGCGGGAAATACGGATGGCACTCGACCTGAATAAGGGATGGAACGATCTCGCAATTTGCGAGAAGCTTCTCGATTTCGTTCTCGTCGAAATTGGAGATTCCGATGGAGCGGAGCTTGCCTTCCTTGTACGCGATCTCAAGCTTCTCATAGCCCGCCAAGTAGTCGCCTGCGGGTTGGTGCAGAATCATGAGGTCGATGTAAGGTGTGTTCAGACGCTCGAGCGTTTCGTCGACGGCGGTGTCGCTATTGTAAAAATAGGGCCAGAGCTTGGTTTCGAGAAACACGTTTTCGTGCGGCGAGTCTGATTCGCGCACGCCACGACCCACTGCTCGCTCATTCACGTATGCATTGGCAGTGTCGATGAGCTCATACCCCATGCCGAGTGCGGAGGTAACCGACGATTGGGCATCGTCGGGTTTAAGCAGATACGTGCCAAGTCCTAGCTGGGGGATTTTGATGCCGTTATTGAGCGTGATGTATTCCATGCGCTTCCTTTCTCGATGGTTCTCTTCTGTAACGATAGTTTCGAGATTTGATAATGTATATTGCCTATAGCAACTAGCTAGATATACGGATTATGTATGTGAAACGAATTGGACCGAATGAGGTTCTCCGTTGTGCACGAAGGAGCAAGCATGGAGCTGCGAACGCTGCGTTATTTTCTTGCTGTGGCCCGCGAGGAAAACATGACCGAAGCTGCTAACGTGCTACATGTGACGCAGCCCACGCTCTCGCGCCAGATAGCCGATTTGGAACGCGAGCTGGGCGTGGAGCTGTTCGAGCGCACCAATCGATCGTGCGTGCTCACGAGCGATGGCATGCGCTTGCGCCAGCGTGCCGAGGAGATTGTCTTGCTGGTGGAACAGACCGAGCTAGAGTTGGCGGATCGGGAGCTCGGCATTGCGGGCGTTATCCGCATTGGCGCCGGCGAAACCAAATCGATGCGGCTGGTGCTTGATGCCTTTGCAGAGCTGCATCGGAATTATCCCGGAGTGACGATTGAGCTCTACACCGGTAATGCCGATGCGGTGGAGGAGCGTTTGGAGCGTGGCCTGCTCGACTTTGCGTTGTTGCTGGAGCCCGTTAACGTCGAGAAATACGAATGGATTCGTATGTCCGAGGCGGATCGAGTCGGTGCTGTTGTTGCCGCGAGCGGTCCATGGGGCGGCCGGGACGTGCTGGCGCCTGCGGACGTGGCGAATATGCCGCTGCTGGTGAGTTCGCGCACCTCGAATCGAGCGCTGGACCTAGAAGCGTGGTCGAGTGGCGTCCTTAGCGTCGATGAACTCAACATCGTGGGGCATTTCGACCTGATCGGCAACGCGTCGCATCTGGTGCGTTCGGGCGCTGCGTGTGCGGTTAGCATTGGAAGCTTGCTGCAGATAGATGAAGACAGCGATCTGCGTTTTGTCCCATTTGAGCCGCCGCTTACCATTGCGTCGTATCTGGTATGGAAAAAATATCGCCTGCGTTCCCGCGCCTGCGAAGAGTTTCTGAACCGTTTGAATAGGATGTGACAAGGGGGCAGTCCCTTTGCCGCATTGATCTGAGAGTAGATGTTGATGATTCTATCGCTGGCCCCTATGGAGGGGATTACCGGGCATGTGTTCCGTCGCGTGCACGCGGAGTGCTTCGGTGCGCTCGATTGCTATTACACGCCGTTCTTGCCGCCGCCACGGGTGGGAAACCGCTTTGGTGGCAAGGCGTTTAAGGAGGTCGACCCTGTCAATAACCAGGGGCTCAACGTAGTGCCTCAGCTGATGTCCAAGAACGCGGACGAGTTTGTATGGGCGGCACAGGTGCTCGCCGACATGGGTTATCGCGAGGTCAATCTCAACTTGGGTTGTCCTTCGGGAACGGTTGTCGCCAAGGGCAAGGGTTCGGGTTTCTTGCGCAATCTCGACGAGCTCGAGGTGTTCTTGAGCGACGTGTGCGAACGCTCGCCGTTGCCGGTGTCGGTCAAGACCAGGCTGGGGTTGGAAAGCGACGACGAATACGAGCGTGTGCTTGACCTCTATTGCCGCATGCCGCTGGCAGAGCTGATCGTGCATCCGCGCGTGCAAAAGGACCGCTATGCGGGTTCGCCGCGCAAAGAGTTTTACGGCGAGACGCTGGAGCGGGCGCCGTTCCCGGTGGCCTACAACGGCGACATCTTTGATCTTGAGGAGATGGATGCGCTGGTGGAGGCCTATCCCGGAACGCGCCATGTGATGCTGGGGCGCGGCTTGCTTGCGAACCCCGCGCTGGCTCGCATGGTTAAGGGCGGCCCTACTGCCACGGCTGCTGAGCTGCAGCGCTTCCACGACACGCTGTTTGCGGCATATGCGGAAGAGATTGGCGGCAATGCGGTCTTTCGCATGAAGGAGTGGTGGTTCTACGCCAAATGCGCCTTCGCCAATCCCGCTAACGTTCACAAGATCGTGCGCAAGACCAAAAAGGTCGACGAATACCGCGCCGCCGTCGAGCGCGTCTTTCGCGAGCAGCCACTTGCGCCCATAGCCCGCTTTCACGGCTAGTTAGTCGTTGGGGACGTTCTTTAACGACTAGTCATTTAAGAACGCCCCCAACGACTATGTTGCAAAAGCTGTACGTCAGCACCCAAAGATGTCGAAAAATGTCGACTTTGGATGCTGACATACACGTTTGGGTTCGGCGGGGGACTAGGCAATCCTTGCGTCAAGGGTAATGAGCTCCCTGAGCCGCTCTGTGCGTGTCTGCCCATGACGCTTTGCCTTTGCGTCAAACGCCTCAAGAACCGATTCACCCACACGTGCCGATAAAACAACGCTTGGCTCATCAGAGATCGACGGCCTTCCCAGCTTGATGGTGCGACCCTTCGGCCACTCATCTTTTTCGTATTCCTCCGCGGCTTTCTCCAACTCTCCGGGTGCAAACCCCATCATCTTTTCGAGCTGCTTAGCATCCATAGCGCCTCCTATCGATCGACATAATGTCGAGCGCTGGTTCTCGGAATCTCTTTTTGTATACAGTTTTGTAGACAAAAATACAAGCAGCTTATCAAGCTAATTAGCGTGTTTTGACTAGTTTTTTCGATAGGAAATGGGCATCGATGGTTTCGATATTTCTTCACTTTCCAAGTTGGAACATGAGCGCTCATTGAACCTGCAGAGGGGGCACTTTAACAAACTATCGAGGTTCTGGCCAGGAGCTTTCACCGGTCTTCGGTGGTGAGAACAGCCCAATTCGCGACACAGTGTGTCGCGAATTGGAGTAGTCGCTGAGTGTTCTTTAACAACTAGTCATTCAAGAAGAGAGCGTCTAAGTGCCGGAATTGCTATTTTGAGTCGTCCCTAACGACTATTCTGGAGGGCAGTGTGCAAAAAAGGGCAAATATGAGTACTGTTGCCATTGTGGTTGCATTTATTTTCTTCAAAAATAAGGTCCCTGATGAGATTTAATACCATTAGGCTTCTCTTTTATTGAACATATGGGGAGAAATAACGCTGTCTGCGGACGCTTGGGGCGTTGAATGATCCCTGAAATGATTAAAATCGCTGTTACTAAACAAGTAGCAGTACTCATATTTGCCATTTTTTGAACACGGTCCTCTAAGGAGCCCTTTCCAGAGACGTCGGATGGCCTCAAACAGCCATAATCCAAAGGCCGTCTCAAACAACTAGTCATTTAAGAACGTCCCCAACGACTGCCCACAAAAAGCTGTACGCCAGCATTCAAAGGTGTCGAAAAAAGTCGACTTTGGATGCTGGCGTATATGTTTGGGTTCGGCGGGGGACTAGCCGTTGGGTGTTCCTATAGTTTTGTCAACCGTCGGGGCTACTCCCGGTAGGGCACCCGGTCGCGCATCACGGCGTATATCGCCCTGAGCCGCTTCCTCGCGACGGCCTTGAGCGCCCGCCCGTGCCCCATGCCCCGCGCCCTGCAGGCCCGGTAGTACTCGCCGTAGCGCCCCGAGGACCTCACCAGGCTGTTGCACGAGAAGATCAGCAGGGACTTGAGCCTCGCGTCGCCGCGCCTGGACGCCCTGACCGACCTCACCGACGTTCCGGAGCTCCTCACCCTCGGGGCTATGCCGCAGTACGAGGCCAGGTGGTCGTGGTCCGGGAACCTCCCGATGTCGACCGACACCGCGAGCTGCGCCGCGGTCCTCGGGCCGATGCCGGGCACGGTGAGCAGGCACGCGTAGGTCTCGTCGCCCTCGAGCAGCGCCGCCGTCTCGGCCTCGAGGGCCCCGGCCTCGTCGAGGGCCTCCGATATCCGGGCGGCCAGGAACTGTTAGCGCTACTGTAAAAACAACCATTTTGACCAACGCTCAATAACCAATCATG
>URDI01000018.1:0-37420 GCA_900546475.1 uncultured Collinsella sp.
CTTGATGGTGTCGAAGCCCACACGCGATGCCTCGGCCGAGGCCATGAGCTGCGGCAAGAAGAACTTTCCCTGGTCAAAGAGGACGCCAACCTCGTCGAGGGCGGGGATAAAGTGATTGTTGATGAGGTCCATGGCGTCGTGATCTGCCAGCAGACGCTCGGTCTCGGCCGCAATCTCGCCTTTGCGGCCCGAGACGACCATGCGACGAATCGGGTCGTCGTTGCCGTCGGTGCCGTCGGTGCCAGCAGCGGGCACGGTGTCGGTCGATGCGGCCTGAGCTGCTGCCGGGTTTGCGGCGATCTTATACGGATCGGTCCAGCCAGCGTAGCGCTCGATGTATCCGGTCGAGCCCTCGTCCTCAACGCTCAGCACGCGATAGCTGTAGACGGTATCCATAAAGCGCTTGGAGCCCGGGTTCATGATGGGGGCGTCCAGACCTGCGCCAAAAGCGGCGGCCAAAAAGATCGAGCCTAGCAGCGGGCGAGCGGGCAGGCCAAAGCTGATGTTCGACACGCCGAGCGCGCATTTGACGCCCAGACGCTCCTTGCACAGGGACATGGCGCGCAGGATCTGTTCGGCCTGGCGCTGGTTGGTCGAGGCGGTCATGACCAGGCAGTCGATGAGGATGCGGTCTGGGCCGATGCCGTAGCGGGCGGCCTCGGCAACGATGCGCTCGGCGATGGCAAAGCGGGCCTCGGCGGTATCGGGGATGCCGTCTTCGTCGAGCGTGAGGCCGACGACGTTGGTGCCGTAGTGGGCGACCAGCGGAAAGATCTCATCCATGATCTGCTGCTTGCCGTTGACAGAATTGATGATGGGTTTGCCGGCGTAGCGGCGCACGGCGGCCTCGACGGCGGCGGGGTCGGTGGAGTCGATCTGCAGCGGCAGCAGCGTGGAGCCCTGGAGCTGCTCGGTGGCCTGTTGGATGACCTGGACCTCGTCGATCTCGGGCAGGCCGACGTTGACGTCCAGGATATCGGCGCCCTGTTCCTGCTGGCTGATGCCCTGGCTCACGACGTAGTCAAGGTCGCCGTCGCGCAGGGCCTGCTGTAGGCGCTTTTTGCCGGTGGGATTGATGCGCTCGCCGATGACAGCGATTTTGTGGCCATCGCAGGGGAGGTCCACGACCGTCTGGGCGCTTGTGACCGACATGCTGGGCTTGCGGTGGCGCGGACTGGGCGTGTGGTTATCGATAAGCGTGCGCAGCGCTGCCATGTGCGCCGGCGTGGTGCCGCAGCAGCCGCCCACAACGCTTACGCCGTCCTCGATCATGCCGTCGACGGCCTTGGCGTACTCGGGGGCCTGGATGTCAAAGACGGTGTTGCCGTCGTCGTCCACGCGGGGGAGTCCCGCGTTTGCCTGCACCATCACGGGTTTATCGGTGACGGTGAGCATGCGTGCGGCGAGTCCTCGGAGCTCTGCCGGTCCCTGGCTGCAGTTGATGCCCAGGACATTGGCACCGATGGCATCGAGCGTGATGGCGGCGACCTCGGGGCTCGTGCCCAGGAAGGTGCGGCCGTCCTCCTCGAAGGTCATGGTGGCAAAGACGGGCAGGTCGGAGTTCTCGCGGCAGGCGAGGACGGCGGCCTTGATCTCGGCCAGGTCGGTCATGGTCTCGATAATAAAGAGGTCAACGCCCGCGGCGACGCCAGCACGCACCTCCTCGGCAAACAGATCGTAGGCCTCATCGAAGCTCAGGGTGCCCAGGGGACGAAGCAACGCGCCGATAGGGCCGATGTCGCCGGCCACGTAGCGGGCACCGGCCTTGCGGGCGCAGGCGACGGCGGCGGCAAAGACATCGGCCACGGTGGCGGCGCCGTCGAGCTTGTGGGCGTTGGCGCCAAAGGTGTTGGCGGTAATCACGTCGCATCCGGCCTCGACGTACTGGCGCTGGATGTCGGTGATGACCTGGGGTTCGTCAAAGTTGAGCAGCTCGGGCAGGGCGCCGGCCTTCATGCCAGCGGCCTGCAGCATGGTGCCCATACCGCCGTCAAACAGCAGATGCACCGTGCCCTCAATGGCGGCGCGCAGACGATCGTCCTTAATGCGAAGGTCGTCGATTGTGCGCGTCTTGTATGCAGCGCCATTGCGGCGTGCGGCATCAACGGGCGCCGCCAGCGCGGCACCATCCAGATCATGAGTGATAAGCGGAGTAAACATCAATGAGCTCCTAACCTGCCATTTGGGGACGGGGTAGAAATGGTAGAAATAAAGCTTGACAACGATGCTTGTGTGTTAGTGGCTTACCGTATTGCGATTCCGCTATAAACCGATTCACAATACGGCAAAAGTCAAGCGCTAAATCTACCATTTCTACCCCGTCCCCAAATGGCTGGAATAGCAGGTGGTGTGGGCGGCGCGGAAGCGGCAGTGCTCGCGCATGCGGCAGATAGTGCAGGTGGGGCGGCTCTGGGCGTCGTGGACCTCGCCGTCAAAGAGGCCGATCACCGCGGTCACGCTCTTGGTGGGCATGAGCAGACTGGTCGGTGTGACGGTAAGGCCGATGAGCCGCGTGGCGTTGAGTGCGTCCACGATCGAGCGCTGGGCCGCAAGCGGGCAGTCGCCGTAGCCGGGACTAAAGCGCCAGTTGCCGGCGAGTCCGTGTGCGGCGGCCGCAGCCTTGACCTGTTGGTCCATTTGCTCAATGGCAGCCTCCACATAGGCAGAGCACGCGGCGTCGAGCACGGCTCCCTCGAGGGGCTGCTGGGCTCCCGTGGTGCGCAGGCGACGTTCGGCGTTCATGCCGAGGGTGCATGTCATGAGCGCGGCCATGCGGGCGTCCTTGAGGTGGCGATAGATATCGCGACCGCACAGCTCAACGTTGGTGCCGACCAGGCGAATGCAGGGTTCTCCCTGCTCGTCCACGCCCGCGGCATCAACGGCGAACACACGGCGCACGCCGCGGGGCTCAATGTCCAGCTCCAGACGCTCAACGACAAGCTCGATGCGCTGCGACAGCTCGGGCTCAATCTGCTGACCGCCGTAGCCCAGATAGCGCAGCATCTCGGCACGGTCGACTCGGGGACGATGAGCGGCATCGATACGATAAAGCGCCGGCGACGCAAGGTCGGCCGGCACTTCGACAGCGGTTGTATCGATGTGCGGTTTTTCCATTACCCCAAGCGCTCCATAATGGTTGCGGCGATTGCAGGACGATTCATAGTGTACAGGTGCAGACCGGCGGCGCCGTGCTCCTTGAGGTCGCAAAGCTGACGGGCGGCATAATCTACACCGGCTGCTTGCAAGCTCTCGGGGTCGTTCTCGTACTTGGCGAGAATCTTGATGACGGGGGAGGGCAGCGATGCGCCGCACATAAAGACCATGCGGCTGATCTGCGACTTGCCCATAAACGGCATGATGCCCGCGGTAATGGGCACGGTGATACCGGCCTTGTCGGCAAGCTCGCGAAAACGGTAGAAGCACTCGTTATCAAAGAAGAGCTGCGTCACAAAGAAGCTCGCGCCGGCGTCCTGTTTTTGCTTGAGGTGTTCGACCGAGACGTTGAGGTCCTCGCAGGCAATGTGGCCCTCGGGGTAGGCTGCGGCGCCCACACAAAAGCCGGCGTCGACGAGCTCGGGGATGAGGTCGCGGGCGTAGGCGTAGTCCGAGGCGGGCTTGTCGTCCTCGGTCGCGCCGGCGGGAAGATCACCGCGCAGGGCCAGCACATTTTCTACACCGGCGGAGCGGTACTCGTCGATCTTGGCGGCAATATCGGCATGCGTGCGGCCAACGCAGGTGAGGTGTGCCACCGAGGGCGTATCGAATTCGCTCGTAATCATATGTGCGATGGGGGCGGTGGCGGCGCCGTTGGCCGAACCGCCGGCCGAGCAGGTGACCGAGACAAAGCTCGGCGAAAGATTGCACAGATTGCCTGCCACTTCGCGAGCCGTGTCGAGGGTCAGCTCGCCCTTGGGCGGGAACATCTCAAACGAAACGGGCGCGGTGCCTTGGGATGCTGCCTGCTTAAAAACCTCGTCGACGCGCATATCGTGCTCCTTTAGATGCCTGGGTGCGATGTTTTGTTGCAAGGATTCTACAGTACCACTGCGCTAAGGTGGAGTTTCTCTCACGATTTGGTGATACCAATCGAAAATGCTTCGCTATCGGCATTTCCTATAACAGAGCGGTCAATGTAGGATGGGGGCTCTATTGAATGGTATCTGATGCGAAATACCAGTTAATAGAGCCCCATTCCAAGTTGACTACCCTTAAACCATGGGGAGAGGTCTGCAATTTATACAGTTGATTGGCTGTTGAGGGTGGCAACGCCGCCTCGATAGGGTAACCTCATTGATTGGTTTCGCGACGGCAACATGACGGTAATGTCGCGGAAACACGGCGAGTCTAAGCTATGACTCGTTCGTTAGTAATCAACACCGCATCTCACGCGGTGCCGATACGAAGGGAGTTCCGTATGGCCGATCTTACTGACCGCTTCGGGACCATGGTGTTCTCTGAGGAAGTCATGAAGGACTATCTCCCCAAGGACATTTGGAAGCGCCTTGCTGCAACCCTCGAGGGCGGTGAGCCGCTCGACCTGGATGTGGCCAACGCCGTTGCCCATGCCATGAAGGTCTGGGCCATCTCCAAGGGCGCGACGCACTACGCGCACTGGTTCCAGCCGCTTTCGGGTATTACTTCCGAGAAGCACGACAGCTTCCTGGAGCCCAACCACGACGGCACCGCCATTACCAAGTTTACGGGCAAGAACCTCATCCAGGGCGAGCCGGACGCCTCCAGCTTCCCCAACGGCGGCCTGCGCGCCACCTTCGAGGCCCGTGGCTACACCGCTTGGGATCCCACCAGCCCCGCCTTTATCAAGGACGATGTCCTGTGCATCCCCACGGCTTTCTGCTCCTACACGGGTGAGGCCCTGGACAAGAAGACCCCGCTGCTGCGCTCCATGACCGCGCTCTCGCGTGAGTCCAAGCGCGTTTTGGCGCTGTTTGGCAAGACCCCCAAGAAGGTCGTTCCTTCCGTGGGCGATGAGCAGGAGTACTTCCTGATCAAGAAGGACGCTTACCGCAAGCGCAAGGACCTGGTCATCACCGGCCGCACCCTCTTTGGTGCTGCTCCCTGCAAGGGCCAGGAGCTCGAGGAGCACTACTTTGGCGCTATCCGCCCCACCGTCTCGGCCTATATGAAGGACCTGGACGATGAGCTGTGGGCGCTCGGCATTCCCGCCAAGACCAAACACAACGAGGTCGCTCCCTGCCAGCATGAGCTCGCCCCTGTCTACGGCGAGGTCAACGAGGCCATCGACCAGAACCTGGTCATGATGGAGAAGATGAAGCTCATCGCCTCCCGCCACGACTTGGTCTGCCTGCTGCACGAGAAGCCCTTCGAGGGCATCAACGGTTCGGGCAAGCACAACAACTGGTCGCTTGGCACCGAGTCCGAGAATTTGCTCGATCCGGGCGACACCCCGCTCGACAACCTGCAGTTCATCGTCTTCCTCACCGCGGTGATCGAGGCCGTCGATAACTATCAGGAGCTCCTGCGTGCCTCCGTTGCCTCGGCCGGCAACGATCATCGTCTGGGCGCCAACGAGGCTCCTCCGGCGATTATGTCCATCTTCCTGGGCGACCAGCTTACCGAGGTCGTCGAGAAGATCATCGATGGCAAGGCTTCCGTCCATGCCACGCGCGGCGTGCTTGACCTGGGCGCCGATACCCTGCCCAAGCTGATGCAGGACAACACCGATCGCAACCGCACCTCCCCGTTCGCCTTCACCGGCAACAAGTTTGAGTTCCGTGCCTGCGGCTCCGAGCAGAACGTCTCCGACTCCAACCTGGTGCTCGATGCCGCCGTGGCCAAGTCACTCAAGTCCTTCGCCGACGCACTCGAGGGTACGCCCGAGGATAAGTTCCAGGACGCCGCGCTTGAGTACTGCAAGAAGGTGCTGACCGATCACCAGCGCATCCTGTTCTCCGGCGACGGTTACTCCGACGAGTGGCCCATTGAGGCCGAGAAGCGCGGCCTTGCCAACAACAAGACCACGGCCGACGCTCTGCCTGCCTTTGTTTCCGATAAGGCCATCGCGCTCTTTGAGGAGACGGGCGTTCTGACCCGCGCCGAGGCCCAGTGCCGCTACGACTGCAAGCTCGAGAAGTACAACAAGCTCATGAACATCGAGGCTACCACGATGATTCGCGAGGCACGTCGTACCTATCGCCCGGTCATCACCGCCTATGCCACCAAGGTCGCTAAGGGCCTGGAGACAATCCGCGCCGCCGGTGCTGACGCTGCCATGCAGTGCGAGCAGAACACGCTCAACAAGCTCTGCAACGGCATCACCGCCATCAACGATTCCATCAAGGCTCTCGATGCCGTACACCAGAAGGCCGAGACCCTCGATGGCCAAGAGCAGGCCAACGTGTACGCGCACGAGGTTGTTCCCGCTATGGATACGCTGCGTGCCGCCGTGGACGCCATGGAGGAGATCGTGGCCGCCGACTACTGGCCGGTTCCGACCTACGATGACATTCTGTTCTACGTGTAGGACTGGGACAACATACCGTCACGGTTGAAAGCCGGGGTCCGCATCGCGCGGGCCCCGGCTTTCTTGTTAAACAAATTTATTAGGGAAGAGTCTGCTCCGTGCCGTTTGCTAGGGTAAGGGCGTGCGTGTTGCCGTGTCATGAAAATGAAAAATGCTTGGAATATAACGTGCCTCGACGTACTCAAATTGAGTTCCGGTTGAGTCGAACGTCTGGCTGGTTACGACTGCCAGATACGAAGAAGAATCGACGCCAAGCAACCGGCAGTCCTCAGCGTCGGGCTGGGCGAGTGTTATCGTTCGTTTGCTCACGGCAATGGTGAGCCCTAGCTCATCCTCGATGTAATGGAAGAGCGACAGGGTGGCATTCTGCTCGTTTAAGCCGGGGATGGAGGAAGTTAGGAAGTAGTGGCGGTCGACAGCGACCGGTTTATCGTCGAGCATGCGGACGAGCTTCAAATGCGTAAGGTCTTCTCCTTCGGGAAATCCCGTCAACTGAGCTAGACACTTATTGGTGCTTACGTGTTCGAAATAGACGATTTTTGACGTTGGGATTGCTCCGATCGCGTGTGCCGATTCGCTGAACGAACAAAGGCCGCTTACGGTGAATGCGCCCTCTTTGCTGGTGCCTGCAAGTGACGTCTCGATTACGAGGACTCCCTTGCCTTTAATGGACTGAACTAGACCTTCATTTGCGAGAAGTGAGATGGCCTTGCGTACCGTCATTCGAGAGCAGGAGAACTCTTTGGAAAGATTTTGTTCGGAAGGAAGGAGCGATCCCACGGGATGCTTGCCTTCGACAATCCGCTCTCGTAGGCTTCGGTAAATTTCACTGTACAGGATTCTTGCCAAAATGCTCTCCTTATTGAGGTTGTACGGAATGCGTCGAATCGGCGCGATTATCCGCTTCTACCAATTATAGGAAGTGGAGGCACTTAAAGTTGCCGCTTACCGCCATAAATCAACCGTTCACCCGTGTGCTTAACATGTCTAGACAGATAGCAAATCATGTGGCTATAATTCAAGTTGTCAAGTACATGTCTAGACAGGAGGATTTGTAATGGCAAAACAGAGCTATGCGGTTACTATCGCGGGAGGCGGAAGCACTTATACACCGGGTGTTGTTCTGACACTTCTCGCGAAGCGTGACGTGTTCCCCATCAATAGGATTACGCTCTATGACAACGATGCCGAGCGTCAGGGGACAATTGCCAAGGCATGTGCCATCTACATCAGGGAGAATGCTCCAGAGGTAACCTTCAGCTATACGACCGACCCTGAGGAGGCCTTCACAGGCATCGACTTTGTACTTGCCCAGATTCGCGTTGGCAAGTACGCTATGCGCGATAAGGACGAGAAGATCCCCCTGCGCTATGGCGTTCTTGGCCAAGAGACCTGCGGTCCTGGTGGCATTGCTTATGGCTTGCGCTCCATTGGCGGCGTACTCGAGATCCTTGACTACATGGAGAAATACAGTCCCGACGCATGGATGCTCAACTACTCCAACCCCGCGGCGATCGTTGCTGAGGCGACACGCCGTCTTCGCCCGGATTCAAAGATTATCAACATTTGCGATATGCCAATAGCCCTGATGGATATCATGGCTCAGATGTGTGGTCTCAAGGACCACAACGACCTCGTCGTCGGCTACTACGGCCTCAACCACTTTGGCTGGTGGACAAAGATTCACGACCGTGCTGGCAATGACCTTATGCCCACTATCAAGGCCCAAATGGCTAAAAACGGTTATGCCGGCGAGGATTCCGGCCTTGAATTCGTCGACGCGTCTTGGGACCAGACGTTCCGTAAGGCTAAGGATGTTTACGCGCTCGATCCGAATACCATCCCGAACACCTACCTCAAGTACTATCTCTTCCCGGACTATGTGGTTGAGCACACCGACCCCAACCACACCCGCACCGACGAGGTCCGTGAGGGTCGCGAGAAACGCGTCTTCGGCACCGCCCGCCAGATTATCGAAAAGGGTACGTCTGAGGGTTTCGGCCTTAAGCCAGATACCCACGCTGAGTACATTGTCGATCTCGCTCGCGCTTTGGCAGAGAACACCCGTGAACGTTTCTCGCTGATTGTTCCCAACGACGGGGCTGTGTCCAATTTTGACCCAACGGCTATGGTCGAGATCCCCTGCATCGTCGGCAGCGACGGCTACGAGAAAATTTGCCAAGGTGAGATTCCGCAATTCCAGAAAGGACTTATGGAGGAACAGGTCTCGGTCGAAAAGCTTGCAGTGTCTGCTTGGATCGACCATTCCTATCAGGAGCTTTGGCAGGCGCTGACGCTTTCGAAGACGGTCCCCTCTGCCTCCGTTGCAAAGAAGATCCTTGACGATCTCATCGAGGCGAATAAGGAGTTCTGGCCAGAACTCCACTAGTATCGGAAATCAATTTAGCGAATGATGGCGGGCGGCCGACCTTGGACAGGTCGCATGGGAGGAAAACCATGAGCGAAAGCAAAGAGCTTGCAAATCGCAAGCTCGGCGAGGACGTAGTTGGCCTCGTCGGCGGTAAGGAAAACATCCTGAGCATCTCGCACTGCATGACGCGTCTACGTTTCAAGCTGCGAGACGATGCGAAGGCCGATACTAAGGCAATTGAGTCTCATAAAGGCGTCATTCAAGTAATCAACGCGAATGGTCAGTATCAGGTTGTTGTCGGCATCAATGTGATTGAGGATGTTTACGATGCCGCGGTTGCCGCTTCTGGTGTCGAGGGGCTGGGCGAGGTTAATCTTGATGGTGAGCCCGTCAAGAAAGGAAACGTCGTCAGCGCCCTTATCGACACCATTTCGGGTGTCATCCAACCAATTCTTGCGGTGCTGTGCGCCGCGGGCATGATTAAGGGTGTTTTGAGCATTCTTGTCGCCCTTGGATGGATTACGGCGACAGATGGCTTGTACCAGATTCTATATGCGGCTGGTGACGGCTTCTTCTACTTCCTGCCGATCATCCTTGGCTATACCGCGGCAAAGAAGTTTGGCTGTAGCGAGTTCGTTGGCATGACGCTCGGTATCGCACTTACGTATCCGGCGATGGTCAACATCACATCGGGTGATGTCTTGGGAACGGTGCTTGCCGGCACTCCCTTTGCCATGAACTATTACACGACATTCCTCGGCATACCCGTCATCATGCCGTCTTCGGGTTATACGAGCTCTGTCATTCCGATTATCATCTCTGTTTGGTTCGCGGCAAAGCTGGAGAAGTGGTGCCGCAAGCATTTCTCTGAGTATGTAAAGTTCTTCTTTGTGCCTACGTGCGTGCTCGTTGTGATGGTCCCCGCTACCTATTTGATTATTGGCCCGATTGCCACCCTGATCACGAACCTCATGAGCCTGCTGTTTAACTCCCTCTACAGCTTGCCTGTCATCGGCGGCGCGCTCGGCGGCATCGTGCTTACTGCCATTTGGCAGCCTATGGTCATCTTCGGGTTCCACTGGAGTGTCATTGCTCTCATGCCTGTGAACATTGCCTCCCAGGGCTGGGATATTGTCATGGCGCCGTACATGGTTTGCTCGTACGCTCAGTCCCTTGCCGTCCTTGCTATCCTTCTGAAGACTAAGGACGTAAAGCTCAAGCAGCTTGCATGGCCGGCGTTCATCTCGGGCTTCTTCTTCGGCATCACCGAGCCCTGCATCTACGGCGTGACCCTTCCGCGCAAGAAGCCTTTTATCATGAGCTGCATCGCCTCTGTGCCCGGCGGCCTAATCATCGGCGCTCTTGGCACCAAGATGTTCGCCTTCACCGGCGGCGGCTTCTGCGCCTTCCCGGGCTTCATTGACCCGTCCGGTGCAATGGGCGCGAACTACCTGATTTACGTAATCATAGCCATTGTGGTTTCCAGCGTGATTTCGTTCCTGCTTACGTATGCGACGTACAAGGAGGACGTGCCGGCGGTAGAGGCTGCAAAGTAGCCAAAGAAGTGGAGCTGCGGGACAAGTATTTCCCCGCGCGCCAGCAATTAAACGAGGTCGTCCTTGGATAAGCGTCGAGGGCGACCTCGTCTTGTACTGATTTCGTTCGAGAGGCAGTGGTTGAGGGTGCCTAATATTATCTTTGACAATAAGATGGGCGAGACGTGCCTTGCGGCGTGGAGGTCCGCAGGCGTGGAAGTCCGCTCAGTCGTGGTCCGACAAGATGGTGAAGTCGTCTTCGAGCATGCGGCTGCGCCGTTCTCCCTCGAACACGTTCACCCGCTCTATTCTGTGACTAAGTCCTTCACCTCGGTTGCTGTTGGGATGTTGGTGAATGAAGGACGGCTGTCGCTGGCCGATCGCTGGATTTCATACTTCCCGGAATATGAAGGCGAGATTGCGGATGAGCGCTTTCGCAATGTGACAGTTCGCAATTTGCTGACTATGACGATGGGGCAGGAGAGTGACCTTTCGTATATTGGCGCGGGAGACGACTGGGCACATGAGGTTCTTCATCGTGAGTTTGACTGGAAGCCGGGCGAGGTCTTTCACTACGATTCGCTGTGTTCACATTTATTGAGCATGCTCGTGCAACGCATAAGTGGAACGAAAGAATCCGATTATCTCGCCGAACGTTTGTTTACGCCGTTAGGCATTAGAAATTGGTGGTGGGAAGAGGATCAAGCCGGTCATACGACCGGAGGTTTTGGTCTTCACCTTTCGACACCGGATTTGGCTAAGTTTGGTCAATGTTTGCTAGATGGCGGCAAGTGGCGTGGGGAACGGATCATTCCCGCGGAATGGGTTGCCGAGGCGACGAAGATTCAGATGGAAACGAGCCCCTTTTATCCGTCTGAGGCGACTGAAGACAGCAATGGCTATGGATACCAGTTCTGGATGTGCCGGCGTGGCGGGTTCAGATGCTCTGGCCTTTTTGGGCAGCTGTGCTACATACGGCCCACAGATGGCCTTGTCATCGCCTGCTCGAGTTCCACGACAGGAAGTAAGGCGTTGCTTGATCCGCTGTATGAGGTATTGTTCAAAGAGTCTAGTGTTCGAGAAACGGTGGCTTCCGAACGTGACTTCGATAGCATTCCCGTGCCAGTTGGGTTGGCTTCTGGCGGACGTTTGAGCTCATTACGTCTCGAGGGCATTCATCATTGCATTTTCGGGGATTTTGAAGAGATCGATATTCGATTTCATGAGAATGAGCTGGATTTGTCTCTGTTGCGCGATGGTCGTGAGTACGGCGTGAGGGCCGGCTACAAGTCTTGGGTTTGTAAATCGGGCGATGGGCTCGGAGTCGGAGACCTCTTTCCTTTTGTAACTCATGAAGCTGAGAGAGACGATGCCCCCGCATGGGATGTTCGCAAGCTGTTTGCAGCGTATGCCTGGACTTCGCCAACAAGTTTACAAATCGAGACCAGGGAACTGGACTACACACGGCGCTGTTTTATCGATGTGCAGATCGGAGGCATTTATGCCGTGTGCAGGGTGCGAGTTGAGGGAATGTGCTGTTTTCCGGCACCCTCGGAACTCACAGCGATTTTGAAGTTGGGGTAATTTTTCAAGACGTGCGATTGATGAGAAAGCTTGCCAACATCACGGCAAATGGAGACGGAGCTGTCTCCAGGCAATGTTTTTCGATGCGGACGTCTCAGATATCGTATTGCTAGGGACTAAGTCAATCACTTGTTAGGGTCGAAGCGTAAATGCGTTTCCTCGGCTCCGCACCCTGTTGGGCTCGAATCCCGGCGCATGGCAGCAAAAAGCCCGCTATCGTGAGGATAACGGGCTTCTCATTTTAAATGGTGCCCCCAGCGGGATTCGAACCCGCGATATCCACCTTGAAAGGGTGGCGTCCTTGGCCGCTAGACGATGGGGACAGCGGGAAAGAGTATAGCAGACTTTTTTGCCGGCGCGTATATCGTTGGCAAACTGGAAAACCACCACACAGGAGTAGGCTTTTATTCCGATTTTCAAATATCTCAATCTGTAACATCTGAGCGGGCAAATCGGCTCTATCTGTTACAGATCGAGATAGACGGCGGGCGTCGGCACCAACATCTCAATCTGTAACAGTACGACGACTTTTAACGGTCTAGATGTTACAAATCGAGACAAACTACCGTGGCGGGTCAAAACCACCACAAAGGTGCCTGTCCCCTTTGTGGTGGTGGGGTGCTAGGGGAGGAGCTTCATGGCGGCGTCGTGGGCGGCGTGCTCGTAGGTGTCGTCGAGGGGCTTGAGCGGCAGCAGGGCTGTGGCCTGCGCATCGCCGCGGCGCTCGAGGGCGTGGGTAATGAGCCAGTCGGCAAGCTCGGGGTTCTTGGGCAGTGCCGGTCCGTGTAGATACGTGCCGATGACGCCCTTGTAGATCAGGCCCTCAAAGCCATCGTCGCCGTTGTTGCCGGTGCCCGCGACGACGGACGTTCCGAGCGGCATCGCCTCTGCGTCGAGCAGGGTGCGGCCGCCGTGGTTCTCGAATCCCACAAAGGGCTCGGGCGCCAGGTCGGTCGTGACGGCGACATTGCCGATCAGGCGGTCGGAGCCGCGCACAGTCTCGGCGGCAATGACGCCCAGACCCTCAATGCGATCCTCGCCCATATAGTACGAACGGCCGAGCAGCTGATAGCTGCCACAGATGGCAAGCAGTGTGCCGCCAACCTCAACATAGGCCGCGACCTTGTCTTTTTGGGCGAGCAACTCGTGTGCCACGGCTAGCTGGTCGCGGTCGGAGCCGCCGCCCATCATGACGATATCGGCATCGGCCAAATCAAGCGTCTCGCCCATGCGGACCTCGTCCACGCGCACGGGAATGCCACGCCAGGCGCAGCGGCGCTCGAGCGCGATAACATTGCCGCCGTCACCGTAGAGGTTAAGGGCATCGGGATACAGGTAGACGATGCGCAGGGGACGCGAAAGCTCGACCGGCGCGATGCCGACAGGAAGAGCGCTGCCGTCGGCACGGACTACGGCGCGGGCAGCAACCGTGGCTGCATCGGCACCCTTCAGCCCGTCGAGTTCTTTGACCAGCGGCGGGAAGGCCGTGTAGTTGGCGACGGCGTAGAAGGTGTCATCGGCGGCCTCGTCTGCCACGGCACCGATCGCCTGCGCGATGTCCGAGATAATCGCGGCATCGATGCCGGCGTACTTGAGGCGTACCTGCATGTCGTGCGCACGCGTGCCTCCGGCAAAGGCGACAAGACCCGGCGTGTCGGCGATGCGCTCGAAGTCGACATCGTAGATCCACGAGACATCGTGGCCGTCGGCATCGTTATCGTTTAGGAAGAAGGCGCAGAGCCTGCCACCTGCCGTTTTAATGGACTGGATCTGGCGATCGAAGCCCACGGGATTCTTGGCCAGGTTGGCCTCGACGGTGCGGCCGGCAATATCCCAGCGGCCCATGCGTCCGCCGGCGGGCACGTAGGCATTAAGCGTGGGCTGCAGGTGCGCCGCGTCCACGCCCAGCTCGTGCGCCGCAAAGAAGGCGGCGGCGACGTTATAGACCATGTACAGGCCGTTGTAGCGCGTGGCGATGTGCACGGCGGGCGCGTTGGCCTCAGGTCCAAAGGCCAGGTCAAAGCCGTAGCCGTCGCAGCCGAGCTCAACGCCCGTCACGCGGCGGAGCAGCGCGGGGCGACCCCAGCCGCACGAAGGGCAATGATAGGCGCCCAGCTGTCCGTACTGCACATAGTCGTATTCCAGCGGGGCGTTGCACTGCGAGCAAAAACGCGAGTCGCTAATGCGGTCGGACTCGGTGCCCGTGGCGCCGTCGATGCCAAAGGCGATGCTTGCATTGGGAACGCGCGCGGCGATTGCGGCACAAAGCGGGTCGTCTGCGTTGTAAATGAGCGTCGTTGCCGGAGAGAGCTCCAACGCATGGGCGATGACGTCTTGGGTATGGTCGATCTCGCCGTAGCGGTCTAGCTGGTCTCGGAACAGGTTGAGCAGCACAAAGTACGTCGGTTTGAGCTTGGGCAGAACGCGTACGGTGTAGAGCTCGTCGCACTCAAAAACGCCCACGCGCTTGCCGCTGGCCGTTCGCTTAAGGTTGCCGCGCGCCTCGAGCAACGCGCCCACCACGCCCGGCTCCATGTTGTTGCCAGCACGGTTGCACACCACGGTGGCGCCGCTGGCGGCAACGGCGTCGGCGATGAGGTTGGAGGTGGTGGTCTTGCCATTAGTACCGGTAATCACCACGCTGCGGTCGACAAGGCCGGCGAGGTCGCTCAGCAACTCGGGGTCGATCTTCATGGCGATGCGGCCGGGGAGTACGCCGCCCTGGCGCTTAAGGATAGAGCGCAGCCCCCAGCGGGCGATATCGCTCGAGGTGCAGGCGAGAGATGAGCGGAAGTTCATGAAGTCGTTCCTAACGTGAATGACATGGTCGGGGCGATCGCGTCGCTAAAAGCCGTAGCGGCGCGCAAATTCCTGGGCAAGCTGCGACACGTCTTCGCAGGCATTGGCCCAGGGGGCAAAGTCTGGAGTGTCCGAGATGATGCCGTCCGCTTCCCAAACGGCCTGGTGCGAAAGATCCCAGGGATCGCGTGGCTCGGGCCGGCAGGGAAGGTACGGTGTCTGGTACATGGGATTCAGCAAGAAGAACGCGCCGCCCTCGCAGCGGTTAGCGAACTCACGCAGCGCACGCGTCGCCGGGCGCATCTTGTTCGTTTTGAACAGCAAGATCGTGCGGGCGAGCAGGTACCAAGGAGAGTTCTCGAGTGCATCGGCTCCCATCTGCTCCTCGAGCTGGTGGGCCAGGGCAAAAAAGCCGTCCTGGTCTTCTAGGCGGGCGAGGGCGAGCAGCACGGTGCCGGCGGCCCGGGTGGGATAGCCTTCCGCCTTAAGAACGCGGCGAGCATAGTTGGCGGCGGCGCGGTAACGAGCGCTCGCCATGCACAGCTGCGAGATGGCCTCGAGTGTGTGAAGCCACCCGATAAGAGCCGGCTCGCTCACGGTAAGGTCTGCTGCGGTGACACCGTCGGCCAAAACATTATTGGCCCAGTAGTGCGGGGCTTCCATGTCGAACCCGGGCACGCTTTGCTGCAGGTAATCGGCCGTGGTCGCCTCGAGCTTCATCAGGTCGCCCAGGCAGGCGTCAACGGGCGTGTCGGCCAGGATGATGGCGAGCAGCTGGGCATCGACGGCCAGCGCATCGATGCGGACGATCTTGAGCAGCTCATCACGCATATCGTCGAACAGGCGGTTGCGCGTCTGCTCAAACTCCTCGTCGCTGCCCATGTCCTCGATGCGATGGAGCTCGTCGAGCAGGTGGCGATGAACGCCGGCATAGGACAGCAGTGCCTGGGCATGCTCGGCCTGCGCATACTTTTGAGGATTCGCGCTAATGTCGTTATGGACAAGCTCGCGTGCTGCATCGGTGAGCTCGGGGTGCGACGCCAGATAGGTGCGCTCCAGGTAGGCGGGGATGTAGACGCTCGGATCCATTAGAGGTCCCCTCCCTTAAATGGAAGCCCCTGCTCGGCCGCGCGCAGGATGCGCTCGTCGATCTGGGAGCGCACGATGTCGTTGGTGGCGATCCAGGCGGCAAAGCTGGCGTTGTCGGGGGCGCCCAGGCCCTCCTGCAGTACCGGCGTCGCCTCGGACAGCGCAAGAACAAGCTCGTCGGTGGAGCCTGCACCCACGTTGACGCGGGCATAGACGCCATCGGGAAACTCGGTTTGGAAGTAGAGCGCCTCGGCTGCGTGCGGACACGAGCGCGCAAGGATGCGCAAGTAGTGCTCGGCGCCCTCGTAGTCCAGCTCGCGCCAAGCAGCGCTCATCAGCGCGATGAGCGTCCATGGGTCCAAGTCACGCTCCGCATCTTTGGGGCGGCGGCGCAGCGGGGTATTCGCGAGGTACGGCACGGAGTGAGCGGAGCGAAAGCGCTTGAGCTCCTCGGCGGGGTATTCGAGTTTTGCCATGGCGAGCATCGCGGTGTGGCGGACACCAGCGGGGTCGTTGGGCGCAAAGTCCAAGCTGCGATTTGCGGCTTCGAGCGACATGCGATAGCGGCCGCTAATGAGGGCGCGCGATGCCAAGGCGGCAAGCCAGCGCAGATAGGGGCGGCGCGTGAGGTCGCCAGCGGCCTCGCGCTCGTAGGGGTCCTGAGCCGAGGCGATCTTGAGCGCCAGGTCATGCTCGACTTCATCGCACTTGGACACCAGGTACTGTACGTATTCCTCGTTGGATTCGGCGGTGAGCGCCGTCAGCATGCGCTGGGCATCCCAGTTGGTCGGATCGAGCGCGGCTGCCTCGCGGAGCATGTTCTCGGCTGCGGCTTCTTCTTGCTCTGCCTGGGCGTCGTCGGGGATAAAGGGGATGCGGTAGTCGACAGCCTCGACCACCTTGGCAATGAGGTGCCCGGCGCGGTCGCGGTCGTGCACGATGAGCGGTGCAGGGTTGCGGGTGAATTGTTCCATCAGACGCTCTACGGCGGCACCGTCGGTGAGCGGGATATTGTCGCGGCGCAAGGTCTCAAGAACGAGGCGATGGCAATCCTCTTGAATGGGATCGAATGCCATGGGGCCTCCTTTGCTGCGGTTAGGGTTCAAATGTCTCTATATAAGGTTCTAGTTTACCCGCATGTGGCACACCGGGGGTGCCGCACTTGGACTTGCACCTTTGCACCACGAAGACGGATGTCGCACAAATGTCGGCACCTTGGACGACCGAGTGGTATCACGGTGCCGCAAACGGTCGATTTTTGGCGGCGAACGGGGCACATTTTGGAGGAGCACCGTCCTGCCCGGGATATGTGGTCAACCTTGATAAAACGTTTGCCCAGCTTGGGAGTATGAATGCCCCACAAGGGCCTTCAGGGATAGAAAAAACGTTTCATCATTGTCGGCTTTAGGTGAATAACTGACCAACCAGAACGGTAGAATAGTGTTTGTCTGAGCGTTGAGACGTTTAGACATCGCGCATTGTCATCGCCGGCAACGCGCAAAACGGTCCTAACGGAGCCAATCGGGTGCTCCGTTATATACGCAAGTCTAAGAGGGGCTTGTTTAGGAGGCACAGTATGGGACGTTTTACCAATCCTCGCGATCTGTACTTTGGTGAGGGCGCTCGCCACGAGGTGAAGAACCTCAAGGGCAAGAAGGCCATCATCGTTTCTGGCGGCAGCTCTATGCGCCGCGGCGGGTTCCTGCAGGACGTCGAGAACGACCTTAAGGAAGGCGGTTTCGAGGTCAAGCTGTTCGAGGGCGTCGAGTCCGACCCGTCCATCGAGACGGTCATGAAGGGCGCCGAGGCCATGCGCGAGTTCGAGCCCGACTGGATTATCGCCATCGGTGGCGGCTCGCCCATCGATGCCGCTAAGGCCATGTGGGTCTTCTACGAGTATCCCGAGGAGTCCTTCGATAACATCATCCAGCCGTTCAGCTTCCCCGAGCTGCGTCAGAAGGCTCATTTCTGCGCCATCTCCTCTACCTCCGGCACCGCTACCGAGGTCACCGCGTTCTCCGTCATTACCGACTACGCCAAGGGCATCAAGTACCCGCTGGCCGACTTCAACATCACCCCTGATGTCGCCATCGTCGACCCCGAGCTCACCTACACCATGCCCGCCAAGCTGTGCGCTCACACCGGCATGGATGCTCTGACCCACTGCATGGAGGCCTACGTTTCCACCTGCGCCTCTATGTTCACCGACGCCAACGCCCTGCACGGCATCCGCGAGATTGTTGAGTGGCTGCCCAAGTCCTATGCTGGCGACCATGAGGCCCGTCAGCACATGCACGAGGCTCAGTGCATCGCCGGTATCGCCTTCTCCTCGGGCCTGCTCGGCATCGTTCACTCCATGGCTCACAAGACCGGTGCTGCCTTCGAGAACGGCCACATCATCCACGGTGCTGCTAACGCTATGTACCTGGGCAAGGTCATCCAGTGGAACTCCAAGGATCCCCGTGCTGCCGAGCGTTACGCTTACGTGGCCAAGGAGATCCTGCACCTTCCCGGCGAGACCAACGAGGAGCTTATCGCTGCGCTCGTCCAGAAGATCCGCGACCTCAACGACCAGCTCAACATTCCGCAGTCCATCAAGGATTACGCGAATGGTGGCGTGAAGGTCGACGCCGAGAACCCGCAGATGGTTTCCGAGGAGGAGTTCCTCGCCAAGCTCCCCGAGATCGCCGCGAACGCCGAGCAGGACGCCTGCACGCCCGAGAACCCGCGTGAGACCAAGGCTGCCGACTTCGAGAAGATTCTCAAGGCCTGCTACTACGACACCGACATCGATTTCTAATCGACTCTTGTTATCGTAACGAGGGGCTCCGCACGTATCTGTACGGAGCCCCTTTCTTTAAAGGCTTTAGCCTGTGCGGGGCGCGCAGCGCGCCGCATCAGAAACCACCCGCTATGCGGGTGGGGACAACCGGCTTTACAAAGCCGCCCCCTCGCCGGACACTTGCGATTGTTCAGGCCGCAAGGAATCCGAGTCGAGAGGGCGGTGGTGGCGTATGGCCCAGAAGGCCTACAGCCTGTCGCACACGAAGTGGATGTGCAAGTACCACGTCGTGTTCACGCCGAAGTATAGGCGCAAAGTCGTCTACAACCAAATTAGGTCCGACCTTGGGGGGATCTTCAGGAAGCTCTGCCAGTACAAGGGGATAGAGATCATCGAGGGGCACCTGATGCCCGACCACGTCCACATGCTGCTGGCGATACCGCCGAAGTACAGCGTGTCCAGCGTGATGGGCTACCTGAAGGGGAAGAGCTCGCTGATGATATTCGACAGGCACGCGAACATGAAGTACAAGTTCGGCAACAGGAAGTTCTGGGCCGAGGGCTACTACGTGTCCACCGTCGGCCTGAACGAGGCCACGATCGCGAAGTACATCCGGGAGCAGGAGAAGGCCGACATCGCGCTCGACCGGCTGAGCGTCAAGGAGCACGAGGACCCCTTCGATAGGGGGCCGGGGCGCAAATAGCGCCGGTTTGACCGGCCCGCCACGGGTCAATCTGCGGTGCGGCCCGAACCCCGTGAGGGCCGGCGCCTTTAGACGCGTGCCGGAAATCCAAGGGTTATACCCTAAGAGCAAACCACCCCTTTTAGGGGTGGTTTTGATTTTTCTTTTAGAGAATGGGATAGTTATGGCTGCAATTTTCAATAGCCCCAGCAAGTACATCCAGGGTCCGGACGAGCTCGCCAAGCTCGGCTCCTATGTCGAGCCGCTCGGCGCTAAGGCCCTCGTCATCGTGACGCCTTCGGGCAAGAAGCGCGTCGGTGCCAAGATCGAGGGCGGTTTTGCCGAGGCTAAGGCCGAGCTGCTGTTTGAGGACTTTAACGGCGAGTGCTCCAAGGGCGAGGTCGATCGCCTGGTTGCGCTCGCTCGCGACAACGGTTGCGACATCATCGTCGGCGTCGGTGGCGGCAAGATCCTCGACACCGCGAAGGCCGTCGCCTATTACCTGGAGTCCCCGGTTATCATTTGCCCCACCATTGCTTCGACCGATGCCCCGTGTTCGGCACTTTCGGTGCTCTACACCGACGATGGCCAGTTCGATAAATATCTCTTCCTTAAGGCAAACCCCAACATTGTCCTGATGGATACGACGGTTATCGCGGCGAGCCCGGTGCGCCTGACGGTTTCCGGTATGGGCGATGCGCTCGCAACCTACTTTGAGGCCCAGGCGACGCATGATGCCGACGGTGGCACCTGCGCTGGCGGCAAGGGCGGCATGGCCGGTCTGGCGCTCGCCAAGCTCTGCTACGAGACGCTTATGGCCGATGGCGTCAAGGCCAAGGTCGCGCTGGAGAAGGGTGCGCTCACGCCTGCAGTCGAGCATATCATCGAGGCCAATACGCTGCTTTCGGGCATTGGCTTTGAGAGCTCGGGCCTTGCTGCTGCTCATGCCATCCACAATGGCCTGACGATGCTGCCCGAGTGCCACGGCATGTATCACGGCGAGAAGGTCGCCTTTGGCACCATCGTTCAGCTGGTACTCGAGGATGCTCCGACTGAGAAACTCGAGGAAGTCTTGGGCTTCTGCATTGAGCTGGGCCTGCCGGTCACGATGAAGGAACTTGGCGTTGCCGAGCTTACGCGCGAACAGGCCATGATTGTTGCCGAGGCCGCCTGCGCGCCCGATGACACCATGTGCAATATGCCGTTTGGGGTGACGCCCGAGATGGTCGCAAACGCCATCCTGGGTGCCGACGCGCTGGGACACTACTATCTCATGGATGAGTAAATCAAGCTAAGGAAGGGGCAAAGCCAGCAGACGGCTTTGCCCCTTTTTGCTATGGTGCAAACTAACCTGACCCCATCGCACCAAGTTGGTGCAAAGGGGTCAGGTTACTTTGCACCAATCGTTGTTTGATGAAGGGCGGATTCTCGTATGGCGCTTCCTATGGTTTACGGCGGTCCCGGCCGGTATGTTCAGGGGCCGGGCGAACTTTCGCGTCAGGGTAGGTATTTGTCATGGTTGGGCTGCGCTGCCTATGTCTTGTTTGACCAGGGCACCGAGGATCGGCTGTGCAGGCAGATCGTCGATGGATTTCTGGATGAAGATCTAAGCGAGCCGTTCTTTAAGATTTACAACGGTCCGTGTACGGAAGATGCCGTTGTCGAAATGGCCAAGGAAGCCCGGGCCGAGTATTGCGACATGGTGGTGGGCATTGGCGGCGGCAAGATGCTCGATATCGCAAAGGCCGTTGCGTTTTATGCTGAGCTGCCGTTGTGCGTATGCCCCACGGCGGCTTCGATGGACGGTCCGTGCAGCGCGATTTCGGTGCTGTATCACGAGGACGGGTCGTTCGACCGCTACCTGGTGCTCGAGAAGAATCCGGACCTGGTCGTGGTCGATACCAACGTGGTCACGGCGGCCCCACTGCGCATGACGGTCGCTGGTATGGGCGATGCGCTGGCAACGTACTTCGAGGCGCGTTCGTGCGCCGCAGCGCACGGCACCAACGAGCACGGTGGCGCGCCAGGGCACTTGGCTCTGGTTGCGGCTCGCGCCTGCTATGACACACTTATGGAGTGCGGTATCGCTGCCAAGCGCGATCTCAAAAAGGGGCGTACATCGCCAGCGGTTGAACGCCTGATCGAGTGCAATATTCTGCTCTCGGGCGTCGGCTTTGAGAGCGGTGGCTTGGCGTTGGCGCATGCCATCGCCAACGGTCTGACGATTCTGCCCGAGTGCAAGGCCATGCATGGTGAGGCTGTGGCATTTGGCCTGGCGGTGCAGCTGCGTCTGGAGCGTGCGCCCGAGCTTAATCAGGTGCTCGAGTTTTGCCAGCGCGTTGGTCTGCCGACGACGCTCGAGGAGCTGGGCCTCGGCGAGATTTCCGATGCCGACCTGCAGAGTGTTGCAAATGCGGTCTTTAGAAACGAGCGCAACATGGCAAACGAGCAGGCCAAGGTGACCAAGCAAAAGCTCGTCGAGCTCATGCGCGAGGCATAGTTTGGCGCTTGATCGACCTTGTGCAATCGGGGCGGCGATAGGCCATAGGCTATTTGCCGCAAAGGTGCTCCGCGTGTAATTTGCCCGAGGCACGGGCCGATAGCGTATCATTATCTCTTGCTTGTTTGCACTGCTCAGGGAGGGGCCGCGCATGGCGCAGGAACACGATCTATTTGATGACATTATCGAGATCAGCAAGGGTTTCGACTTTCTTAAAAACCCGCTTGGCGGCGTGACCGATGCGCTCGATCCGTCGGCGCCGCAGTGGAATCCTGCCGACTACAAGGAGCGTCCGCGTGGCAACACCATTCCGTGTCTGACCTGCAAAAACGAAAAGAGCGGCTGCACCGCGTGCATGGACGTGTGCCCGGTCAACGCCATCGAGGTCGAGGAAGACGCCATCGAGATCCTCGACTCCTGTCGCAAGTGCGGCCTGTGCGCCGCTGCCTGTCCGACCGAGGCGATCATCTCGCCGCGCTTGGCGCCCAAAAACCTGTATGACGACATCGTCTCGGCGGCTACGAGCCACGAGACCGCCTACGTCACCTGCACGCGCGCCCTTAAGCGCATGCCGCGCGAAAACGAGGTCGTCGTCGCCTGCGTGGGCGATATTACGGCCGAGACCTGGTTCTCGGTGCTGGCGGACTATCCCAACGTGAGCGTGTACCTGCCGTTGGGCGTGTGCGATAAGTGCCGCAACACCGGTGGCGAGGATATTCTGGGCGAGGCCATCGCCACCGCCGAGGAGTGGGCCGGTACGGGCATGGGCCTGGAGGTCGACCCCAAGAGCCTCAAATGTCATAAGCGCCGCGAGTACGAGCGCAAGGAGTACATGGAAAAGATCGCCCGCACCACGGGCCTTACCGTGACAAAGCTCAATCCGGCAACGGCGGCACTGGCCTCGGTGACGCAGAAGCTCAAAGCCCATCGCCATCAGATTACCCAGTTGGAGCGTACGCTCAACACCATGTGCGGCACCACGACGACCAAGCGTCGCCGTTCGCTCACGCACGGGCGGCAGCTGGTGCTCTCGACGCTGCAAAACCACCCCGAGCTTGCCCAGAACATGCAGGTGAGCACGCCTGAGTGTGATTTTGACAAGTGCACGTCGTGTGGCGAGTGTGTCAATGTATGTCCCACGTTCGCCTGCGATTTGGTGGGAAGCGGCCGCTTTGCGTTGGAGTCCACGTATTGTTTGGGCTGCGGTGCCTGCGTCAAGGTGTGCCCCGAGCATGCGCTCAAGTTAGTTAAGCATGACGCGTCCAATCTGGTCGTCGTCGATCCCGAAGCCGAGGAAAAGGCCGCCCAGAAGGCCAAGGCCCACGAAGAAGCCCAGAAGGTCAAGGCCGAGGCAAAGGCCAAGCTTGACAAGATGCTCGACCAGGTGGAAAAGCTCGCGGACTAGTCAGCGACCTCTATCTCTGCTTCATTCGTGCCGCCGTGGCGTCCGGGTTCGCCCAGATGCTGCGGCGGCGCTATACTTATGCAGTTTGAAATGCTTGTACCAAAAGGAGCTGTCGTGTCCCTTTCCATCGGTATCGTGGGCCTGCCCAACGTAGGCAAGTCGACGCTGTTCACCGCGCTTACCAAAAAGACCGGCCTTGCCGCCAACTACCCGTTCGCCACGATCGACCCCAACGTGGGTATCGTCGATGTGCCCGATAGCCGTCTGCAAAAGCTCGCCGACATCGTCAACCCGGGTCGCATTGTGCCGGCGACGGTCGAGTTCGTCGACATCGCAGGTCTGGTGAAGGGCGCCAACGAGGGCGAGGGCTTGGGCAACCAGTTCCTGGCCAACATTCGCGAGACCGACGCCATCTGCGAGGTCGTGCGCTACTTTAAGGACCCCAACGTCATGCGTGAGGCGGGCCGCACGGGCGAGTTCGTCGATCCCGCCGGTGACGCCGATACCATCATGACCGAGCTCATCCTGGCCGACATGGGCACGCTCGAGAAGCAGCTGCCCAAGCTCGAGAAGGAGGCCAAGCGCGACAAGGAGCTCATGCCCAAGTTCGAGGTCGCCAAGCGCCTGCTCGACTGGCTCAACGAGGGTAAGCGCGCCGCGTCCATGGAGATGACCGACGAGGAGCGCGCCGCTGCCAAGGGCCTGTTCCTGCTCACTATGAAGCCCATCCTGTATGTGGCCAACGTGGACGAGGATATGCTCAACGACGATCTGGCGCCCATCGATGGTGTTAAGCCGCTGCCCATCTGCGCCAAGATCGAGGCCGAGCTTTCCGAGCTCGATCCCGAGGACGCCGCCGACTACCTGGAGAGCTTGGGCTTGGAGCAGCCCGGCCTGGACGTGCTCGCACAGGCGGCCTATAAGCTGCTTGGCCTGCAGTCGTTCTTTACGGCCGGCGAGATGGAGGTCAAGGCCTGGACGGTTCGTCAGGGCGCGACCGCCCCGCAGGCCGCCGGCGTCATCCACACCGACTTTGAGCGCGGCTTTATTAAGGCCGAGGTCATTGGCTATGACGACTACATCGAGCTCGGCGGTGAGCAGGGCGCCAAGGCCGCCGGCAAGCTGCGTATTGAGGGCAAGGACTATGTCATGGCCGATGGCGACGTCGTGCACTTCCGCTTTAACGTGTAAGGACGACGCGCATGTTTAAATATGGTAAAAAAGCCGGCTACATGGGTATTGCGCTGCTCGTACTTGCGGTGATTCCGCTGGTGGTCGCAGCGTGTGTTATCCCCAACATTGGTCCCGAGGTGGCAACAAAGTTTAATGCCGCCGGCGAGGTGACGCGCTGGGGCAAGAGTTACGAGTTGCTGGCACTGCCGGTGCTCAACCTGCTGCTGAGCGTGGCGACGTACTTTACGGCAGGACGCCAGGCTAAAAACAATGATGACTCCGCCGCCATGGCGCGCATCGTGTGCGAGCGCTACCTGCGTAACGGTTGCATCACGGGTGTGTTCCTCAACGTGGTCAACGTTTACTTTATGTACTCGGCGATTACCGGAACGGGCTTTGGCTTTGGTTTCTAGCCTGTCCTTTTAGGCAACGAGCCTGCACGCATATTCAAGGGCTGCTGCGAGGCCGCCGCTCGATCGTGGTTTAAAGACCATGTCGGCGGCGGCCTCGTTTTCGTATCCGGCGCCGCGAAGGGCGAGTGCGATACCGGCTTCCAGGAGAAGGGGCAGACCACGTTGGCTGGTTGCGATTACGGCAGCCTGATTGAGCGAGCAGCTGTGCGCTTGGCATTGGATGGCAAGTTCACCTTGCGCCGGGCAAGGGACCAGAACGGCGGCGACGCGACTTGATAGCAATGCAAATGCTGTGCGCTCATCGGGCGAAAGGCATTCGGCTTCAACGACGACGAGCTTGGGCGGTGCGCTGTTTGTGCGAAGCATGGCTCGGTACATGCGGACCGAAGAACCCGACATAGAAAACTCCTGTGTATTCGTTTAAACGTAAACTATAGTTTACGTTTTTGTTCAGCTCCATTTCAAACTCGGCTGCATGGACGAACGTGCGAAACAGATTCTTGGCAAGCGAGTCGAGCAGACGCGCAGGGACCTTGGTATCTCCAAGGTCGATTATTGTGTGGCGACAGGAATCAGCCGACCCTACCTCGACCGAATCGAAGATGGAACGGCAAATTTCACGCTCAAGGTTCTATTTAAGATCGCGCCCGCGCTCGGCATGACGGTATCAGAGCTTCTCGAGGGGATCGAATAGGGGATACCCGTCGATAACTGAATTACGCCATCGGGACGCGGTCGTGGTTGACTTGGCTGTAGAACAGGCGCTGAATCTCGGCCGCATCACGTGACTGGCCGAGTGCCCACATGGTCTTGGCCACGAGCGTCTCGGTGGTCATATCGTCGCCGCGCAAAATACCCGGATGATCGGCGTAGGCACGGCCGACCTCATAAACACCCAGGTCAAGGCCCTCTTCGGGAACCTGCGTGGTCATTACGACAGTGCGACCCGAGTTGACCCAGCGGAAAATCGCCTCTTGGAACGCCTCGCCCGACTCGCCAAACTCGGGGATACCGCCAATGCCAAAGGTCTCCAGGATTACAGCATCGTAGCTGTCGGCAAGGGCGTCCAGGATACCCGGGTTCACGCCAGGCGTTAGCTTAAGGACAAATACGCGCGGGTCGATGCTGTCGTAGAAACGCACCGGGTTTTCGCCCTGATGCGTGCCGTGAAGCCCGTTGCGCACGATGCGGTCGTTGCGGATATAGGCGATGGGCGGATAGTTGACGCTAATGAACGCGTTAAAGCTCATGGTGCGCTGTTTGCGGGCGCGCGTGCCGGCAATGGCTACGCCGCCAAACACGATTGAGACGTCGTGCGAGTGCTCGTCGAGCGCATAGAGCAGGCTCTGGTACAGGTTGAGCTTGGCGTCGGTAAAAGGGTTGCCCATGGGCTTTTGCGAGCCGGTGAGCACGATGGGCTTGGGGCTGTCCTGAATCAGGTAGGAAAGCGCCGCCGCGGTGTAGCTCATGGTGTCGGTGCCGTGCAGAATCACGAAGCCGTCGTGGTCGGCATAACCCTCGACGATGACGTCGCGGATACGCATCCAGTCACTGGGACGCATATTGGTGCTGTCGATGTTCATGGGCTGCACGACGTCGAGCTCGCAGAGGCCCGAGATCTCGGGGACGCTCTGGGCGAGCTCCTCACCGGTCAGGGCGGGGGAGAGGCCGTTGCCGTCCTCGGTCGATGCGATGGTGCCGCCCGTGGCGATGAGAAGGATGCGCTTCATGCTGGTATTCCTATCGTATTTGCCGCCGCAGAGGCGGAGTCGTTCGGCAGTATTGTGGCACAGGGCGTCCAATGTTCAAACGTATTACATCATCTGTAACGTTTGGTAACACTCCAATTGCCGTCAAATAGGGGCCCAGGTCGTGCGTTTGCCGTGCGCTGATGGCCGCGAGGGACGAGAAACCCCATATAACGTGTACACTATGGAAGTTATTTTCGTTCATTCACGCGGGTGGGCACCGGCTCCCCGCCAACAAGAGGGGGAAACCATGGATCAAAAGGCTTCCGCAAAGGTCCTCGTACTCGACTTTGGTGCGCAGTACGGTCAGCTCATTGCCCGTCGCGTCCGCGACCTCAACGTGTATTCCGAGATCGTTCCCTGCGACATCTCGGCCGATGAGATTCGCGAGATGAACGCCTCTGCGCTCATCCTTTCCGGCGGCCCGGCCTCCGTGTACGCCGAGGACGCTCCGTCCATCGATCCCGCCATCTTTGACCTTGGCCTTCCCGTCCTGGGCTTTTGCTACGGCCATCAGATCACGGCCGTGACGCTCGGCGGCAAGGTCGGCCACTCCGAGGTGGGCGAGTACGGCCGCGCCACCATCATGCGCACGGCTGGCGCCAAGCTCTTTAACTCCACGCCTATGGAGCAGACCGTGTGGATGAGCCACCGCGACGCCGTGTCCGAGGTGCCCGAGGGCTTTACCATTACCGCCAGCACCGACGTGTGCCCGGTTGCCGCCATGGAGTGCGTCGAGCGCAAAATCTTCACCACGCAGTTCCACCCCGAGGTCAAGCACTCCGAGTACGGTCAGCAGCTGCTGAGCAACTTCCTGTTTGAGATCTGCGGCCTGGAGCCCAACTGGAGCATGGACAACCTGGTCGAGACCATGACGGCCGAGTTTCGCGAGAAGGTCGGCGACGACCGCGTGATTCTGGCCCTGTCCGGTGGCGTCGACTCCTCCGTCGTGGCTGCGCTGGGCGCCCGCGCCGTGGGCAAGCAGATGACCTGCGTGTTCATCAACCACGGTCTGCTGCGCAAGGGCGAGCCCGAGCAGGTGGAGGGGGTCTTCACCAAACAGTTTGACGTCGACTTTATCCACGTCCACGCCGAGGACCGTTATGCCGAGCTTCTGGCCGGCGTGACCGAGCCCGAGGAGAAGCGCCGCATCATCGGCACGCAGTTCTGGAAAGAGTTCTTCGCGGTTGCTCAGCAGCTCGAGTGCGACGGCAAACCGGTCAAGTACCTGGCTCAGGGCACCATCTACCCCGACATCATCGAGTCCGGCGCTCGCAAGACGGGCGGCAAGACGGCCACCATCAAGAGTCATCACAACCTGATCCCGTTTCCCGAAGGCGTGCACTTCGACCTCATCGAGCCGCTCGACCACTTCTTTAAGGACGAGGTCCGTGCACTTGGTCTGGCGCTGGGCCTGCCGGGTCACATCGTGTTCCGCCAGCCTTTCCCGGGCCCGGGTCTGGCCATTCGCATCATCGGCGCAGTCGACAAGGAGAAGCTCGAGATCCTCAAGAACGCCGACGCTATCGTGCGCGAGGAGCTCGATGCCTACAACCAGCGTCTGTTTGAGCAGACCGGCGAGCGCAACTCCGAGCATAGCTGCTGGCAGTATTTCGCCGTCCTGCCCGACATTAAGTCCGTCGGCGTTATGGGCGACGAGCGCACCTACCAGCGCCCAATTATCCTGCGTGCCGTCGAGTCCAGCGATGCCATGACCGCCGACTGGGCCAAGCTGCCCTACGACGTCCTGGCCCGCATCTCCGGCCGCATCGTGGCCGAGGTTCCCGGCGCCAACCGCGTGTGCTACGACATCACGTCTAAGCCGCCCGCGACGATTGAGTGGGAATAGAACAGAAGTTCGATAAAATAATATAGTATCAGATAGCGGGCACGGTTTCAATTGAATCCGTGCCCGCTGCTGTATGCGTGTCCTTGCATGCCCAATATGCGCCGTAAAAGCCGTCTTCTTCGACGTCAAAGTGAATGCGCTTCGTTTTCGCCTCTCAAAATCTTATTTTCACGATTTGCATTTTCATCCCGTTGTCACCGACCCTTGCGAGAAACCGGAAAAAGCCGCTGACAGAAGGGTCTCTCAAATCGTTGTAGCCCAGCATATAGCCGCGACTTGTGACCTGCAGACGGCTGTCCCACGTGCCGATTTCCTTGGCGGCATCCGAAACCGCAAAATATGCCCCCACATCCTTGATTTTTGCAGTCTTAAGCCATGTTTTTGCGATCATCTTTACCGCCGTTCGATTGGCAGCATCAAAGACCAGCACACTGCCGGGGAAAGCGTCCGCCATCCCCCGCACCAGTTCCCGGACCTGCTGGGTCAGAAAGTAATAGAACACCCCGGAGGCAAAGAACACCGCCCCGCGGGAGGCATCGATTTTGCTAAACCATGCGGTGTCTTTCAGGTCGCAGGGGATATTTTGTTCTCGATCCCCGGCGGGCAGTAGCTGCTGCCGCAAGGCAATCACATCCGGGAAGTCCAGATTATAGATCTTGCATCTACCGTTGTCGCAGGTTCTGCCGGTGTTGTCCAGCCCGCAGCCCAGATTGACCACCGCCGCATTGGGGTGGCCTTTCAGGTAATCCCGCACCTCGAAAGCAAGATCACTCTGCCGTGTGGCCACCTCCAGCGCACCAAAGCGCTGCATCAGGCTGCGGGAGTTTTTCTCTGCCTCTGAAAAGTCGTAGTCGATCTGGTCGAGCAGACGAACCGCTGTTTCATCCCTGTAAAGGTTCGGGTACAACTCCGTACACAGCTTCCGGGAATACAGCGGGAGGATCAGCGTCTCCTGCACGGTGTTTTTCTCAATTTTACATTTCATAGGTCTCTTCCTCAGTGAATAAAAACTGTCATAATTGCCGCCAGCATAGCCGCTATGACCGTCATGCCTATCGCCATGTGCAGGATGGATGCAAAAATACCCGTGCTTGATGCCCCTACTTCCGCGCCGTGACGCAGAGCCACTTTTTCTTTTTGTGTATCTGCACCTCGTGAAAACCCGCCTGCTCCAGACATGCCTTTAATTCAATGTCCTTGTAGATGGTCATGCCGCCGATGATCTGCGTCCACCTCTCGTCCTTGTCCGTATCGCCATTGCTCTCGTTGCAGATAAGAATTGTCCCGCCTGGCTTCAGCGTCCGCCAGACCTCGCGGAAGCATCGGGGCAAATCAGGCCAAAAATAGACGGTCTCAAAGGCCGTGGCAGCATCGAAGTAGCTATCCTCAAATGCCATATCCGCCACACTGCCTTGCAAGACGGCGCAACGCCCCTCCTGAATTGCAGTTCGGTTGAGCTTTCTAGCCTTCTCCACGCTGACGGGCGAATAGTCGATGCCCTTGACGACGCCATACGGGCATTTTTTCAGCAGCCGTTTTATGTTTGCCCCGCCGCCGCAGCCGCAATCCAGCACCTTTGCGTTTGGCGTAAGTCGTAGAAACTGAAGTCCCCACCGCGCCACAGGGCTGTGGCCCAGGTTCATCATGGCAACCATTAGTTTTCCGCCGAGGCCCACGGGCTTGCGGGTGTTTTCAAAGAACGACATCTGGCCCCTCCGATTTCGTGCATTCCGCATAGGTCAACGGGAACGAGGCCTTCAGCACCGCGCTTTTCCGCACCGCCCAGCCGTTTTGACGCAGGAAACGCAGGTATTCCTCGCTTGTCCATCTGCTGTGGAGGGGGAATCCCGCCATACTCATGAAAAAGGCTTTTGCCTTGCCGGAAACCGAGTTCCCCGCGTGGGTGAAGGTTGGCGCGATGAGCACGCCGTCGTCCTTCAGCACCCGCCTGATTTCGTGCAGGGCCTTTTCCGGATGCGGCACTATGTGAAGTGCGTTGGACGCGATCACCACTTCGAAGGACTTCTGTGCATAGGGCAGGCGGAACATATCTTGTACGGAAAAGTGCAGCTTTGCGGATTGATTGTCCCGCTTTGCTTCAAGGATCATCTTTGCAGAGGCGTCCGTAGCCTCGATGTGCGCCGCCGCATTCACGATGCTCTTTGCGATAAGCCCCGTGCCGGTGGCGACCTCCAGTACGGTTTTTGCTTTCACTACCGGCCGGATCAGCCCATACATCTTCTCATACGCCGCCCGGTCGTTTCGCATGAAACGGTCATACCGACCGGCGTTCTTGTCCCAGAAACCCTCGCGTTCGTGCATGGCTGTCGCCCCCAAACAGTTAGAGTCATCTAACTATAACACACGAATCATGCAGTAAGATGAGGCTAACCTTCTTTTCTTGGCTAAGACGCATCTCTTCGGTTTTCGCTTATAACGGCGCGAATCAGATACTAGGCTGGAGCTGAAGAAAGAGCTCGGCGGACAGGTAGGTCGATACCGGTTCCCGGAACGGTGATCCAGCCAATTACACCAGGGCTCTAGTCATTGAGTGGGAATAGAAAATTCCTTAGTTATGGGGGTATAAATTTGATTTCCTTTAGGATACCCCCCCATAACTATATGAATTGACCTGCTGACTCCAATGAAGATTGGAGGGCAACTGCCAGGGGTGACGGCCCAGCGAGTGTTATTTTGCGAGCTATGCGCGTTGAAAGCGACCTTTCGTGGCATAAACTACTTGCCGGAAGCCGCGGCTTTCAGAGTACGGCTTACGTGTACGTTTAACCTCCGTGGGCGACGGGGTGCCGCAAGGCGTAGAATATCGCCCACCTGTAGGGGCCTGCAGCGATGCGGGCCCCACTTCGTATGAAGAGGCGCAACCGGTGAAGGTCGTATCCATCTCCCAGGACTTCTTTGACCTCGTCGAGGGCGACCGCGAGCTCATGCTTAAGCACAATCTCCCCTGCATCGTGGTGGTGAGGCTGCGTTTCCGCGGGAAGCGCAGGGACTTCGCCGTGCCGCTGCATTCCAACATCGCCCCCAACGTGCCCAAAGACCAGTACTTTGCGTTGCCACCCCGCCCCACGACGAGCCCCGGCTGTCGCCACGGCATCCACTACATCAAGATGTTCCCCATAACCAAGTCCTACCAGCGCCGCTTCAGGACCGAGGGCTCGGCCTACTACGAGACGCTCCAGCGCATCATCGACGGCAACATCAAGCGCATTGTCTCCGAGTGTCAGGCGTACCTCGACCGCTACGAGCGCGAGGGAAGGCCCCGCTTCGCCGTCGACATCGACCGCATCGTGGGCCTGCTGGAGGGCGAGAAGTAGGGCGCCTCGGCTCAACCCCGAGCATGCGGAACCGCTTCACATTTTTGAACGCCGCGCGCCCCAAATACCCGAGAAATAGGCCATGAGGTGCGGCGGCGCACTCGTGCCTGCGCGCAGCCATCTCCATCAGCGTCTACGGTGCGCTACAACATCGCGGGCAAACCGCCTGACAAGCCGAGCATTCTGATCGTTCCGTCTATGAGCTACGTTGCCGTGCGGGGCAAGGGCGATCCCAATGCCGAAGGCGGCGCGTAGCAGAACGCGCTGCCGATGCCCTACGGCGTTGCCTATACCATCAAGATGTCGAAGAAGGGCCCGCGTGAAATCGAAGGCTATTTCGACTTCGTCGTGCCGCCACTCGAGGGCTTCTGGTGGCAAGACCGCGCCGATGGCGAGATCGATTACACGAGGAAGGACGACTTCAACTTTATCTCGTGCATCCGCCTGCCCGATTTCGTCACTCGCGAGGATTTCGACTGGGCCGTTTCGGAAGCTGCCACCAAGAAGAAGCTGGACTTCTCGGCGGTCGAGCTGCTGAGGGTCGACGAGGGCCTTTGCGTTCAGTGCATGCACACTGGGCCTTACGACGACGAGACGACGACCATAGACGCCATGCGCACATTTGCAGCGGAACGGGGCTACGCCCCCGACTTCTCCGAATTCCGCCTGCATCACGAAATCTACCTTTCCGATCCGCGCAAGTGTGTGCCGGAGAAGCTCAAGACCGTGATCCGCCATTCCATCAAGCCGATTTAGCGAAACGAGCGCCGCCGTGCGGTCCGGCTTTTGGGGTTTATCAATTGGCAGTCCGCGATGATCGAGCAGGCTGCCTGCCTCCCGGCAGGTGCGTAATTCCTTTAGTCGATTCATCTCGAGGTGCGTTCTTTGCTCATCTTGTGGCGCAGAGTTATGAAACTCCCAAAAGTGTAATCAGATTCGAGTTTTAGGAGCAGCTCTTGAAAGGCGATAGACTGAAACGCCGTAATAGATACCTCGAGGAAGCGATGCTCTTTCGTGATGCCGACCTTATCAAGGTAAGCACGGGCGCGCGAAGGATAAAGCGCAGGGGACGACCTCTCTATGCCACACGTTACGACCTGCACGTTAAGGCGCTCCTCAAGACGAATTCAAATGAATGAGTGAGCATCATTGTCCCCGAGGGCAAAGCAAGGCCGTTTTAGGGGCAGCGAAACTGGATTTATCGATCCTCTTGATCCAATCCAAGTTCTTTCAACTCTTTTTCGTTTTGGATATCTTCGGCGGTATTCTTGCCAGTGACAGCACCGTAGGCCTCTTTTATGCCGTTTTTCACTGCCCATTTGATAACGAAATACAGCGCAATCATCATTCCGAGCAGTTGCGGTGAGTGTCGACATTCGCCGATATAACATGGACACAACGTCCCGTTTGTGTTCTTCAATCGCCTGCACGTTCTTCCTATTCTTGGGTTGTCGAACAAGCCATAGAGAAAAGGAAGAAAACATGGACACCGACAAGACCTGCGCGGAATCGATCGCCAAGCAATACGCGCCCAAAAGCGCCTCCAAGCTCACCGCGCTCAAGAAGCTCGATGCCAAAGCAAAGCGCCCCGCGAACGTCTTCGCCTACAGCTTTGGCATCGCTTCCTCGCTGTTGTTGGGTGTGGGCATGTGCCTGACCATGGGTGTGCTGGGACCTGGCGAGGGCACGTTGTTTGTGCTCGGAATCGTCCTTGGTATCTTGGGTATCGCAGGCGCAAGCGTGAACCTTGTCCTGTATCGCTGGATTCTGGAAACCTCTAAGAAGAAATACGCCTTTGAGATAATGGAGCTTGCCAAGGAAATTGCCGGCGAATAGCTTTTGGCATCAGGGAGAGGCAGGCTTGGGTGAACAGGCAGTAGAGCAGATACTTTACGACGGCGCAGCTTATGGACGAGGCTTTGCTCGACTTGCTGCAGAACAAGGGCGCGGAGTTCATAACCGTTAAGGAGATTTGCAAGAAGGCAGGGGTGGGTCGCTCTACGTTCTACCTTCACTACCAGGGTGTCCCTGACCTCGTGAAGGAGTGTTCGGAGCATGTGAACACCAAGTTCTTCGAGCGCTTTGAACAAAGCGCCGCAGACACGATCGGGGCTATCCGTACGGCTCCCCTCGACGAGCTCGTTTTCGTAACCGACGAGTACTTGAGGCCCTACCTCGAGTTCGTCCAAGACAACTGCTTCATCTATCGCGTGATGCTCGCAAACGGGCATACGCTGCAAGCTCAGGAGCGATTCGATGCCCTAGCGAAGCACATCATCGACCCAGTGTTGGAGCGCTTTGGCTATCCCAGCGAGCAGCGGGCCTTCGTCATCAGTTTTTATGTGCATGGGCTCTCTGCCGTGGTTCAGGACTGGATCCAGAGCGGCTGCGAAACGCCTATCGATGAGATGGCGCGCATTATCAAAACCTGCGTGCACCCGAACGGCACGAACCGACGTCTTGCCAACGCTAAAGAGAGGCGCGAATGAAACGATGTGACGGCGACGCCCCCTAGGCGCCAAGAGCGCGGGCCGCGCATCCGCCTTGAGAATACTGCGGAAGGAACGGGAAGCGAAAGCAGCAATCTACCTTGGTAAAGGGCGTGTATCCCTTTCCGCTGCTCGCGCGGGGCGGCTCCAGCCGTGCCGGGATCTCCAGCGCGGCCTCGAAGCCGTTTGCGGCGAGAACCAAGGAGGAGGGTTTCCCGTGATGGCGATAGGACGGAGGGGTTTCTGTAGGCGTGTAACCAGTAGGAGCTACTTATCGAAGCCCGCCGCCGCTGAGCTGCTCCTTGTAGTTCTCGCCCCAAGCTCTCATTGCGTCAAGAACGGGTCTGAGTGTCTGTCCCAGGTCGGTGAGCGAGTACTCCACCCGTGGGGGCACCTCTGCGAACGCTTCACGATGAACGAGCCCCGTTTCCTCCATGGTTCGTAGGTTGCTGGTCAGAACTTTCTGCGAAATCTTGCCGATCGAGCGTTGCAGCTCCTTAAAGCGCATCGTGCCTTTGAGCGAGAGTTCGCGCAGGATGAGCACCTGCCACTTGTTGCCGATGAGCAAAAGCGTTGTCTCCACTGGGCAGGCAGGCAGGTTCTCCAAAGTCGGTGTTGTCATATTCGTGAAACCTCCGTCTGCAATCATGCACGTCATTTACATTAGTTTCCTTTTGGTGCTTACAGCACTTTTATGTGCCTACTTTCCATTATATACCTTTGACGCGTATCGTATGAGCCGCAAGGAAAGCGGCGGCGAGTGCCGCAGGTCGAAAGGAAAGTATGATGACCAAGAAAATCGCAGTTGTAGCAGCGAACGGCAGGGCCGGCAGCCTCATCGTTGAGGAGGCCGTGCGTCGCGGATTCGACGTGACCGCCATCGTGCGCGGCGAGAATAGGACCGCCGCTCAGAACTCCGTCATCAAAGATGCACTCGAGCTCACGACGGAAGACCTCGAAGGATTCGACGCCGTGGTGGACGCCGTGGGCGGCTGGACGCCCGAAACCATCCCCGGTATCACCGACGCTGGCATCCACTTGGCTAATGTGCTGGTCGGCACCGATGTGCGCCTGCTCATAGTGGGTGGCGCGGGCTCGCTGTTCGTCAACCCCGAGCATACGGTCACCGTCGATATGGGCCCGGACTTCCCCGATGACTGGAAGCCGCTGTCCGCCGCGGCCGGCAAAGTCCTTGCTCACCTTCGCGAAACGGACGGCCTCAAGTGGACCTTCATTTCCCCTGCTGCTGACTTCCAGGTCGACGGCGAGCGCACCGGTGAGTATATCTTGGCGGGCGAGGAGTTCACGCTCAACAGCCGCGGCGAGTCAACGCTCTCGTACGCTGACTATGCGATTGCCATGGTCGATGAGATCGAGTCCGGTAACCACGTCGCCCAGCGCATCTCGGTTGTGAGCAAGTAGCTTTATGCCGTTTGGGAAATGGGAGGGTCGATGCCAGCCGCGTCGACCCTCCCGTTGCGTACCGGGGCAACCAGTCTTGTTGCCTGAGTTGTGACATCTTAAACAATGGTTGAGTTTCAGAAGGGACGTTTTTGGCACTATCGAGCGTGAGCGTTTTCGTAGGCCTCTTTGATGTCTTCTGGCAAGCCGTCGGGAATCAGTGCCTTCAGCTCAGCCTCGTTGTTGCTCTGATTCAGCTGCTCGTAGTACCAGCATTTGTACTTCAGCATGTCCAGCGCGCGGTTCATGTTCGCGATCTCTAGCTCCATGTGGGCCTTCCGCTCCTCGAACATGGCCTTGCGTTTGGGGTATGTCGATGGACCCTCCGCGCACCATTCCATGAACAGCCGAATGTCCTTGATCTCCATCCCCGCTTTCTTGAGGCATTCGATGACCCGAAGCGCCTCGAGTTCCGTATCGCCGAATTGCCGAATGCCGGACGTCCGCTCCAATGCCGGGAACAATCCCTGCTTGTCGTAATAGCGCAGCGTTGAGGCGGGCAAGCCGAACATCTCCGACACCTGTCCGATTGTGTACATGGCTCCTCCGAATCAATCTCGAATTCATTCCTTGACCTAAAGTCAGGTTTAGGTATTACCTTCATTCTCGTCATTAGAACAGGGATTGCAAAGGGTGTTCCGTAATGCGGAAACAGATTTGCACCTAAACCATCGACAGGGGGAGATCGATCATGGCAGTTAAACAGACGGCAGGCAGAGACGCCCTGGGGGAGTTCGCTCCCAAATTCGCACAGCTCAACGACGACGTGCTGTTCGGCGAGGTGTGGAGCCGAGAGAGTGAGCTCTCCCTGCGCGACCGCAGCGTGGTGACGGTGGTTGCCCTGATGTCGCAGGGGCTGACGGACTCTTCGTTCAAATATCACCTGATGTCCGCAAAGAACAATGGAGTGACCAGGACGGAGATAGCGGAAATCCTTACGCACGCGGCGTTTTATGCGGGTTGGCCAAAGGCGTGGGCTGCCTTCCGCATGGCGAAGGAGGTCTGGGCGGCCGACGATGCCGCCGACGCAAGGGCTCAGCACCAAAACGAGATGGTTTTCCCCATCGGTGCCCCCAACGACGCCTTCGCGAAGTACTTTATCGGGCAAAGCTACCTCGCGCCCCTTTCCACCGAGCAGGTCGGTGTCCACAACGTGACGTTCGAGCCCGGCTGCCGCAACAACTGGCACGTCCATCACGCCAAAAGCGGCGGTGGGCAGATCCTCGTCTGCGTGGCTGGTCGAGGGTTTTACCAGGAGTGGGGAAAGCCGGCACAGGAGCTGCGCCCCGGCGACGTGGTCAACATCGCCCCGGGGGTGAAGCACTGGCACGGCGCCGCGCCCGACAGCTGGTTCTCGCATCTCGCGTTGGAGGTTCCGGGCGAGGAGACCTCCAACGAGTGGCTGGAGCCCGTGGGCGACGATGCATACCTTAAAGCGACCAACAAGGAGGCTTAAGCACCGTCGCCCGTCCGCGCCGCCGAGAGCAGCGCGCCCAAATCTGCCTGAATCGCCTCTGCCTTGCTTCCGAGCTGCAGCGGAGCCGAGCCGTTCGAGATGTTGACGCTCAACAGGTGCGCATCCGGCAGCTTCGCGGTCATGCTCCAGAACGGGAGCGTGATGATGCCGGGGGTCATCTCGCCCACGCCGAGCTCCAGCAACAGCACGCGGCGATCGCTGCGCTCGCGCACGAAGCGCTCGTATC
>URDI01000019.1:0-34821 GCA_900546475.1 uncultured Collinsella sp.
CCATATATTTTTCTGGCTTCTTCTGGAGTAGCAGGCCCCGAGCAGCGCGCACTCGCCCGCGGAGAGGACGCGCGAGCGGCGGCACCGCGAAAGAAGAACACGACCGCCGCCGATAAGCACCACCGGCGAGAACGCGAGCACAATGAGGCCGTCGCCTGATCGCACGGGAAGGCGCTCCTCCAGACGGACCTGCACGATGCGGGTCTCGCCAGCCTCAATGGGTCCCTCACCCTCCATGAGCATGACACGGCCAAGGACCTCCGCCGTACCCGCCATCACATGAACGCGCGTACCGGACTCGAAGGGCGCGGGCTTGGTGCCCTCGCGCCCCAGATACGTGAAGCGGGCGATGAGTCTGAGCGTCGAGCCCTCGGCACCAGACCCGCAGAGGACCTCGCCACGCGGAAGGTCGCCCGCACCGTCGCCCACGATGTTGAGCGCCGCGCGCTGTCCGGGCAACGCCCGAGGAGTATCACCATGCACCTGAATCGCGCGCACGCGGCAGCGCACGCCCGCGGGACATGAGACGAGCTCGTCGCCCACCGCTACGGGGGCATCGTGAAGCGTGCCCGTGACGACCGTCCCGGATCCCTTGATGGTGAAGCAGCGGTCGATGGGCAGGCGCGGGGCCAGACCGGGGCGCACCGGGCGGGATGCGGCATCGGCCAGGAAAGAGTCGATGGCGGCATCGAGGGCAAGGCGAACGTCCTCGATGCCCACGCCCGTGCGCGAGGAAACAGGCACCACGGGCGCATCGGCAAAGACGGTATCGCTGAGGAAGTCCATCACGTCGAGCTCGGCGAGCTCCGCCGTCTCGTCATCGGCCAGATCGCGCATCGTGAGCGCGACGACCATGCGCCTCACGCCCAACAGCTCCAGCACGCGGACGTGTTCGCGGGTTTGCGGCATCACGCCCTCAACGGCAGAAACCACCAGCAACGCAACGTCCACGCCGGTGGCACCCTGTACCATCGCGCGCAGGTAGTGCGCATGCCCGGGCACGTCAACCAAGCCGACAAGCTTGTCGCTGGGAAGCTCGAGCTCGCCAAAGCCGAGCTCAGTGGTCATGCCTCGGCGCCGTTCGACCTCCAGACGGTCGGGATTTTTGCCGGTCAGCGCCTCGATAAGGGCCGACTTTCCGTGGTCGACGTGTCCTGCTGTTCCAACGACAACGGGACACTCGACAAGCTCACGCGCAGTCATCGACGCAAACCCGCCCGCACGGCATCGGCCAGCGCAGACGCGCACAGATCAAGGTCGGTATCGTGCAAAAGCGTGCGAACGTCAAACAGCACCTGGTCGTGGCGCACGCGTGTCACAACCGGCGTATCGGGCTCCTGTACCATAGCGCGCTTTAGGCCATCGGCGGATAGACGCCCATCGACGGGACAGACGGCAACGCAAAATGTAGGGAGCTCGACAGTCGGCAGCGATCCGCCGCCGGGAGTAGAGGCGCCCTCGACAACCTGCAGCTCCACGGCCTCCTCGCACTGAGCCTCGCGAAGCTTGCGCAGCATGCGGTCGTGCAGGCGCTTGGCCTGGCGCTCGAGCGGAGCCGGCGCGTCGGAAAGCATGTTGAGTACCGGGATCTCCCGATGCGCCGCATCGGGACCGGTCACATACAGTCGCAAAGTGGCCTCGAGCGCCGCGAGCGTGAGCTTACCGGGGCGAAGCGCGCGCATAAGCGGATGAGAGGCGCAGGCGGCAATTGCCTGGGCGTTGCCAAGGATGATGCCCGCCTGCGAAGCACCGAGCAGTTTGTCGCCCGAGCACGAGACGACGTCAACGCCGGCGCCAAGAGACACGGACGCGGGCCTCTCCCCCGCATCGGCGAGTACCCCATCTGCAAGCAAAGCGCCTGAGCCTTGGTCCTCGTAAAGCAACAGGCCATGTTCATGCGCCAGCGCAGAAAGCTCCGCCACGGAAACCTCCTCGTGGAAGCCCTCGATACGGTAGTTGGAAGGATGGACTTTGAGGATCATCGCCGTGTTGGGCGTGATGGCGTTTCGATAATCATCCAGATGTGTGCGGTTGGTAGAGCCAACCTCGACAAGCTTGGCACCCGAAGCCGCCATGATGTCGGGGATGCGGAAGCTGCCGCCCACCTCGACAAGCTCGCCGCGGCTCACGATGACCTCTTTGCCGAAGGCATGCGCGGCAAGCACCAACAGCACCGCGGCGGCATTGTTGTTGACAACTAAGGCGTCCTGCGCCCCCGTGAGCGTGCGCAGCAGACGCGCGGCATGCTCTTTGCGGCCCCCGCGAGCGCAGGTTGAGACGTCATACTCAAGCGTGCTGTAGCCTCGGGCGACATCGGTCACCGCCTGCACCGCCGCGAGAGCGAGCGGAGCGCGGCCCAGATTGGTGTGAATCACAACGCCCGTCGCGTTGACGGCAGGGCGCAGGGTCGGCAGCGACAGGCGATGGGTCCGCTGCTCAATTGCCAAGGCGAGCTCGCGCTTGTTCCTTGCAGGGGCGCCGGAGCGAATCGCCGCGCGCTCGGCATCGAGCTCGGCGTCAATCGCCTCGCGTACCATCGTGTCGCCTGCATCGCCAGCAGCCTTCATGACCGGCCACTCGGCAAGCAGCTCGTGAACGGCGGGAATGGAACGCAGGCGGCCGCGCACCTCGGCAGACATGGATTCGCAGTCGCTCATGAAAAGCCTTTCGACATGTTCAATAAAAAGCTGGTCCCCCGCGATCGTCATCGGGCAAATAAATACCGGCGCGCACGCAAAAGGGACAGGTCCATTATGGCAGCTCGTGACAAGACGTCGAAGCGCCTCGTCTAAAACCTGCCAAAATAAACCTGTCCCTTTTTGGTCGGTTATGGCTTGGTGGCTTTAGGCCTCCTTATTGGCGTAGATAAACCAGTAGCCCAGCGCCACGATCAGGGCGCCACCCACGATATTGCCCAGCGTGGCGACCGTAAGGTTGAGCGCCAACCCGGCAGCGTTGAGGGCATCGGCGCCAGCGACATCGGCTCCATAGCCGCAGGAGTGCATCAAAATACCCATGGGCAAAAAGTACATGTTGGCGACACAGTGCTCAAAACCGCAGGCCACAAAAGCGGCAATGGGCAGCAAAATGCCCACGACCTTATCGACCACGGTCTTGCCGGCAGTGCCGATCCATACGGCCAGGCAGACAAAGATGTTGCACAGAATGCCGCGGAAGAAGATGGTAACGGCGTCGATCGTAACCTTACCGGCAGCGACACTCACCATGGTGTTGGCGACGGCCTCGCCGTTGAGTTTGTAAATGGCTGCCATGTAAATCAAAAAGACAACGAACAGGGCGCCGGCAAAATTGCCGATCCACACAATAGCCCAAGCCTTGAGCATCTGGACGAGCGTGATCTTGTTGCTCTTAAGCGCGCAGACCATAAGCGAGTTGCCGGTAAACAGCTCCGCGCCGCAAATAAGCACGAGCACCAGCCCCAGGCAAAAGGCAAGGCCACCCACAAAGCGCTGAGCGCCCCAGCCAAGGGACGCATCGCTCAGAAAGACCGTGAAGAACAGGCCGCCAAAGGCGATGAACGCACCGGCGAACATAGCGAGCAAAAAGGCCTTCGAGACCGGCAGGTTAGCCTTGGTAACGCCGGCGGCCTCAGTCTTGGCCTCGATCGCGGCGGGCGCCAGGCAATCGGGGGTGGGATATTCTGCCTTACTCTGCGCCATGGCAATCACTACTTTCTTACGATTTGGGACAAACGCTCCTGGTTCATTTGCCCCGCGAGGTCGGACGGTATAAAAATAAACGCGAGCCAAATTAGCATATTGGCCTGCGATTATATAGCTTGGAGCGGACGACGGGAAGTCCAAGGATTTGCTTCGCAAATCCTTGTTTCGCTGCGGGCCTTCGGCCCTTGCGTGCTGCGCTGAGAAAATGCTCACGCATTTTCTCAGCGCAGCACCCTGACGGGTTCGATTCCCGTCGCCCGGCGCGTAAACGAAAACAGCTCTGATTCCCAAAGGAAACCAAAGCCGTTAAAACAATTCTTATGGAGCGGGCGACGGGAATCGAACCCGCGTCATCAGCTTGGAAGGCTGGGGTTCTACCATTGAACTACGCCCGCAAGATATGGTCGGGACGACAGGATTTGAACCTGCGACATCCTGCTCCCAAAGCAGGCGCGCTACCAAACTGCGCCACGTCCCGAAGGTGTTGAGCAGCTAAGGTCTAAACCTTGCGTGTCCCAAAGCGAAGGAAATTATAGGGGAGACTCCCCGCCTGTGCAAGCGACGATACCCTAGCTCCTCGAATGTGCAACAAACCGGCTGTGGAGCAGGCCGATCACAAACGCCACCACGGCAACCGGCGCCCACGCGGCTCCAATGTCTGCCAGCGGCAGCGCATCGAACGGCAGCCACGCGCCCGTAAAGAACGCATCGCGAACCGAGGTGATCACGCTCTGGACAGCGACAACGCCGCCGACCCAGACCCACACCTGCGGATGCGCGTCGCAGAAACCGTGCACCAGACCCATAAGCACCAGCACGATGGCGACGGGGTACAGGGCGTTGAGCATAGGCACCGAGAACATGAGGATCACGTCGAGACCCACGTTGGAAAGCACGCACGAAAACGCCGCGAACACAAAGGCGAGAATCGCAAAGGGGCGGCGCATGGCCTCCTCGGAAGCCTCCGCTCCCCCTTTGACCACATACGTCTCGCAGAAATAGCGCGAACAGCAGCTGATGAGGCCGATGCACACGTTCATGCAGGCGAGGAAGAAGATCGCAAAGACCACGACCGTGCCGGCAAGGCCAAAATGCATGGAGGCAGAGCGAGCGAGGATGGCGGCGCCATTGGTGGCATCGGGCATCACGGTGCTGAGCTGCGCGCCGGCAAGTGCTAGGCCGCAGTAGATGATGGCCATGAGCACACCGGCGATCACGCCGGAGCGCGAAATCTCGAAGGCAACGCGCTTGTCATCGGTAACCCCCAGCTCGTGGATAGTCTCGGCGATGATGATGCCAAAGGCGAGCGAGGCGAGCAGGTCCATGGTCTGGTAGCCGGTCAAAAAGCCCTGCACGGCAGCACCGGCATTATAGGGAGCCTGCGGCGCGGCAGCAGGGCCCAGCGGCGAAACCACGGCTGCGCCCACGACCAACACGATAAGGGCGATGAGCGCGGGGCCCGTAATGCGGCCGAGCACGCGCGTGATGACGCCGGGACGCAGCGTGAGCGCAAATGCGACCACGAAGAAGGCGACGGCGAAGACCAAGCGCGCGGTGCCATGCGAGACGCCCTCGGGCAGCAGCGGCACCAGCATCTCGAAGGCTGTGGAGCTCGTACGCGGAATGGCCAGACACGGGCCGATAGCCAGATACACCGCCGCGACAAAGAACTCGCCGAACTTGGGATGCACACGGCCGGCAAGCTCGCGCGCCGTTCCGGCAAGTGCCACGGCGATAAAGCCCATGACGGGCAGGCCGATGGCGGCAATGAGAAAGCCGAGCATGGCGACCGGCGTGGCAGAACCTGCCTGCAGCGCCAGCAGCGGCGGAATAATAAGGTTGCCGGCGCCAAAGAGCATCGAGAACAGGGCGATACCGACGGTAACGACATGGTCGGAGCGCAGGCCGCGCGGCGCGGATGAGGCCATGGGACCACCTTTCGGGTCGAAACAAAAACGGGACGGGCAAAAGGCCCATCCCGCAAGTATATACGCTTTAGCAAGCTAAATCGCGCAAAGCTTCAATCGCGGCGTCAACTTCCTCGTCCGTGTTGAAATACCCAAACGAGAAGCGAACGACACCCTGGCGCTCGGTCCCCAACGCGCGGTGCATGAGCGGAGCGCAGTGGGCGCCGGGGCGCGTCGCAATCCCCCACCCTTGCATGAGCGCGTCCGAAATCTCGGCCGAATCGATATCGCCCACGTTGAGTGAAACGATCGCCGAGCGCACGGGCTGGTCAAAGGCACCGTAGAGCTTGATCTCCGGGATTTCGCGCACGCCAGCGAGAAAGCGATCCGCCAGTGCTCGCTCATGCGCCGCAATCGCCTCGACCCCACCTTGGGCCTCGATAAAGTCGAGGCCGACAGAAAGACCGGCGACACCGTGGCCGTTGAGCGTGCCCGCCTCGAGCCGCGTGGGCCACTCCATGGGCTGTAACGCATCGAAGCTGTGCACGCCCGTGCCGCCCATGGCCCAGGGCGCCACGTCGACGCCCTCCGCCACGGCCAGGCCGCCGGTGCCCTGCGGGCCCATGAGCCCCTTGTGGCCGGTAAAGCACACCACGTCGAGCCCCATGACCTGCATATCGATATGCGCCGTGCCGGCAGACTGCGAGGCATCGACGATCACAAGCGCGCCGGCCGCATGGGCCATGGCAGCCACGCGTGCAATGTCGACCGCGTTGCCGGTCACATTGGAGGCGTGTGTCACCACCACGGCACGCGTGCCCGGCGTGACCAGCTGCTCGAGCTCGTCGTAGTCGAGCACGCCGTTCGCGTCGCAGCCCGCATGCTCAACAGTCACGCCCTGCTCTGCCGCCAGGCGGTTGAGCGGTCGCAGCACGGAGTTGTGTTCGAGCACCGTCGTGACCACACGATCGCCGGGGCGCACCACGCCGTTGATGGCGGTGTTGAGCGCCGCCGTGGAGTTGGGCGTAAAACAAATATGGTCCACCCGCGGGCAGCCCAGCAAGCGCGCAAGCTTGGTGCGGCAGCTGTGGATGGTGCGCGCCGCGTCGAGCGCACCCGACGTGGCGCCTCGCCCAGCATTGCCGAGCGAGCACATCGCCTGCACCACGGCATCGATGACCGCCTGAGGTTTGTGCATGGTCGTCGCCGCGTTATCCAGGTAGATCATCGCACGACCTCCCACATATCGATCACAGTAAAGCCATCGGTGGGAACGTCCGCCGCGGCAAGCTCGCTTCGCAGCAGTGGTTCATTTTCAGGCAGGGCTTTCCATGCCAGGCCGCAGCCGGCAGCAACCTCTCCGGGTACGGGAATCGTTCGCCCGGGAAGGCCACGCTCACGGCACAGAGACTCGCAGCCCATGGCGGCCGCCGTGGTGGGAAACGTGATGACAAGCGCCGGGCGCTTTTCTCTCATGGCAATCCCACCCAGGCGCTACGGACGCACGACGCGGCCGGCCTGCTCCATCTTTTCGACGATCACGTACATGTTCGTGACATCGCCCACGGCAAGCTGGTCTTTAATGCCATAGTGGTCGAGGCAGGTACCACAGGTGAGAATCTCGACACCCTGCTCGGCCAGGCCCTTCAGGTCGTCGAGCACCGGCGATCCCTCGACGGTGAGCTTGGCGCCGCCGTTGTAGAACAGCATGGTCGCGGGCAGCTCCTCCTGCTGCGTCACGGCAAAGATGAAGGCCTTCATGAGCTTGTGGCCCAGCTCGTCGTCGCCACGGCCCATGCAATCGGTGTAGACGGAAATGACGAGTTTGCCCTTGCCGGCGCTGGCGTCGCAGAAAGCGGCACCGTCCTGCTCGGGATCCGCAACGGCCACGGCACCCGCGGTCGTGACGGTCACGTGCCACTCGGCGTCCGAGATCTTCTCGACCGAGGCCGTGCAGCCCTTCTCCTGCGCCATCTTGGAGATGTTCTTGACGGCGGTCTCGTTATCGACCGAGGTCACCACGGCACCTTCGCCGTCAAGCTGTTTGAGCGCCTTAAGCGTCTTGACGACGGGCAGCGGACAGGCATCGCCCATGGCATTGACTTCAATTTTGGTAGACATAGCAAAATCCTTTCGAAAGGGGCTGCCCAGAACAGTAGGCGGTCGCATAAACGGTTTTCCTTAATGCACAACGCGAACAGCAGGACCTCCCAGCACCGCCTCGCACACGCGACCGATAACGGCGGCGATGCGATCCTCGGCATGCAGACGACGCGCGAGCTCATCCACATCGGCAGCAGGCGCCGCGATAAGCAGGCCACCAGACGTCTGCGGATCGTACAGCGCATCCAGCATGCCCGGCTCCAGGTCCTCGTCGGCAGCCACGCGCGGGCCAAAGAAGTCCTGGTTGCGGTAGGCGCCGGCTGGGATAATGCCCAGACGCGCCATATCGAGCACCTGGTCAAAGAGCGGCACCGCCCCCGATGCAAGCTCAATCTGCACGCCCGAGCCCTCGGCCATCTCGCACGCATGCCCGATCAAGCCAAAGCCCGTGACGTCGGTACAGCCGTGAAGCTCAAGTCCCTCGGCCAGGCGAATCGGGGCCTCGTTGAGGGTGCGCATCGAGTTCCACATCGGACAGGCCTCATCCTGCTCGATAAGCTCACCCTTAATAGCCGTGGTGATAATGCCCGAGCCGACCGCCTTGGTCAGCAGCAGGACATCGCCCACGCGCGCGCCGCTGTTGGCGAGCATGCGGTCGAGCGCGACAAAGCCGCTCACGGACAGGCCGTACTTGGGCTCGTCGTCGTTGATGGTGTGGCCGCCCGCGATGGAGCAGCCGGCCTCGACGCACTTGTCGGCACCGCCCGCCAGAATCTGGCCGGCAACCTCGACGCCCAGGCAGTTGGGTATGCAGAGCAGGTTCATGGCATGGCTCGGCCGCCCACCCATGGCGTAGATGTCCGACAGCGAGTTTGCCGCCGCGATCTGGCCAAACAGAAACGGGTCGTCGACCATCGGCGGGAAGAAGTCGATGGACTGCACGAGGCCCAAGTTGTCGCCAACGCGAAAGACGCTCGCATCGTCGGAGGTATCGAACCCCACGAGCAGGTTGTCGTTATGCACATTGGGTAAGTCGCCCAGGACCTGGGCGAGGGCTCCAGGAGCCAACTTAGCGGCTCAACCAGAGGCAGCGGTCATCTGCGTGAGCTTGATGAAATCGTCAGCCATCGATCCCCCCTCTCATAGGCCAATCTTTTCCTCCCAGTATACGCATGGTGGCGCCGCGAGCGGGCGGCGTATCGCAACCCCTACGCGACGCAGCAGAAGGGACAAAGGGACTGTCCCTTTGTCACATTATCGACAAACCAGATGAATTCTCTTGGCATCGAAGTGCATGCGCAGGGTCTCGTCGGCCTGCGGCAGCTCGTCGGAAGCCACGCTCACCTTGTTGACCTTCCACTGCAGACGCGTGGGCGCATCGACACGTGGCACGTCCAACAGCACCAGCCGCTCAAAGCGCGAATCGCTCACCCGGGCCACGTGTAAGTCGTAGCTGTTACGACCCCGCTCGGCACGGTTGTCAACATGGAAGTAACTTGCGCGAATCCCCAGGTACGCCACATCATCAGGAACCTCGCGACCCACATTAAAGGTCATGCCCCAGTCGAGAGCCTCAACTTCTTCGTCGCCGATCTTGCACGCCCGGCTTGTGTTCTTGCAGCCCGTCAAGCGCAGCGCGGCCAAGGTTTGCGGCCGGCGGACCACATCTTCGACGGAGCCGATCTCCTCCACATGCCCGTTATGCATCACGCAAATGCGCTGGCACAGGCGACACGCTTCGTCGATATCGTGGCTCACGTAGAGCACGGTGCGGTTGCACACGTCGAACAGGTCGAGCATGTTCTGCTCGAGCGCGCTCTTAAGGTAGGCATCGAGCGCGCTCATGGGCTCGTCGAACATAAAAATGCCCGGGTGTGCCGCCACCATGCGCGCAAGCGCCACGCGTTGCTGCTGACCGCCCGAGAGGCGCACGGGGTAGCGGTCGACAAAATCGGCCAGACCGAAAATGCCCAGATAACGCTCGGCGAGCTTTTTGCGCGCGGCGGCGTCACCCGCATCCTTAACACCGGCGCATACGTTATCGGCCACCGTCATGTTGGGAAACAGCTGATAGTTTTGGAACAGCAGGGCGCATTTTCGCTCCTGGGGCGACAGGTTGATACCCGCCGCCGAGTCAAAAAAGGTCACGCCGTTGACGACGATCTTGCCCTCGTCGGGTGTCTCCACGCCGGCAATGCAGCGCAACGTACAGCTCTTGCCGCAACCCGAGGCGCCCAGCAGCGCCACACGCTCCTCGCCGGCATCGAGCTGAATGTCGAGGGTAAAGCCCGGATAGCGCTTTTTGATATCCAGAACGAGCGACATGGCTTATCGACCTCCCTTTGCGACCGCGCCATCGCGCATAAGCTCGGCCAGCGCCTCGCGATCGATACGCAAGGCATCACCGCCCACCGGGTCGAGCGAATCGCCCTGTCCGGCGAGATCTTTGGCCTGCTTGCGCTCCGCACGGGAAAGGCCCCGCTCGCGATACTTTTGCGAATGAGCGGTGTACATATTGATGAACAGAATGACCAGGAAACTGAACACGATTACGACGATGACCCAAAAGAGGGCTACCGACGTGTTGCCGCCCATCCACTCAAAGTAGATGGCTATGGGAATGGTCTGCGTAATACCGGCGTAGTTGCCCGCAAAGAACAGGGTGCAGCCAAACTCGCCCATCGCGCGAGCGAAGGCGAGCACCGTGCCCGCCGCGATTGAGGGCCAGCCGAGCGGCATCATGAGCTTGGCAAAGATGCGACGTTCGGACCACCCCAAGGTTCGCGCGGCGTCGAGCATCTGCGTGTCGAGGCTCTCGAAGGCTCCGAGCGCCGTGCGGTAGACCAGCGGAAACGACACAACGACAGCCGAAATGACCGCCGCGGGCCAGGTAAAGACGATCGAGATGCCGTGCGCGATGAGCCATTGGCCCAGCCCGGTCGAGCGGCCAAACAGCATGAGGAGCAGAAAGCCGCAGACCGTGGGCGGCAGCACCATAGGGATCGTAAAGACCGAATCGAGCAGGCCCTTGATGCGACTCGAGGTACCCATAGTCTTCCACGCGGCGAACAGGCCCAGTGCAAAGGCAATCACCAGGGCAAGGCCGCTCGTTTTGATAGACACCCAAAACGGGCGATAGTCGATGCCGCCTAAAAAGGAGGCCAGAGAGGTCAAGGGCCCCTGCTCATCCCGCAACACGACAGACGATGCCTCTACCATTTGAGCGCTATCAAGCCAACGCGCGCCGCCCTTGGCATCACCCGAGGCCGATGCAATCACCACATAGCGGTCCCCATCCGCACCGCGCTCGTCAAAGCCATAGGTATAACCGCCGGCATCAAACGTTGTTTCCGCCGTGACATACCAAGGAAGATCAACGTCCCCTAACTGCGCACCTCCCATGGAGTTTGCGCTGTCGAGCTCGCAGACGAGGGCCTTGAGACCCGATACGCACTCGTTGTCCTGCGGATCCAATCCAAACTTCTCGACCGCCTTGGGCGATATCCACACCACAACGCGATCGGCAGCAGGCACCACTACAAGGTCCACGTCCTCGTCAACGGGAAACCGGTAGCCCTCAGGCTGGCCCTCCATGGCACGTGCGGTTCCCTTGGCCAACCGCTCAAAACCCTCGATCCCATAGGAAAGCCCATGAGCGGTCGCAGCAACCTGGGCCCCGTCCTCAGCGTCCCCAGCAAACGCAAATCCCGGCACCCAGCAAAGCGCGAAGGTCAAAGCACAGGCGACAAGCATGCGGAATCTATTAAGCACGAAAAGCTCCAAGCGAATACAAGGACGGAGTGAAACACAAAACGATGGAATTATCGCGCCAAGCCGCACTACGCGGAAAGCTCAAAGCCGTACTTAGCCCAAATCTTCTGAGCCTTCTTGTTGGACAGGCAAAAGTCGATGAACGCCTTAGCCTCGTCGGCATGCTCGGAGCTCTCGGCAACGGCGCCCGGATACACGATGGGCTTGTGCGAATCCTCGGGGCACACGAAGGCCTCCTCGATGCCGTTGTAGCGGTAGATGTCAGAGCTGTAGACAAAACCGGCAACGCAGTCGCCTGTGGACACATAGGCGGCGGCGGTACCAACTTTGTCTGCCAGTGCGACCTTGTCGGCGATCTCGGGCGCATACTCGCCGTCGTCGCCCTCGGTGCCGGTATAGAGGCCCACAGAAGTCAGCGCCTGGTTGGCGTACTTGCCGGCGGGAACGGTCTTGGCGTCGCCAATGGCGATCTTGCCGTCAAGATTCGCGACGTCGGCGATGGCCTCGACCTTGGTGTCGGAGCCCTCGGCACGAATGATCACGAGGTCGTTGACGAACATATCCTCACGCGTGTCGGCATCGACGAGCTCGACGGCCTCGGCGTCGTCCATGGTGCCCTTGGAAGCGGTGATGAGCACGTCGACCGTGGCACCGGCACGCATCTGCTCAACGAGGTCGCCGGACGCCTTAAACTGCGTGTCGGCAAAGGTGGTACCGGTCTGCTCGGTGTAGAGCTTCTGAACCTCGGGCAAAGCCTTCTCGAGCGAGTTGGCGGCAAAGACCTGCAGCTCGACGGTTTCCTTCTTGGAAGATGCCTTAGCAGAACCGGCATCGGAGCCAGTCGGCTCAGACGTCTTGTTGCCAGAGCAGCCGGCAAGGCCAAGGCCGGCAGCGGCGACAGCAGAGAGCGAGACGAATCCGCGGCGAGAAACCATATCGAACATGTTCAACCCTTTCGGACCTTGTGCCCGGGTACCCGACCGCGGGCTTTATTCTGTAATTAGATTATACTTCGGTGCGAATAATGATTATGAGAAATTATTCTCTTCTGAGAATATAGTTTCAGGCATGCCTAAAGAATGCCGTCCCCTTGGGCGCAAATAAAAAGCGGAGCAGCCGTTCAGGTCGCTCCGCCGCAGGTAAATCGCTTAGTTGGTATGTCCGCCGCCCGCTGTCATCTGAGCCGCATGCTCCAGCTGGTCCGCTATGGCCTCCCAGCTTTCGCGAGCGGCCTTCGTAGAACCGGGAAAGTTTACGACAAGTGTATGACCTCGTTGCATACAAATAGCGCGCGAGAGCATGGCGCGGCGCGTCTTGGTCATCGAGTACGCACGGATCGCCTCGGCAATACCCGGCACCTCGCGATCGCAGACGGCACGCGTCGCCTCGGGCGTCACATCGCGCATCGAAAGCCCCGTGCCGCCGCAGGTGAGCACGACATTGGCGTGGCACTCATCGGCGGCTTCCACAATAGCATCACCGATCTCGCTGACGTCGTCGCGCACGACCACATGTGAGACGACCGTCCAGCCCTGCGCCTCGATAAGTTCCTCGAGTGCGGCTCCAGCCTCGTCCTGGGCAAGGTCCCGCGTATCCGAACACGTCACGATCGATATCTTCAGCTCCATAGCATTCCTCCTACAACACGGCGTCCTCAGGCAGGTCGACACGCACAACATCCACGACGTCGCCCGCCTTGAGCTCGCACGGACCTTCGTCAATACGCAGCAGGCAGTTGGCCCGCTGCATCGTGCCGAGCAGCGCCGAATTCTGCGTCTTGGCCTCGGTCACCAACAGCTCACCGGTCTCGGGGTCGCGCAAAACCGTGGCGCGATCGAAGAAGCGGCGATGCTGTCGCTTTTTCACGCCGTGCGTGAGCATCGCCTGCTGCACGGGACGCGCCCCCTCGGCAAAACCGCGCATCTTGCGGATCGCCGGGCGGGCGAGCATCTCAAAGCCCACATACGCCGCCGCGGGATTGCCCGAAAGCCCCAGATACGGCTTGCCGCCGAGCAGCCCAAACGTGATGGCCTTGCCCGGACGCATCGAGATGCGGTCAAACAGCACCTCGCCCTCGCGCTGGACCAGCGCCGTCACGTAGTCGTAGTCGCCTGCCGAGGCGCCACCGCTCGTAATGACAAAATCGCACTCCTGCACGGCACGATGCACCAGCTCGGCAATCGCCCGCTCATCATCGGGCGCAATGCCGTAGAACACGGGCTCGGCGCCGGCATCGAGCGCCTCGGCCATCAACGCCGACGAGTTGGAGTCGCGAATCTGACCGCGCGCCGGTACCTTACTCGGCGTGACCAGTTCCGTCCCCAGCGAGATAATGCCCACGCGCGGAGCGGCATGCACCTTCACGCTCGCATACCCGGCGCTCGCCAGCAAGCCGGCGCCCGCCGGTGCCACAACCTCGCCGACACGCATCACGATATCGCCGGCATGCGCCTCCTCGGCGGCAGAGCGAACGTTCTCCCCTACCTTGGCAGGCGCCGAGAACCTCACACGCGAGCCCTCGTTGCCGTCGCCATCGAGCACGTCGACGATCTCGTATTTCACCACGGCATCGGCACCTTCGGGTACCGGCGCGCCCGTCATGATGCGGACCGTCTCACCCGCGCCGATTGCGCCCTCAAACACATGGCCCGCGGCCTCGTGTCCGATAACGTCGAGCGTCACCGGCGCCTCGCCAGATGCCTGCGCCAAGTCCGACGAGCGCACGGCATATCCGTCCATAGCGCTGTTGGCAAACGGCGAGATGTCGATATCGGCCACCGCGTCCTCGGCCAAGGGAAGACCGACGGCCTGCCACACGGGAATCTCGACAACTTCGGTGCGATTCACGTGCGACAAGACGATCGCCTGTGCGTCCTCCAACGGAATGAGTTTCTCAGCCATATGCACCTCTAGCATGCTGCGGCGCGCAACAAAAGCGCCGATTCTTTATGTTTATCTCAGTATAATCCCTCGCCGCCTGCTCAAGACCTCGCCCGCGGCCGCGAATACATCTGTCGGCCGCAAGCCGCGAAACAAAACCAAAACCAACCTGCCGGTTTGTCACGTATGGCACGTTCTATAATGCTCGTGTTGCAACCCAAAAGAGGAACGTATGGCTTATACCGACAAACCCGAAAGCGCAAACGAGGCGCAGGATCATTCCCAGTCGCTCGACGACGGCGGCTTTTTCTCCCTGAACGACGTCATCATGGCAGGCAGGCAACAGCTCACCCGCTCCGAGCATCTCTTGGCTGCCGACACGCGCCGCAACGCCCGCAACCTACTCGCGAGCGCCAAGTTGCTCGCGCTCGTCGTCATCGTCTCGCTCGCCATGGGCGTTGCCGCTTGGGCGTTTTTGGCCTCGCTGAATATCGCGACCGACTATCGCGAGCACCACGCGTGGGTCTACGCCTTGCTTCCTGTTGTGGGCGTTGCCACCGCATGGGTGTACAAAAACCACGGCCTTGCCGCCAAACGCGGTAACAACCTGGTCATCGACTCCGCTCTGAGCACACGTCTCATCCATATGCGCATGGCCGTCCTTACCTTCGTCTGCTCCACGCTCACGCACCTAACGGGCGGATCTGCCGGTCGCGAGGGGGCCGCGGTGCAGATTGGCGGCACCATCGCCAGCAACATCTCGAACCTCGCCCACCTCAAAAAACATGACCACCACGACCTCATGCTCGCCGGCATCTCGTCGGCCTTTGGCGCCGTATTCGGCTCGCCCCTTGCTGGAGCTTTCTTTGGCATGGAGATGTGCTTTATCGGCAAGATCGACTACACCGCGGGCATCTACTGCCTGGTCGCCTCGTTTACCGGCTACTTTACGTCGCTTGCCTTGGGAACCGAGTACGAGGCGAATGTCATCGCCAGCGTTCCCAACATGACACCACGGACGGTTGTCATCGTTGTTATCAGCGCCATTATCTTCGGCCTGACGGCACGCCTCTTTGCCTGGTCGGTTCGAACCGTCAAAAGCCTGTACGGTCGCTTTATCACCAATTACCTCGTCCGCGCACTCATAGGCGCACTCGTGGTTTTGACCGCCTATGCCCTCCTCGACGCCTGGGACTACGCCGGCCTTTCCACGTGGCTTTCCGGCGCAGGATTTGCAGGTAACACCACCCTGGCGGACGCAGCCATCAAGTTGGTCGTCACAGCGCTTACCCTGGGCGCGGGCTTCCAAGGCGGCGAGGTCACGCCCCTGTTTGGCATCGGTGCGGCACTCGGTGGCTGGATCGGTTGCCTTACCGGGCTTGAACCCAGTTTTCTGGCGGCTCTCGGCATGCTCGGCGTGTTCTGCGCCGGCCTCAACGTGCCCATCACCACCTGCATGATGGCCATCGACCTGTTCCACGGCACGGCCGCCGGGTTCTTTGTCATCGTGGCCTTTATCAGCTACCTAACCGGCGGACACCGCGGCGTGTACCCTGCCCAGCGCATCATCTCACCCAAGCGCCGTTCGCTTATTGTGGATGAGGGCGGTACGGTAGCGGATGCTATCGAGCGCCACAACGACCTGATAGAGTAGATGTAATAATCGCCGTGCAGCCACAATCGGGGGCAATTCGACCTGAGCGCGACCGCACCGTCATGCCACACGCCGGGAGTCGCCCCATGCACGCAACTGATTTTGGCCGCACGCTCATCATCGCCAACCCCGCCGCCCAGTCGGGCGCCGCGCGCGAGGTTGCCGAGCGCCTGCAGCGCTTTTTGGATATGACCGCGCGCGCATCCCAGTTTGACCTGGTGCTAACCGAGCACATGGGACACGCCAAGGAGCTTGCCGCACAGGCTCAGGGCTATCGCACCGTTATCGCACTCGGCGGCGACGGCGTGATCCACGAAGTCGTCAACGGGCTTATGACGCAAAAGGAGGACGCCCGCCCCGCTCTTGCCGTCCTGCCCGTGGGCTCCGGCAACGATTTTGCCCAGACGCTCGATATCGAAGATTTCTCCGGCAAGGATTTTGGCGCGCTACTCACCTGTGAGCTGCAGCGTCAGGACATCGGGCGGATTCGCTCATGGAACCCCGCAAGCGGCAGCGGCGAGGCGATCGTCGAGTATTACGACCAGACGCTCTCGGTCGGCATCGATGCCGCCATCGGCCTTGGCACCACCGAGCTGCGCAAAAAGACCGGCTTGACGGGTGCTCCGCTCTACACCCTTTCGGGACTTGAGCAGTTTGGCCTGCGCTATCGCAGCTACCCCATGACAGTCAGCTTTGACGGCGCGCCCGCCGAGCGCGTGAGGGCGATCATCATGGCGATTCAGCTTGGTCCTACCTATGGCTCGGGCTATCGCATCTGCCCCGATGCCGACCCCTGCGACGGCATGCTCGACGTCTGCTACGCCTGCGGCCCCGTCCCTCGCGCGGTAGCCCTGCCTATGTTCCTTTCGGCCAAGGACGGCCACCATACCAAGTTGCCACCGGTTCGCATGCGCCGCTGCCGCCATGCCGAGCTAACTTTTGAGGAGCCCGACTACCCCATCCAGGCCGACGGCGAGCCCATCGTCGCCTCGCGCATCGAAGTCGACATCCTACCCGGCGCCCTCCAAGTCTGGCACCCAACCCGCTAACCCCACCTAAGTTGCGGTGAAATAGGGACTGTTTATGCAGTTAAAGCCGCGAAACAGTCCCTATTTCACCGCAACTTATTGAGAAGATCATTCCTCCCCGCCCGGCTTGCGACGGTTAGCCTTTTTAATCGCATTGAAGTGCTTGTCGTTGAGCCTGCGCTGGCGCGATCGCTGGGGCACTTTGGTCTTGACGCGACGGCGCGGCGGACGGCCACGACGCTCAAGCTCTGCGCGCAGCTTACGCAGGCAGCTCGCGCGATTCTGAAACTGACTACGGCTCTCGCGCGCCGTCACAACAATCCCCGTGGGCCCATGCTTCATACGCACCGCCGAGTCCGTCGTGTTCACGCCCTGCCCGCCCGGACCCGTCGCACGAAACACCTGCACCTCGCAATCGCGCGCCAACTCCTCGGCCGACATCTCGGCATAGCGCGCATACTCGCGCCATTCCATCTTGTTCTCGTCCATTTCAGCACCTCCCCTCATACAAAAAAATGTGACAAAGGGACAGTCCCTTTGTCACATCGCATACCAATCGCTTGTGTTGCGCGCTTAGGCGAAGGTGATCTCGCCGTTCTCGCAGTCCATATCGGCGATACGGGCCAGGCTCTCAACGCGGAAGCCGCGCTTACGGAGCTTATCGCCGCCGCCCTGGAAGCCCTTCTCAACGGCGATGCCAATGCCGGCAACTTCGGCGCCCGCAGCCTCGCAGATCTTGATAAGGCCCTCAAGCGCGCAGCCGTTGGCCAGGAAGTCGTCGATGATCAGGACCTTGTCGCCCTCGGACAGGAAGCGCTTGCCGACGATGACCGGGTACTCCTTCTGCTTGGTAAAGGAGTAGATGGTCGTGGCGTACTGCTCGCCGTCGAGGTTGATGGACTGTGCCTTCTTGGCAAAGACCACCGGCACGCCGCCAAAATGCTGAGCCGCGATGCAAGCCATACCAATGCCCGAAGCCTCAATCGTCAGGATCTTGTTGATCTCGACATCCTTGAACAGACGGGCCCACTCGGCGCCCATGTGGTCGAACAGCTCAACGTCGCATTGGTGGTTGAGGAAGGCATCAACCTTAAGGACGTTACCGGCCTTTACGATGCCGTCATGGCGAATACGATCCTCAAGCTCCTGCATGGCGCAACCCCTTCTCGCGGCAACGATACCGCGCGATTAATAAACGTTGTTCGATAGTCTACCACGGACCGACCCCCGCCCGTCCCACAAGCCGCATCGCACCACAAACCAGTTTTTTGAGACGGCGCGAATACGTGGCAGGCAGCCTCCCAACACGCTAATGGCGGGCGCGCATCCTCACCAAACGAACCATCGAGAGGACAAAGCCCACGGCTGCCACGGCCATCAACACATAGAACACCGAACGAAAACCAAACAGGAACACATCCGGACGGCCTGCAACAAAACTGGTCACGGCCTCGCCCATCGCCACGCTCATCTGCCCATACAGGATATTCGACGCCACCGTAATGCCCACTGCCATACCCGCATAGCGCGCCAGGCTACCCAGGCTGCCAGCAAAGCCGAGCGCTTCGCGCGGAGCCGAGCCCATGTACAGCGAGTTATTGGGGCTCTGAAAAATCGACGTTCCGCACGACATAAACGCGACACAGCACACGATCACAGGGATGGAAGAGTGCTCGTCGAGCGTACTTACCGCAAAGAGACCGCACACGTACACACCCAGGCCCACCGCCGTGGGGCCCTCGCAGCCAACGCGGTCCGAAACCGTACCCGAAAGCGGGCCGATAAAGGCATTCACCATCGGCAGCGCCAAAAAGAGTAGTCCAGAGATGTCGGAACCAAAGCCGTGAGCGTCCTGAAAATAGAACGGCAGGATAAACTCGGATGCGCCAATACCAACGAACACGATGAGCATGCAAGCAAGGTTGATGGTGAAGGCCGAATTTGCAAAGCAGCGACGAGCAGCCTCAACCAGGGACATGGGGCGCTCGCCGGCCTCCGGCTTAACATGCGGTAGTGTATAGAGTCCCACGATAAACGAGATGACGCCAATGGGCAGGTTGATGAGGAAGATGCTCTCCCAGGGAAAGCTTGCCACCAGCATGCCGCCGAGCACGGGGCCGCACATCATGCCGAGGGCCACGAAGGTCGCGAGAATACCCATGGCACGACCGCGCTCGCGCGCCGGAAACGACTCGGTGATGATACCCATGTTGTTAGCCATGGCCGCCGCGCAGCCGACGCCCTGCACAATGCGTGCCAGAATAAGAACTTCGAGCGAACTCGAAAGGCCGCAAAGCAGCGAGCCGGCCGTAAAAACGATTACGCCCAGCTGGAATACGCCCACCTTGCCGCGCACGTCGCCCAAGCGGCCAAACGGCAGCATAGCCACGCATGTCGCAAGCAGGTACACCGAGCTCACCAGCTGGATGCGGTCGAGGCCCACGCCCAGCTCCTTTTGCATCACGGGCAACGCCACGGTCACGACGGTCGAATCCAGACACGACATAAACGTCATGATGAGCACGGTAAACAGAATCGCCCATTTGTTCTTGCCATGGGTGTCGCCCTCAAGGGCAAGGTGCTCGCGGCGCAGCTGCTCTGCGGTTTTCTCCATATCCATCCTTTCGAGTGGCACAACGCAAAAAACGGGGCCCCAATCGCCTGCGAACAGTCGCGATTGGGGTCCCGCCTACGGAATCGGAACTATATGTCACCGGAACCCCAAGAGGCTCCGTCGCTTCATACGAGAAGCTAGCCTAGCACTGCTCGAGCGCCTGCTCAAGGTCGGCAATCAGATCGGCCGTGTCCTCGAGGCCGCACGACAGGCGCACCATGTCGGCGGAGATGCCGCAGGCGATGAGCTCCTCATCGTTCATCTGACGGTGCGTAGCGTTAGCGGGATGCAGGCAGCAGGTGCGAGCATCGGCCACATGCGTGGCGATCTGGGCGAGTTTAAGGCTCTTCATAAAGGTCTCGGCCGCCGCGCGACCACCGTTAAAGCCAAAGCTCACGACGCCGCAGGTACCGTTGGGCATGTACTTCTGAGCCAGGTCATAGTACTTATCGCCCTCCAGGCCCGGATAGCTCACAAAGCGCACCTTGGGATGGCTCTGCAGGAACTTAGCAACGGCCAGGCCGTTCTCACAATGACGCGGCATACGCACATGCAGGCTCTCGAGCGAGCTATTCAGGAAAAACGCCGCCTGCGGGTTCTGCATGGGGCCGAGGTCGCGCATGAGCTGAGCGGTTGCCTTGGTAATGAAGGCACCCTCGCGACCGAACTTCTCGGCATAGGTCACGCCGTGATAGCTCTCGTCGGGCGTGGTGAGACCCGGGAACTTGTCTGCATGGGCCATCCAGTCAAACTGGCCGTGGTCGACGATCACGCCACCCAGGTAGGCCGCATGCCCATCCATGTACTTGGTGGTAGAGTGCGTGACGATGTCGGCGCCCCACTCAAAGGGACGGCACATCACGGGCGTCGGGAAGGTGTTGTCGACCATCAGCGGCACGCCGTGGTCATGCGCGGCCTTGGCAAAGCGCTCAATATCGAGCACGGCAAGGGCGGGGTTGGCAATCGTCTCGCCAAAGACGAGCTTGGTATTGGGCTCAAAGGCTGCCTCCAGCTCCTCATCGGTGCAGTCGGGGGCGACAAACGTGCAAGTCACGCCCATGCGGCCCATGGTGTGGGCGAGCAGGTTATACGTACCGCCGTAGATAGCAGAGCTCGCGACCACGTGATCACCGGCACCGGCCACGTTAAAGATCGCGAGGAAGTTCGCGGCCATGCCCGAACTCGTGAGCATCGCAGCGGTGCCGCCCTCCATCTCGCAGATCTTGGCGGCGACCAGATCGCACGTGGGATTCTGCAGACGGCTGTAGAAGTAGCCCGACTCCTCCAGGTCAAACAGCTTGCCCATGTGCTCGGACGTGTCGTATTTCCACGTGGTGGACTGGTAGATGGGCACCTGGCGCGGCTCCGCATCGCCCGGATGATAGCCGCCCTGAACGCACGTGGTACCGATAGTCTGCTCGCACATATCCAACTCCCTTACTTGGGTTTTGTTTTATTCGGTTCACAATACCGCTACCCCGCACCCCTCTCAACCCATCCCGCCGATAGGTTATGGGACAAATTAATCAGGTTTATTTGTCCCAAATCTTAAGAAAGTGTTCGATGGCGAAAAACAATGAGATATGCACTGCGGTCTCGATAAGCGAATGCGCCAGCAAGGGTACCATAGGCGGGTACACCGCAATCAAGGAGACACCGATGAAGCAGATTGATACCACTCAGCTCAACACTGCCACCTGCCAGGCTCAGGCTGCCGAATACCACGCCCGCGGCTTTAACTGCGCGCAGGCCGTCGCCTGCACGCTCGCGCCCGCCGTCGGGCTCGACCCCCAGGTCGCCTTTACCCTCACCGAGGGCTTTGGCGCCGGCATGGGCGGCATGACCGAAACTTGCGGTGCCATCTCGGGCGCCGTGGCCATCATGGGCTTTGTAATGAGCGATGGCATGGAAAACCCCAAGACCAAGGGCCAGACCTACAAACTGTCGCGCGAGATTGCCAAGCGCTTTGGCGAGAAGAACACGACGACCGTCTGCGGCACGCTCAAGGGCATCGGATCGGACAAGGGTCCGCTCCGCAGCTGTCCCGGTTGCATCGACGATGCCGTCGAAATCGCCTGTGATGTACTAAAGCAGCTCGCCGAGTAAACGGCAGCGACATAAAACGACGGTCGGTGTGCTTGGGATCCGTCCAAAAGCACGCCGACCGTCGCCGTTAGAACTCGGCAAATTCGGGAGTGCTGACCTCAATCTCCTCGCGCCCCGCCATAAGCTCGCGCATCTTAGCGCAAAACGACCCCTGCTCCCCCGCCTTAAACACCAAATGAAGTGTCACGGCATCCGCGTACTCGGTATCCGAAACCTTGGCACCGGAATCCTGGGCCAAGCGAAGCACCTGCTCATACTGCGGATAGGCCACATGCACGTCAACAGGCACGACACTCGTCATCTCGACGATCTGCCCGGCCTCCTGAGCCGCGGCCACCGCCGCCTGCGTCGCCGCGGTATAGGCGCGTACCAAGCCACCGGGCCCCAACAACGTACCACCAAAATAGCGTGTCACTACGCAGCAAACATTTTTGAGCTCCGCACCGCGCAACACCTCGAGTGTCGGCATACCGCTCGTGCGGCTCGGCTCACCATCATCGCTCTGGCGCTCGCGTCCATCGACCAAAATCCACGCGGGAACATTGTGTCGAGCGTCGTAATGACGCTTGCGAACCATCTCGATAAAGGCATTCGCCTCGTCCTCGGACTCAATATGGACCAGCTGGGCAATAAACCGGCTCTTGCGGTCCACAAACTCGCCCGAAACCTCAATATTCGATTGCAGAGTAAAATAGCTGTCCAACAAAGCCCCTCAACAAAACTAAGCGCGGCAACAAACAGCCTCAATAATACGATAACCCTAGTAAAAAGAATGGCAACGCCGATGATTCCGTCAACGAAAGCGAGAACCCGTCAGCGCGAGCAAGGTGCCTTGAAAGCCGAGGGCATTGACCTTATGGTCATGCCCGAAGGTTTGAAAGGCAGATTGCCGCGCTGACGGGTTCGCAGCGTCAACAAAGTGCCGAGTGGGCCGATAAGCCGGGTTCTGTCGTGAACGGTCATTTATCTTGTCTGCACGTTACCGTGCAGCTCCACGCACGCTACCCGAACGCGGACCGGGCCGGCCCATAGCGTTCCTATTCGCGCTTGCTCCGGATGGGGCTTGCCAAGCCGCCGTGTTGCCACGACGCTGGTGGTCTCTTACACCACCGTTTCAGCTTTTCCCTTTACGCCTTGCGGCGCAGGTGGGAGTCTTCTTTTCTGCGGCGCTTTCCGTCGGATCACTCCGCCCGGCCGTTAGCCGGCATCCCGCCCTCTGGAGCCCGGACTTTCCTCACGCGTACTGCAAGCAGCACATCGCGCGACCGTCTGGCCCACTCAGCAGTGCAAAAGTGTAACACACCGTTGCCGCAGGCAATGGCACAACGCAAACGCTCGACACGATAAACCAAGAACCGCCATGCGCTACAATGGTCCTGTCGATGGGCAACGTCGTCAGTCGAGACGCGACCGCGCTCCGCACCCCTCCGTCTACTCGGTGTGTTCCCGCCTCCTCCCCGAGGCGGGATGTCGGCTTTTTTCATGCACCGACAATCCAATAGCCTGTGGACAGCCCGGCAGCATTGCGCATCTCGGCGCCAAATGCAAAAAGGGACCCGTCCATTACGGACGGATCCCTTAAAACAAGTGATCGTCAAACCGAATTACTCGGCGTCAGTCTCCTCGTCCTTCTTCTCGGAAGGCAGCGGGGTAACCTCGATCTCGACGCCCAGAGTCTCAGCAGCAGACTTCATGGACAGGGAGATACGACGACGGTCGAGATCGATCTCCATGACCTTGACCTGAACCTTGTCGCCCACGTGGGTGACCTGAGAAGGCTGATCGACGTGCTTGTTGGCCATCTCGGAGATGTGCACCAGGCCCTCGATGCCCTCGCCCAGGTCGACGAAAGCGCCGAACGGGACAAGCTTGGTCACAGTGCCCTCGACGATAGCGCCGACGGGGTACTTCTTGACCAGTGCGCGCCACGGATCCTCGGTGGTCTGCTTGAGACCCAGGGAGATGCGCTCGCGGTTGAGATCGACGTCGAGAACCTCGACCTCGACCTCCTGGCCGACCTTGACAACCTCGGAAGGATGGTTGACGTGGTTCCAGGAGAGCTCGGAGATGTGGATGAGGCCGTCGATACCGCCGAGGTCGACGAAGGCGCCGAAGTCGACGATGGAGGAAACGGTGCCCTGGAGACGCATGCCAGACTTGAGCTTGGACAGGATCTCGGAACGCTCGGCCTTACGGGACTCCTCGAGCACGACGCGACGGGAGAGGACGACGTTGTTGCGGTTGCGGTCCATCTCGATGACGCGAGCCTCGATGCGGGTGCCCATGTAGGAGGTGAGGTCCTTGACGCGACGGAGGTCGACGAGGGAAGCGGGCAGGAAGCCACGCAGGCCGATGTCGAGGATCAGGCCGCCCTTGACAACCTCGATAACCTCGCCCTCGACATTCTCGCCGGAGTTGAACTTCTCCTCGATGCGGTTCCAAGCACGCTCGTACTCGGCACGCTTCTTGGACAGGACCAGACGACCGTCCTTGTCCTCCTTCTGGAGAACCAGAGCCTCGATGGGATCACCGAGTGCAACGATGTCTGCAGGGTTAGCGTCCTTGCGGATGGACAGCTCGCGGACCGGGATAACGCCCTCGGACTTGAATCCGATGTCAACGAGCACCTCGTCATGCTCGATCTTAACGACAGTGCCGTTAACGAGATCGCCCTCATCAAAGTCGGTAATCGTACCGTCGATGAGGTTGTTCATCTCCTCCTCGTTGACATCGTCAAGAGAGAAAATGGACGAGTTCTGAATCTCACTCAAAGGTGGACCCCTTTCGAACTACGGGGCCCCGATTGCTAGGACCTACAGAAGGGTGCGACAAGCACACAACGTTTAGGAACACTCGGGAGCCGACAGATACTAATGTGACGCTTATGCAATCACGTTCGTATAGGTTACGGGGAAATGAGTTCGATTTCAAGCGTGAACTGCGATTTTTTACTCGTGTGGAGACTTTTTCGTAATCTTATGAACACACGTCTCCGCAACTTGACGATAACCAGCCAGGCATTCGGCTTTGGGGTAAAGTATCCGGAGCCAACGATTCTAGATCGATTTTTCGAGAAAGGTGCCCGCGTGCTCAAAGCAGTCGTTTTCGATATGGACGAAACGCTTCTTAGCATCAACCTCAACGCGTTCATCCTTCGCTATTTTAAGGATGTCTCTTCGATGCTCGCGGATATCGGGCGCCGCAGCCGCGGTGGCACGATGGCACGCCTCGGCACCATCCTGGTCGACCTCAACGCCAATCGCCGCAGCGGCACGGACAACCGCACCAATCTTGAGTTTTACCAAGAAGAGGTCGAGCGCCGATGCGGGATTTGCCTCTCGGACCCACTTATCTACGAGGCGTTTACCTACTACGACCGCGAAGTTCTTCCGTACAAGAATGACGAACTCATCAACGCCCATGCCATGCCGGGCGCACACGCCGCGCTCCAGGCCGTACAGGGCGCAGGGCTGCGCTGCGCGCTCTTTACCAACCCCAGCTTTCCGCAGGGGGCCATCGAGTGCCGCATGGGTTGGGGCGACCTGGCCGACGCCCCCTTTGAGCTCGTCACGCACATGGGAAACGCCACCCGCTGCAAGCCTGATGCCACCTACTATCTAGAGCAGCTTCAGGTGATGGGGCTCGAACCGCACGAGGTCCTTATGGTGGGCAACGATCCCAAACGCGACTTCCCTAGCCCCGCCTGCGGCATTCAGACTGCCTATGTAGGCCAGGGCAAGCCCAACCGAGTCACCTGGCGCGGAACCATGGAAGGCTTCGCCCGCGACTTTAACGCCGTAGTAGAGGCCTTCTACGAGCACCAAGTAGCCGACGAACTGTCCTAGCACACTTGGGTTTTGCCGATCATGATGTTGAGGATCTCGACGTCGGTATCTTTCATGCCCACACGGCCTACGTAGCCCATACTGGCGATTGTCTGCTCAACGGTATCTTGGATCAGGCCCTCGCCGGCGCGGAAGCCGCGACCCTGCATGGCCATATCATGGCCCAGGATCGCTGCATCGACGGCAGCCGAGATCTTGGCGGCACAGCTCGCCTTGGCGCCATCGCACACGATGCCGCCCACATTGCCGAGCGTATTGGAGACCGTCGCACCGATTTGCTCGCGCGTGCCACCGCACAGCCAGGTAATCGCGGCACCGGCACCGCACGCAGCGCAAATAGCGCCGCAAAACGCCGAGAGCGCACCAATGTAGCTCTTGATATGCACGGCAATGAGATCGGACAGCATCACGGCACGCACCAGGCGCTCGTGGTCGCAGCGCAGGTACTCGGCATACTCCATGACGGGCAGTGCGCAGGTAATGCCCTGATTGCCCGAGCCGCACACAATGGCGACCGGCAGCGCGCAACCGTTCATGCGGGCGTCGGACCCGGCGGCCGCACGGGCACGGGCACGGCAGGCGACGTCATCGGCACGAGCACCCAGCAGCGTACGACCCACCTCGGCGCCCCAAGCGTGCGCAAGGCCCTCGGCACTGATTGCGCCATTCAGCTCAATCTGACGCTCAACGGCAGCGCGGGCGCCCTCAATGTCACCGTCCTCGATAAAGTCGATGATGGAATCAATGGACATGGGCGTATCGGCGTTATCTGCCGCACGCTCGGCCACCACGCGCTCGGCGCAGGCGGCGCACTCCCCCGCCGACTTGCCGCATACCGGAATACCATCGAGCGTATGGCACGTGACATTAGTGTGGTGATCGGTAATCTCGACGACCGCGGTATGGCCCCCGGACGTCGCAGTCACCTTGATGTAGAGGTTGGGCACACCCTCGACAAGCGACACATCGCAGTAGCCGGCGTCGGCGAGGAGCTCGGCCACGCGAGCGCGGTCTTCATCGTTAACGCTCTCGAGCACCTCGAGCGCGCTCTTAGCGTCGCCGCCCACGGCACCCAGCACGGCCGCGGCTTCAATACCGTGCATACCGCCCGAGTTGGGCACGGTCACGCTCTTAACGTTCTTGATAATGTTGCCCGAGCAGGCAACATCCATATGATCGGGTTCGCAACCGAGCGTCTGGCTCGCCAGCGCCGCTGCATAGGCAACGGCAATGGGCTCGGTGCAGCCGAGTGCACAGACAAGCTCGCGGTTCAAAACATCGCAAAACGCGGCATCACGGATGGAATCGGTAGGCATAGGTATCTCCTGCTTGCATAACGGGCTGGACTCTCAAAATAGTTGGCTCCTTTATTTGATAACAATGCATCAAAAACCGCAACCACGGTTCCGGCGGACGGCGCTCAAGCACAAATTGGCGGCATTATTCATGAGAGGCCGGTCTTGTTGCCTGCTAAAGCGTTTGACCAAAAAACGCCCGAGCGTTTACGCAAAAGTCGCGCTATCATGCAGTCGAACGCGGTAAACACCTTTAGCATTTGCGCCGCACAGACCAGAGAGGAATCATCCATGAAGATCGGTATCGGTAACGACCACGCCGCCGTCGAGCTCAAGAACATCATTTCCGAGCACCTGAAGGAACGCGGCTGCGAGGTCGTGAACTTTGGCACCGACACCTCCGAGAGCTTCGACTACCCCATCGCCGGTTACAAAGTGGGCAAGGCCGTTGCCAACGGCGACGTTGACCTGGGTATCCTGATCTGCGGCACCGGCGTCGGGATCAGCCTGGCTGCCAACAAGGTCGAGGGCGTACGCGCCGTCGTGTGCTCCGAGCCCTTCAGCGCCAAGCTCTCGCGCATGCACAACAACACCAACGTGCTCGCCTTTGGCGCCCGCATCGTTGGCTCCGAGCTCGCCAAGATGATCGTCGACGAGTGGCTCGACGCCGAGTTTGAGGGCGGCCGTCACGAGCGTCGCGTTAACCTCCTCAACGAGATCGACCACACGCGCGGCCTTAAGATCGTCGACGAGGCCTAAAGATTCACAAAGCCATACGACGCTAACGCCAGCCCCCGCCCGGAAGAAACATCCGGACGGGGGCTCTTTAGTAGATTTGTGGGGGTTTACCAAAAGTCTACTGGAATAAAAAGGGCGCCGCGGATGAAGTTCCGCGGCGCCCAAGCCACACGCTAACAGCTTTAAGGAGTCAAAGCTGGTTTAGCCAAAAAAGCGCTTGATCTCGATCTCGGCGTTCTCCAGGCAGTCGGAGCCGTGGATCACGTTGGCGTTGACATCGACAGCAAAGTCGCCGCGAATGGTGCCGGGGGCAGCATCAAGCGGGTTGGTGGCGCCCATAAGGGTGCGCATCTTGGAGACAGCGGAGAGGCCGGAAACGACCATCTTGACGACCGGACCGCTCGTCATAAAGTCGCAGAGACCGCCAAAGAAGGGCTTGTCGGCCAGATGGGCGTAGTGCTCCTCGACGGTAGCGCGCTCGAGCGTGGTCATCTCCATGCGCTCGATAACAAGGCCGCTGCGCTCAATGCGAGCAACGATCTCGCCGATCTTGCGATCGCGCACGGCGTCGGGCTTAATCATGATGAAGGTCTTCTCGATAGCCATAAGGTAGCCTTTCAAGTAGGTTCGCGCGTGCCCAAGTCCCATTCCGGCACCCGCCTGGACTGCATCGTAACAGAGTTCTAGCTGCAGTTAAACAAAAAGCCGTTTATTGAAGCGTTATTATTTATTAAAGCGCTCCATATGTGTCACTTCTGTTTCGAAGCCCGACTAGAGTACCATCCGTCCCACTTTCAACTGCAACGAACAGAACGGGCGGTCGATTGTCGCCCGTGAACGCACCCCCTTCACAACCTGCGCAAATGTCCTACAGAAGTTCTCGACAAGCTCCTTCCTTCTCTATAACAAAACGGGTGCCCACCGTAGCGGGCACCCGTAAAGGCAAAATATGATGAACACACCAGACAGACGCATCCAATAAGCTAATTAGCTCCGTGGCCCATCTCGACGACCTTGGATAACGAGCCAAACACACCCTCATCGGCCGCGAGCTGCGCCTCGGCTCTTCCCAACTGCACGGCAACGGCAGCAGGGGCGGTACCACCCTCGGTCGTGCGCGCGGCGACAATCGACGGGATGTCGAGTGCCTCGGTAATGTCGCGCTCAAAGAGCGGACTTGCTTCCTGAAACACCTCAAACGGCAGGTCCTCAAGATTGCAGCCGCGCTTCTCACACATTAGGACAAGATGACCCACCACGGCATGTGCCTCGCGGAACGGCAGGCCGCGCTTTGCCAGGTAATCGGCAGCATCAGTGGCTGCCAAGTGGCCCACACCACACTCGCGCGCCATGGCGTCCTCGTTGACAGTCCAGGTCGAGATCATGCCGGCCATAACCGACAGGCACTGCATGAGCGTATGGGCGGTATCGAGCGCACCCTCCTTGTCCTCCTGCAAGTCCTTGTTATAAGCAAGCGGCAGGCCCTTCATGGTCACGAGCAGCTGCACCAGGTTGCCGTACACGCGACCGCTCTTGCCGCGGATAAGCTCAGCAAAGTCGGGGTTCTTCTTCTGCGGCATGATAGACGAGCCGGTGGAATACGAGTCGGAAAGCGTGATAAAGCCGAATTCGGAGCTCGACCACAGCACGATCTCCTCGGAAAGACGCGACAGGTGCATGGCCATGACGGAGCCGGCGTAATGCAGATCGAGCAGGAAATCACGGTCGGAAACCGCATCGAGCGAGTTGGGAATCACACCCGCAAAGCCAAGTTCGGCAGCCGTCATCTGGCGATCGAGCGGATAGCTCGTACCGGCAAGCGCGGCAGCACCCAGCGGGCAGTTGTCGGCGGCATCAAAGGCGGCCTTCAGGCGCGTAAAGTCGCGCGCGAACATCCAGGAATACGCCAGCAGATGATGCGAGAGCAGCACGGGCTGAGCGTGCTGCATATGCGTGTAGCCCGGAAGAATCACCTTGTCGTACTTCTTGGCCGCATCCACCAGCACATGGCGCAGCTCAAGATTGGCCTCCATGAGCTCCTTGGCCAGCGCCTTGACGCCCAGGCGCGTATCGGTCGCCACCTGGTCGTTGCGCGAACGCCCAGTATGCAAGCGCTTGCCAGCCTCGCCGATACGACGCGTCAGCTCGCTTTCGATGGACATATGAATGTCCTCGTCGTTGATATCAAAGGTGAAGTTGCCGGCATCGATATCCTGTTCGATTCCGGTCAGGCCCTCGGCAATCGCCTGCTCGTCCTCGGCGCTGATTATGCCCTGGGCCGCCAGCATCTTGGCATGTGCCTTAGATCCGGCGATATCCTGCTTATAGAGATGTTTGTCAACCGGCAACGACGCGCCAAACTCCTGCGTGACCTCGGCCACGCCTGCCTCAAAACGACCGCCCCAAAGAGCCATGGAACCGTCCCCTTTCATCAAATCCCAAAACAAGCGCCCAAAGCAATGCGCCCTGTCGCTAAAGCGATTTCTCAACCGCTAGTTTTGCATATTCCCCACCATGTGCGAGGCCATATAGCTAATTTGCAAAGAAGTGACGCGCCATGCACTTGGCGCCCAACGTCTCCCTCCGAATGTTGCCCTGCGAACCATCGATCCAGGCCTTTAGGCTCATAGGAACGTCCTCGACCTTTGCAGCATCGAACTCGGGCGCGAGGGCAAGTAAAGCATGCGCGATAGCATTGAACATAATGGATACTCCCCATATATATAGGCGCAGGGCCGTCAAATTGATAGGAGGAGCCCCGCCGGACAACCCCGGCGGGGCTCGGACTCAGCCGCAGACGCGGCATCATATATGCGGGCGGAACGTAGGGGCCACCGATGTTAAGAAGTGTCAGCAAGCATAACGAAAGGTAGGGACCCCATGCGCCCGTTATGTATCACGCGGATGGGCCGCGCGGATACCAAAGGAAGGAGGCGCTAGGCCTGGGCGGCAGCAGAGCTGGGGCCCTGGACCTTAGCCCACGTCTTGAGCGACAGCGTATCGATCTCGATAAAGCCGGCGCTGGCCTTCTCGTCAAACGTAGTGTCGCGGTCGTAGGTAGCCAGACCGTAGTCATACAGGCTAAACGGGCTCTTGCGGCCGACGACATGGCAGTTGCCCTTAAAGAACTTCAGACGGACGGTGCCGGTCACGAACTTCTGGGTGTCGGCCATAAAGGCATCGAGCGCGTTTTTGAGCGGGCTGTACCACTGGCCGTTGTACACGGCGGTGGCCCAATCCTGCTCGAGCTTAATCTTGGTCTTGAGCAGGTCGCCCTCGACGCAGATGTCCTCGAGCGCCTTGTGGGCGGTGATGAGCGTCAGGGCGCCAGGAACCTCGTAGCACTCGCGACTCTTGAGGCCCACCAGACGATCCTCGACCAGGTCGAGACGGCCAAAGCCGTTGTCACCCGAAATCTTGTTGAGGGCGATGACGATCTCGGAGAGTTTCATCTTCTTGCCATCGACGGCGACGGGCTTGCCCGCCTCAAACTCAATCTCGGTGTAGGTCGGGGTGTCCGGCGTGTCCTCGGGGTTCTTGGTCATAACCCAGGCGTCGTCGAGCGGCTCGTTCCAGGGATCCTCCAGGTGACCGCACTCGATGGCGCGACCCCACAGGTTGTCGTCGATGGAATAGGGGTTGTCGTTGGCGCCCTCGGGAACCGGCACGTTGTGGGCGTGAGCATAGGCAACCTCATCGGGACGGCACTTCAGATCCCACTCGCGAACCGGGGCGATAACCTTAAGCTCGGGGTCGAGGGCCTTGACGGCAGCCTCAAAACGAACCTGGTCGTTACCCTTGCCGGTGCAGCCGTGGGCGACGTAGGTCGCGCCAAACTCGTGAGCGACCTCGACAAGCTTCTTGGCGAGCAGCGGGCGAGACAGCGCGGAGAGCAGCGGGTACTTGTTCTCGTACATGGAGTTTGCGGCGATGGCCTTAGTCAGGAACTCATCGGAGAACTCGTCGCGCAGGTCGAGCACCTGGCAATCGAGAACGCCCAGGTCAAGCGCCTTCTGCTTCTTGGCATCCAAGCCGGTCTCCTCCTGGCCCACGTTGCCGCAGACGCAAACGACATCGAGATTCTTCTCGTCCTGGAGCCACTTGACACATACGGATGTATCAAGACCACCGGAATATGCGAGAACGACTTTTTCCTTGCTCATGGCTGTTTCCTTTCGCCCTTGGTAGCTAGTTAGAACATCGGTCAGTTGCAAGTCATTTCGAGGTCAAAAAACCGTGCAATATCAGGTTAAATAGCAAAAAGCAGCACAGCATGCCCTTGAAACATGCGTTTATATCGTGCTAAAACCCAACGACCTCAAAATGACTCTGTTGGGGCATTTCACCCCATACGAACAGAGACGATTGCTATCGTCGTCGGGAAATTGCGCGCTGGCGTCGGATGGCATTATCTGCAGTGGTGATGATCTTTACGAACTGCATCTGCCTCTCCTTTCACCTATCGCCGGGCGCAATTCTAATATCGTAAACGGTACCTTTTCTTCGGTAAGCGGTTGTATTTCCGTCTCCGTTTTCGATGGTCGCTATATTACGCTAAAGTGCCCGCAGCACAAGCGACAAATTCAAATTTCTGAAAAGTTTTTTCATTACTTTGTGAAGCGTGGTGCAAATACGCTCCGTTCCTGCGACAATACGCTCAGTTACTGGTTGATGGTTATAACGTCTGAAACAATTTCGAAACGAAAGGCGCGCTTTTATGCAAACTTACGAATCGGACACCAATATCGGAAGCATTAAGATTCTCGCCGTCGACATGGACAAGACGCTGCTCACCGACAAGCGCGTGTTGCCGCAGGGTCTTGATGAGCGCCTGGACAAGCTCGCCGACGCAGGCATTGTATTCTGCCCCGCCAGCGGACGCCCCGCCCCCAAACTCGAGGAAATGTTCGAGAACATTAAGAACCGCCTTGCTTTTTGTCCCGACAACGGAGCCTGCGTCATCTATCGCGGCAGCTATATCTATAAGAGCAACATCGATGTGGCGCTGTATCAGCAGGTGCTTGCTCGTGCCTCGGAGGACCCGCGCGCCGTTCCCGTCCTGTGCTGCTACGACGAGTTCTATGTGCTCGCCCGCGACCATCAATACCACGACGAGATCAGCGTCTACTACAACACGATCAACTATGTCGACACCTTTGAGGGCCTTGATATCGAGTCCAATAAGATCTCGATCTTTTTCCCCGCCTACGATGCCGAGCCCGCGTTCCGCGAGACCTATAACCCCGCGTTCTCGGATCAGCTCTATGTCACCAATGCCGGCCGCGAGTGGATCGACTTTATGAACCTGGGTGTCGACAAGGGCGCCGGCGTCGCGCATCTGTGCGAGCAGCTGGGCATTGATATCGCCGATGCCGCCGCCGTGGGCGATACGTACAACGACATCCCCATGCTGGAGCGCGTCGGGCATAGCTTTATCGTGGATAATGCCGAGGAGCACATGAACGCGCACGCCAAATGGCGTATTCCGAGCAACAACGACGGGGGCGTACTGACGCTCATCGACGCCATCCTGGCGGCTCGGTAACGTGGCTCGTCGGACCTGGCCGGGCGGCGCGGATTAGTTTTTCGTTCGGTCAGGTCCTGGGCTCGCTCGGAAAGCACATTAAGTGCTTTCCGGCTCGTGCGGAATCTACGAAAAACTAATCCGCGCCGCCCGGCCAGGTCCTAGGTTTACTTTCCTGCCGCCAAGATGGCGTCTTGAGTGTCTAGATACTTAGCTGAAATGATTTGAGCAGAGGGGAGCCCCTTGTTGGAAGGGGCTCCCCTCTGTTTTGGTTACTGTGGGACAAATTAATCAGTAGTGTTTGTCCCAAATCTTAAGTATGTGGGGGCTTGCGTCTTGGGCGAGCTTGCCTTACGGAGTGCTTCCCTATTTCGCGTCGGCCCAGGTTATGCCGGTGCTGGCTTCGGCGATCAACGGTACGCGGAGGTCTACTACGTGTTCCATGACGTCGCGGACCATGGTGGTTAGGCGCTCGACTTCGTTGACGGGGCACTCAAAGTCCAGTTCGTCGTGTACCTGCAAGATCATGTGGGCGGCAAAACCCTCTTCTTCCAGGCGGCGGCTCACGCGGGCCATGGCGATCTTGATGATGTCGGCCGCGGTGCCCTGCATGGGGTGGTTCATGGCCGTGCGCTCGCCAAAGCCGCGGAGTTGCGGGTTTTTGGCCTTGAGCTCCGGAATATGACGCCGGCGGCCGTACATGGTCTCGGCGTAGCCCGTCTGCTTGGCACGTGCCACCACGCTGTCGAGGAACGTACGCACACCCGGGTAGGCCTCGTAGTAGCGGTCGATCATGTCGCGCGCCTCGGCCATCGAGATGTGCAACGACTGCGACAGACCGTAGGCCTGCTGACCGTACACGATGCCAAAGTTCACGGCCTTAGCGCGGCTGCGCAAGTCGGGCGTCACCTCGGAAACCGGCACGCCAAACACGCGCGCGGCCGTCTCGGCATGGAAGTCTTCACCCTCGTTAAAGGCGCGCACCAGGTGCTCGTCTCCCGAAAGATGCGCCAGCAAACGCAACTCAATCTGCGAGTAGTCCACCGCCAAAAAGACGCTGCCCTCGCCCGCCGAGAACGCCGTCTTGACGGTACGCCCCAGCTCCGAGCGCGTCGGAATGTTTTGCAGATTGGGGTCGCTCGAAGACAGGCGCCCCGTCGCGGTGATGGTCTGGTTGTACGTGGTGTGCACACGCCCGTCACCACGGCGCAGCGGGCCCAGCGTGTCCAGATAGGTCGACTTAATCTTGGACTTCTCACGCCAGTCCAAAATCAGGCGCACGATCTCGTGGTCGCGGGCAAGGTCGCTCAGCACCTTGGCGTTGGTCGAATAGTAGCCGCGCTTGGTCTTTTTGAGGCCCTTGGTCGGAAGTCCCATAACATCAAACAGCACGTGCGAGAGTTGCATGGGGCTGCCGATGTTAAAGGTCTCGTCGCCGGCCAGGTCGCGAATGCTGCGCTCGACCTCGGCAATCTGGGTCGCCAGGCCCTCGGACAGACTGTGCAGGCGGTCGGGGTCCACGAGCATGCCCGCGCGCTCCATCTTGGCAAGCACCGGCACGAGCGGCATCTCGATCCCATCGAACACGTTGGCGGCGTTCTCGCGGGCCATGCGGTCACGCAGCGGTGCAACCAGCGCCAGCTCCCGGCTATCTGCCTCCGCAGTATGAAACC
>URDI01000020.1:0-33262 GCA_900546475.1 uncultured Collinsella sp.
TCCGCGCCGCGCTGGGAAGGGCCGCGTAGCGGTCCAAGAAATCGTCCGCAGTCCCAAGCAGCTAAAAAAGACACGTCCCAAAAAGACTGCCCGTGTGGGTTTGGCTAGGTTCGGGCGCTGTCCGTGCCGTGGGGTAAAATCGTTCAGTCAGAACACGAACCCGCATCGGAGCTCATCACATGGCATTCGTCCATCTGCACAATCACACTGTTTTCTCCATGCTCGACGGCGCAACCCGTATCCAGGATATGGTCAATCGTGCCGTTGAGCTGGGCATGCCCGCCGTGGCCATTACCGACCACGGCTACATGTATGGCGTACCCGACCTGGCGCTGGCCTGCGACGCCGTCAACCACAACACGCCCGAGTACAAAACCTGGAGCCACGACAAGGCCTTCTTGGAAAAGGACCGCCGCGACGAGCTGGTGGAGCCCGATCCCGAGTCCAGCCCGCGCGAGCATGCCCAGTATGTGAAGGACATGGCCATGTGGGACGAGAAGGGCAACATCGACGAGCTCAAGCCGCCTCTGGTCATCAAGCCCATCTTTGGCTGCGAGGTCTACTTTACGCCGGACGAGACGCTTGCCCGCGACCATAAGCCCGAGCTCTACCACATGATCCTTCTGGCCAAGGACCAGGAGGGATACGTCAACCTGATGCAGACGGTCTCCGAGGCCGCCGTGCAGGGCTTTTACTATAAGCCGCGCGTGACGCTCGACAACCTGCGCCGCCACGCCAAGGGCATGATCTGCACGAGCGCCTGCATCGCGGGCATCATCCCCAAATACATCGACCGCGGTGACATGGAGGGCGCCATCAAGTGGGCCGAGACCTTCCGCGATACCTTCGAACCCGGCGACTTTTACATCGAGATCCAGGAACACGGCATCACTACCGACAATGGTCTGACCGACGAGCAGATGGACCGTACGCTCATCGATATCGCCAAGCAGGTGGGCGTCAAGGTCATCGCCACCAACGACTTCCACTACCTGCGCCGCGAGGACGCGCCCGTGCAGGACGTCATCATGTGCATTGGCATGAACGCCAAGGTCGACGACCCTAACCGCATGCGCATGACTGGCTCGGAGTTTTACATGAAGACCGAGGAGGAGATGCGGGCGATGTTCCCGTATTGCCCCGAGGCCTGCGACAACACGCTCGAGATCGCCGACAAGTGCTACGTTGAGCTGGACTGGGACTCCATCATCCTGCCGCGCTTCCCGCTGCTCGATCCCGGCGAGACGCACGAGAGCCAGTTCCGCCGCGAGTGCGAGAAGGGCCTGCGCCAGCACTACGGCGACGACTGGGCCACGCGCGAGATTGGTGGCGTCAACATCAAAGAGCGCTTTGAGTACGAATACAAAGTCATCTGCGACAAGGGCTTTGCCGCCTACTTCTTGATTGTTGCCGAGTACGTGCAATGGGCCAAGGACAACGGCATCGGCGTCGGCCCCGGCCGTGGCTCGGCCGCCGGCGCTATCGTCGCCTACGCCATGAACATCACCGCGTTCGACCCGCTCGAGAACGGTCTGATGTTCGAGAGGTTCCTGTCCCCGCAGCGTACCGAGATGCCCGATATCGATATGGACTTCGACGATGAGCGGCGCCTCGAGGTCGTGGAGCACGTTCGCCAGCTCTACGGCCCCGAGAAGGTCACCCACGTCATCACCTACTCGACCATTAAGGCCAAGCAGGCCATCAACGACGCTGCGCGCGTCCTGGACTACCCGGTCTACATGGGCCAGCGTCTGTCCAAGATGGTCTCGAGCGACCCCAAGGTCAAGCTCAAGCAGGTGCTCGAAAAGCAACCCGGCAAAGAGGATCTGTTTAACCCCGATTTTGCCGAGGCCTATAAAAAGGACGACGACGCCCGCCGCATCATCGACACGGCGCTCTCGATTGAGGGCCTTACCCGTGGCGAGGGTGTGCACGCGTGCGCCGTTCTGATCTGCCGCGACCCCGTCAACGAGCACGTGCCCACCAAGCTCGACACCAAGGGCGGCGTCGAGATTACCCAGTACGAAGGTCATACCGTTGCCGACATGGGCCTGCTCAAGATGGACTTCTTGGGCCTGCGCACGCTGACGGTTATCTCCAAGGCCAAGGCAAACATCAAAAAGAACTTCGGCATCGACATCAAAGAGGAAGAGATCCCCTTTGACGACCCCGAGATCTTTAAGCTCATGGGCTCCGGCCATACCGCCGGCGTCTTCCAGGTCGAGTCCGCCGGCATGACGGCCACGATCAAGAACATGAAGCCCACCGAGTACAAGCACGTCGTGGCATTGATCGCCCTGTACCGCCCGGGCCCGCTGGGCGCCGGCATGGTTTCGTCCTACATCAACCGTATGAACGGCAAGGAGCCGGCCGTCTCCTACGACGACCGCCTGGACGACATCCTGGGCGAAACCTACGGCACCATGGTCTACCAGGAACAGGTTATGCTCATCTCCGTCGAGATGTGCGGCTTCTCCAAGGGCGAATCGGACTCGCGTATCCGTAAGCCCGTGGCTAAGAAAAAGATCAAGCTGCTCACGTCGACGGTGCTGCACTGGGAGGATGGCTCGGACGAGACCACCTACGACCACTGGATGAACGGCGCTATCAAGAACAACTACACGCGCGAGGTCGCCCAGAAGATTTGGGACGATGTTCTCGAGTTCGCATCCTACGCCTTCAACAAGTCGCACTCCGCCGGCTACGCCATCCTGGTTATGCAGACGGCGTGGCTCAAGGCGCACTATCCGCACGAGTACATGGCGGCCGTTCTGACGTCCTATACGGGCAAGACCGACAAGATCGTGCACTACGTCTCGGCGTGCCGTCACGACGGCATCCCCGTGCTGTCGCCAGATGTCAACGAGTCCGGCACCGAGTTCACGGCTACCAAGGAGGGCGTGCGCTTTGGTCTGGCCGGCATCCGCGGCGTGGGCACCGGCGTGGCGCAGGCGATTATCGCCGAGCGCGAGGCGGGCGGTCCGTTTAAGACACTGCACGACTTTGTCGAGCGCGTGGACTCGAGCCAGGCCAACCGTCGCGTAATCGAATCGCTGATCAAGGCAGGCGCCTTCGACTCCACGGGGTATCCGCGTCGTCAGATGATGCACTTTGTGGACAAGAACAACCCCGAGAACATCATCGACGCCGCGATAAAGCGCCAGAAGGACCGCGCGAGCGGCCAGACCTCGTTCTTCGACATGTTTGGCGACGTTGAGGGCTCGGGCTTTGAGGTGAGCGTGCCCGATCCGGACGGCCAGGAGTGGGACCGCCACCTTAAGCTGAGCCAGGAGAAGGAGGTTCTGGGCATCTATGTCTCGGACCACCCGCTGCGCCCGTTTGAGTATGCACTAGCCAAGGCGCGCGACTTCTCGTTCTCGCAGATCGATACCGGCTACGAAGTTCAGAATCCTACGGGCGGCACCATCAACCAGGAGATTCCCGAGGGCAAGGCGCTGTGGTGGGCCGGCATGGTCTCGAGCGTGTCCAAGCGCGTGACCAAAAACGGTGACCCCATGGGCATCGTGCAGCTCGAGGACATGGAAGGCGAGGCCACGGTCGTGGTGTTCCCCAAGACCTACAAGGAGGCCGAGGGGTATCTGTACGGCGAGGTCGATCCCGAGACCGGCGCGCAGCTGTCCGACGCCTTTGTGCGCATCAAGGGCAAGCTCGAGCGCTCGGACCGCGGCGACCAGATCATCGCGCAGGAGATTGTGCCGCTGGAGCTCAACGAGGAGAACAACAAGCCCAAGGTGTTTGAGGTCATGGTGCCCAACAGCCGCTTTAGCCAGGGCAATATGGCGCGTCTTGCCACGGTGCTCACCGCTAACCCGGGCGGCGACCGCGTGGAGATCTTTATCGAGCAGGTGGACGGGCGCGTGCTGCGCGCCGAGGTGCCTGCCAAGGTCAACGCGCGCTCGATTCCGCTGCTGGCCGAGGCCAAGGCCATTGTGGGTAACCAGGGTCGCGTGACGGTGATCTAAGCTACCCCGGGTGAGATTGGAGGAAGTGATGGCGCAGGGGACGTTTGTGCAGGCGCTTCGCAAAGAGGCGGCGTTGAGCGGCACCTTTATGAAGGGGCGTTCGCTCATGCTCAACGGCGCCGTGCTGTCGATCGAGGACAGCGGCTCGCGCTTCTCCAAAAACGTGACGGTCGAGGGCTCGGTGCGCGGTTCGCGTGGCGACCTGTACAAGACGCACGTGGCGCTCGACATGGACGAGCACGAGGTGATCGACTACGACTGCGATTGCCCCGCCGCCTATCGTTACCCCGGTATGTGCAAGCACGCTATTGCCACGGCTCTGGCGTATTTGGATGCCAGCGGCGCCGAGCCCGTCGAAGGTTTGCGCACGCCGGTTCGCACGTTTACGGCGCAGTCGAAACAGCCCGCGCGCACCGCACCCAAAGCGCCGGCCGTCAACCCCAACTTTCCCTTTCCGGCGCCCGTCCCCACGAGCCCGAGCCTTGTGGCGGCGCTCTCCGATCTTTCGGACGCGCGCATGGATGAGCTGGCGAGCATGCGCCGCAAGCTTGCCGGTGCCGTTGATCCCGACGCCCCCAAAGCGGCATTGGAGCCCTCGTTGGTGCCGTACTACAATCCGCTGTTCGCTGACCGCTTTAGCTGGGCGCTCGAGTTCCGCATTCGCTGTGGATCGGTCTCCTACGTGGTCAAGGACATCGACGGCATGGCCGATGCCTACGTGCGCGGCGGCACGTTCTCCTATGGCAAGAAGCTCACGTTTGTCCATTCACCTGAGGCCTTTGACGAAACATCGGCAAAGCTGCTCAACCTTGTTGTGACGACAGTTGCCTATCTCGATGACATCACAAGCTCGCGTTCGGCGTCGTACGACTTTGCCCGCAGCGGTTTTGTTGCCGAGCGTCAGTTGCCGCTGTCCGAGCATAGCATCGTATATGTGCTGGACCTGCTGCGCGGCCAGACCATCTCCTTTGAGCCCGCCTGGTCGCGGGGGATGACGACGCATCGCACCTACGACGTGGCGGTTGAGCTGTCTCCGCAAGGGGAGGACGAGGCATCCGCTAAGCGCCCACCGCTGCTTGCCGCCAAAATCGCGCCGGCGGCTGGTGGTAGCTATGACCTGCGCCTGCCCGCCGATATGTACTGCTTTGCGTCGGGCGATGCCGCCTACTTGGTTGACACGCGCCGCGCGCGCCGTACCGACGCTGCATTTGCTCAGCATGCCGCACCTTTTTTGTCGCGCTTGCTGCCGTGCCGCACGCCCGCCCATATTGCCGCCGAGCAGGTGGGTGAGTTCTGCCGTATGGCGCTGCCCATTTTGCGCGACTACACCGACCTCACCGCGCCCGCCGCGCTCGATACCGTGGCACCCGAGCCGAGCTTTGCTATGGCGATCGGTGTCGACGATGGGCTCGTGACCTGCATAATTACGGTTACCTACGGCGATTGGTCGGCGGATCTCTTTAGCCTGGGCGCTCCGGGCAGCCCCTTCGAAGAGCAGCGCCCCGGTGTGCCACCCCGTGACGAGGTGGCGGAGTTTCGCGTTATGGATACAGCGGCCCTGTACTTCGATTTCTACAAGGGCGGTCTGGCGTTTGAGGAGCGCGATGATGAGAGCCTGTTCTGTCTGCTGACCGAGGGTCTGTCCGCCCTGTCCGAGCTGGGTGAGGTCATGCTCAGTGACCGTCTGCGCCAGGTCTCGGTCCGCCCTGCGCCCAAGCTTTCGGTGCGTGCGACCGTCAAGAGTAACCTGCTCGACGTCGAGCTGGGCGCGAGCGGGCTTTCGGCCGCGGACCTTGCCGTCTATCTCGATTCGTACAAGCGCCACCAGACGTTTGCGCGCCTGACGTCCGGCGACATCGTGCGCCTGGATGAGGGAGCGCGCGCCGCGTTTGGCCTTGCCGAAGATCTGGGTGTCGATGCCGTCGACCTGCTCGACGGCGTGTCGCTTCCCGCGTCGAGCACCCTTTTTGTCGATAGCATGCTCGCGCGCACGCCGGCGCTCGAGGCCGATCGCGACGCCGCGTTCCGCCGCACCGTCGAGCGCCTGGACACGCTCGGCAAGATGGACTTTACGGTACCCGCCTCGCTCAAGGCAACGATGCGCGGCTACCAGGTCGACGGATACCAGTGGCTCGGCTCGCTCGAACACCTGGGCCTTGGCGGCATCTTGGCCGACGACATGGGCCTGGGCAAAACGCTCCAGATGATTGCGCATATTCTGGCGCGCGTGGAGGCGGGGGACACCAAGCCCACGCTCGTGGTATGCCCGGCCTCACTCGTGTACAACTGGACCGCCGAGCTGGAGCGCTTTGCCCCGTCGCTCGATGTGTGCGCCATCGTGGGCGCCAAAGCTCAACGTCGTGTACAGATTGCCGGCGTGGCCGAGCATAGCGTGGTTGTGACGTCGTATGATCTTATGCGGCGCGATATCGACGAGTACGTCGAGCAGGATTTTGCCCGCGTGGTGCTCGATGAGGCCCAGTACATTAAAAACCCGCTCACGCAGGTGGCGCGCGCCGCAAAGCGCCTGCCTGCCGGCGTGCGCTTTGCCCTGACGGGCACGCCCATCGAAAACCGCTTGTCCGAGCTTTGGAGCATCTTCGACTTTTTGATGCCGGGCCTTTTGGGGACGCGCGAGTCGTTTGCCAAGCGCTTTGAGAGCCCCGTCGAGCATGCCGAGGGCGATAGCGCCGCTCGCCTGCAGGCGCTCGTGTCGCCGTTTGTGCTGCGCCGTGTTAAGGAAGACGTGGTGGCCGACCTGCCCGAGAAGATCGAAGACACCGTCATGGCGCAGCTTACCGGCGAGCAGCGCAAGCTCTACCTGGCCAACCAGGACCGCATCGCCCAGCAGGTGCAGCACCGCGAGGCTGGGGAGTTTAAGAAGGACAAACTCAAGGTGCTCGCCGAGCTCACCAAGCTGCGCCAGATCTGCTGCGACCCGCGTCTACACTACGAGGATTACAAGGCGGGGAGCGCCAAGCTCGATACGTGTATGGAGCTCGTGCACGGCGCACTCGACGGCGGGCATCGCATCCTGTTGTTCAGCCAGTTTACGGGTATGCTCGATATCATCGGTAAGCGCTTGGCCAAGGAGGACATCGCCTTCCTTAAGCTCACGGGCGCTTCGTCTAAGGAGAGCCGCGCCAAGATGGTCGCGCAGTTCCAAGCGGGCGAGGTTCCGGTCTTTTTGATTTCGCTCAAGGCGGGCGGCGTGGGCCTTAACCTGACGGCGGCCGACGTGGTCATCCACTACGACCCGTGGTGGAACGTGGCAGCGCAGGACCAGGCGACCGACCGCGCGCACCGTATTGGCCAGCAACATACCGTGACCGTGTACAAGCTCATTGCCAAGGACACGATCGAGGAGCGCATTATGCAGATGCAGGAGTCCAAGCGCGACCTGGTCAACAGCGTGCTCGGCGGCGACGGCATCTCGTCGGCGCTGTTTACCCGCGAAGATGTTCTGGCGCTGCTGGGCGGCGACGGGCGCTAACCCGCTCGGGTGGGGCCGCCAGGGCGGATAGCGCACGCTGCCCCATCGTCCCCGCCCGTTATGTGTTCATTTGCAATGCCGTGGATGGTTTGTCTGCCTTTGGGCATAAGAACCATCAAGAACATTGGCACGTCAGCAAAGGAGAACATCATGGCGAAATTCTTTAAGGACCCCGACGGTAAGCTCATTGCCGCCCTTGGCAACGACGTTGCAACCCCTGCCGGTTGCACGGAACTGACCGCAAACACTGAGGACGCGGCGCACGAGAAGCACGTGCCTGTTGTCGAGACCGAGCGCGACGGTCACGTGATTCGCGCACGCGTTGGCTCGGTCGAGCACCCCAGCCTGCCCGAGCACTATATTGAGTGGATCGCCCTTGAGGCCGAGGGCCGCTTAGAGGTCCATTACCTTGAGCCCGGCATGAAGCCCGCGACGTTTTTTGCCGGCGGTTCCAAGACCGGTACCGTCTATGCCTACTGCAACCTGCACGGGCTGTGGTCCGCGACGTTCTAGGAGCGCGCCCCCGCTCGGGGTATCATAGCTAGCATATGCACATGCGAGCGCCGACTGCATCATGCGGCCGGCGCTTTTACTACGATTTCGATGGTTTACGACGGAAAGGGCTGAGCCATGAAGCTCGCGCTTGCACAGATCGATATGCGCCTGGGTGATATTGAGGGCATTTGCGGCCGCATCGAGGACCAGGCTCGTCTGGCCCACGAGCGCGGGGCGCGCGTGCTGTGCGTTCCGGCTCCGCTCTTTATGGGCGCCATGCCCGGGGGCCTGGTGGGCGCTGCCGACTTTGAGCACGACATGCTTGCCGGCTTGACTGGTGTCGCCGAGCGCATCCAGGAGCTTGACATGATCTGCATCGTGCCCGCGGCGGTTTCGTTTGAGGGTCAGCCGCTGCTCGACTACATGATGCTCAAGGACGGTCATGTGGTGCCGGCGCGTTCGAGCATTGCCCTGCAGCGTGGCGAGAACAACGACACGCGTTGGGCGCCGCCGGTGTTCGACGTGGACGGCGTGCGCATCGCCGTGATTTTTGACTTGGACCGCGAACTCGAGATGTTGCCGACCGGTGTTGACCTCATTGCGTATTTCCAATTCAATGCGTTTGACATGACCGACCGCGAGACTGCCGCCATTGCCGCCGTTCGCAGCGGCGCCTACCGCAAGATCGCATCCAAGCGCAGCGTGTGGTTTGCCTGTATGGCGCCGGTCGGTGCTTATGACGAGTCGGTGTATACCGGCGGTTCGTTTGTGCTCGACGACTGTGGTCGTGTGGTGGCCCAGGCGCCGTGTTTTGAGGAGAGCCTGCTGGTTCAGGAGATTCAGCGCGGCGTGATGCTCGATGCCCTGGAAGATCACGAACTGCCCGAGTTCCGTTCCGAGGAGTGGCTGTGGCAGGCGCTGGTGCTCGCCGTGCGCGACAACGCCCGAGCCCACGGTGCGTCGCGTGCTGTGGTGGCGCTCGAGGGCGACTTGCCGTCGTCCCTGCTGGCGGCGCTGACCGTCGACGCTCTGGGCCCGCGTAATGTGATTGGCCTGGTGCTGGGGCGCAACCGTATCTTTACGCCGGCGCAGGAAGAGGCCGAGGCTGCCCGCTGTGCCGCCGTCCGCGCCATCGCCGAGCGTCTGCACATTCGCACCGTCGAGCGCGATGCACCGGATGCGGCGCGTGTGCTCGATCGCGACGTGTCGGCGGGCGATGCCGAGCGTCTGCGCTCGCGCACGCTGGGCCTCATGCTGGAGGACACGGCGCTCGAGCTGGGTGCGATGGCGCTGAGCCCGCTGTCCAAAACCGAGTACGCGCTGGCGGCGCCGGCGCTTTGCGGCGGCTACCAGGGCGATTACGCGCCCTTTGGCGATGTGTACCTGTCGACGCTTGAGTTTGTGGCGCGTGTGCGCAACCGCACGTCTGCCGTGGTGCCCCAAGAGCTCGTGACGCTCAACGCGGTGGAAGATTGTATGGAGCGAGTGCTGGCGCAGGCGCTCTCGACGCTCGACGGTCCGGTCGATATGCTCGACCGCGCGGCACAGCTGCTCGGCGGGCTTGAGCCGGGTGAGGTCGATGGCGCGCTCGAGGCGCACGTGGACCGCAATCGATCTTTCGACGACATCCCGATGGCCGCTGGCAAGCCTGAGGCCTGCTCGCTGCTGCTGATGCTCGTGCGTCAGGGCGAGGCCGCCCGCCGCATGCTGCCGACGGCGTCGATCGTCTCAGCCCGTTCGTTTGTCGAGCGCGCCTGGCCGTACATGCTCGCGTGGTCCGACCTGGGGCTTAACGGCAAGGAGCGTATGACGGTCGATTCGCTGGCGCGCGCCGAGGTGCGCCGTTTTGCTGACGAGGATACGAGCGAGCGCGTGCGAAACGAGATGATGGGCGTGCTGGGCGAGCTACTGGGTATTTCGCCCGAGCAGATGGAGGAGCTGCGCTCCGAGGACGGCCAGCGCCGCCTGCACGAGGGTATGAAGAAGTTTGAGGGCGAGGTCCAGGACGCCATCGATAAGATGATGGGCGGCCAGGGTGGCCCGCAGGGTGGCCCGATGCCGCATCCGCCGGTTGATCCCCGACAGTTCCCCTTTTTCTCTCAAAATTAACTATGGGATAGGGGCAAGGTTACGCGGTTTTGCCAAACCGCGTAACGAGTCGACGCTGCGCGAGCCCCTGCCGGTCAATCTGCCGCTCAAACCGTCGCTTGCGTACAGAAGTACGCGGCGCTCCTCTTTCGCGACACCTTGCCACGGCAGGGACTCGCTCGCTGACTTATGCTCAACCTATGGTTCAACCTTGCTTGCTAGATACGGTCTCTGTTGTGTTATTCTAGAACAGACGTTCGTGAATGATGCTCGGGGCCTTGCCTTGTGCTGTATTTGTGACGAGGGGAGGTTGGCTTGGTCATTTTGGGTATCGACCCCGGTTTGGCCCATACGGGCTGGGGGATTATCGAGGAGCGACGTGGCGAGGTTCGCTGCCGTGCCTACGGTTGTATCGAGACCAGCGCGGGCAGCCCGCTCGCGGTGCGCCTGTCGCATATCGCCCATGACCTTAAGGATGTCGTCGAGCGTTATCGACCCGACACGGCTGCTGTCGAGAGCATCTACTTTGGCGCCAACGTTCGTTCGGCCATCCCCACGGCACATGCCCGCGGCGCTGCGCTTGTGGCGCTTTCGGAGTGCGCGCTCGAGATCGGCGAGTACACGCCTATGCAGATTAAGCAGGCTGTTGTGGGCACCGGAGCCGCGGACAAACGGCAGGTCGCGTATATGGTTCGTACGCTCACGCAGCTCGACCACGACCCGCATCCCGACCATGCCGCCGATGCCCTGGCTTGCGCCATCTGCCACGTAAACCTCAGCCGCACCCGTGCCCTTACCGGTGGCGAGTTCTATCAACAGAGAGGAACCGGATACTGATGATTTCCCAGCTCCATGGAACGCTTGTCGAGGCCACGATGAGCTCGGCCGTCGTCGACGTGTCGGGCGTTGGCTTTGAACTCGGCATCTCGGGCAGCACTGCGGCCACGTTGCCGACGCCCGGCGGCGAGGTCCGCCTCTACACGCGTATGCAGGTGCGCGAGGACGCCATGACACTTTTCGGTTTTTCTTCAAAGGATGAGCGCACGATGTTCGACCGGCTCGTGTCCGTCTCGGGCGTTGGCCCGCGCTTGGCGCTCGCCGTACTTTCCACCTATACCGTGGGACAGCTGTATTCCCTGGTGATGGCCGAGGACGACAAGGGCATGGCCAAGGTGCCCGGCGTGGGCAAAAAGACCGCCCAGCGCCTCATCTTGGAGCTCAAGAGCACCTTTGCCAAGGACAAGGGCTTTGTGCCGGTCGATGCGATCCCCGGTCAGGTTGCGATGCCCGTGCCCGCCGCCGCTCCTTCGGCGATCGATGACGCCCGTGCGGCACTCCTTTCCATGGGCTTTAGCCCGCAGGAGACCGATGTCGCTCTGAGCGGGTATGATGGGCAGGATATGCGTGTCGAGGATTTGCTCGGCGCGGCGCTTAAGCGACTCGGAATGGATGCGTGATGTGGGAAGCCGATGACTCTCAGGACCTGTGGGCGACGCCCGGCAACTCGCCGGCGGCATCCATGGCGCACGGCGAGCGCATGGTGGGCTCGGAGCTGACGGCCGAGGACCTCGATGTCGATCGCACTTTGCGCCCCCAGCGCCTGGACGATTACTGCGGCCAGGAGCATATCAAGCAGAGCCTGCGCGTGTTGATCGAAGCGGCGCAGAGCCGTGGCGAGACGCTCGACCACGTGATCTTCTCGGGCCCTCCGGGTCTGGGCAAGACCACGCTGGCTACGGTTATCGCCAACGAGCTGGGCGCTCAGATCAAGACCACGAGTGGCCCTGCCATCGCGCGCACCGGCGACCTGGCAGCCATCCTTACTAACTTGCAGCCGGGTGATGTGCTGTTTATCGACGAGATCCACCGCCTCAACCGTTCGGTCGAGGAGGTCCTGTACCCCGCGATGGAGGACTTTGCCCTCGATATCGTGATTGGCAAGGGTCCGGCGGCGCGCTCGATTCGCCTGGATATTCCCAAGTTTACGCTGGTGGCGGCAACGACCCGCTCAGGCATGTTGACCGGCCCGTTGCGCGACCGCTTTGGCATTTCATATCGCCTGGATTACTACACGGTCGAGGAACTCGCGCAGATTGTTACGCGCTCGGCGACTATCCTGGGCGTGACGATCGACCATCCCAGTGCACTCGAGATCGGCTCGCGTTCGCGCGGCACGCCACGTCTTGCCAACCGCCTGCTCAAGCGCGTGCGCGATTACGCACAGGTGCGCGGCAACGGCCCCATCGAGCTCGATATCTGTCGCCAGGCGCTCGAGTTCTTCGAGATCGATGAGCTCGGTCTGGACTGGATGGATATTCGCATTTTGGAGACGCTCGCTAAGACGTTCTCCGGTCGTGCCGTGGGACTTACGACCCTTGCCAGCGCGGTGGGCGAGGACCCGGGCACGCTCGAGGATGTCTATGAGCCGTATCTGCTGCAGTGCGGGTTGATGATTCGTACGCCGCAGGGCCGTCAGGCAACCCTTCGCACCTTTGAGCACCTGGGGATTGAACCTACCGTTTAGGGCGCTTTGTTTTGGCGGGCTGTTGGGCTATCGCTGGGCATCGGGTAAACATATCGCCGTTCATCGGTTATGGGTGTTTTACTATTGCGCGCCCGTGCTATGCTGAATTGGTCTTTTTCTCATTCGGTAACGAAAGGACCGCCCATGCCTACTGACATCGAAATCGCACGTTCTGTCACGCCGCTGCCTATTACCGAGGTGGCCAAGAACGCCGGCGTCGACGTTAAGCACCTGATTCCGTACGGCTTCGACAAGGCTAAGGTCGACTATTCACTGCTCAACGAGCCGACTGATCACCAGGCCAAGCTCGTCCTCGTGACCGCTATCAACCCAACGCCTGCGGGCGAGGGTAAGACCACCACGACCATCGGTCTGGCCGATGGCTTGCGCCGACGCGGCGTCAAGAGTGCCGTGGCCCTGCGCGAGCCTTCGCTCGGCCCCGTCTTTGGCGTTAAGGGCGGCGCTGCCGGCGGCGGCTGGGCTCAGGTCATCCCCATGGAGGATATCAACCTGCACTTTACCGGCGACTTCCATGCCATCGGTGCTGCCAACAACCTGCTGGCCGCCATGCTTGATAACCACATCCAGCAGGGCAACCAGCTCGGTATCGACGTTAAACGCATCACTTGGAAGCGCGTCGTCGATATGAACGACCGTCAGCTGCGCCACGTCATCGACGGTATTGGCGGTAAGGCCCAGGGCGTGCCGCGCGAGGACGGCTTCGATATCACCGTCGCCTCCGAGGTCATGGCAATCCTGTGCCTGTCTACGAGCATTAACGACCTCAAGGAGCGCCTGGGCGAGATTGTTGTCGGCTACAGCTATGCCGGCGAGCCCGTCCGTGCCCGCGACCTTAAGGCCCAGGGTGCCATGGCCGCGTTGCTTAAGGACGCGCTCAAGCCCAACCTGGTGCAAACGCTCGAGGGCACGCCCGCGTTTGTCCACGGCGGCCCCTTCGCCAACATCGCCCACGGCTGCAACTCTATCATGGCCACGCGTATGGCGATGCGCTTTGGCGATGTTGCCATTACCGAGGCCGGCTTCGGTGCCGATCTGGGTGCCGAGAAGTTCCTCGACATCAAGTGCCGTATGACGGGCGTTCGCCCCAGCGCCGTCGTGGTCGTCGCGACCGCTCGTGCGCTGAAGTACAACGGTGGCGTCGCCAAGGCCGACCTCAACGAGGAGAACCTCGAGGCACTCAAGGCCGGCATGCCCAACCTGCTGCGTCACGTCGACAACATCCAGAACGTTTATGGTCTGCCCTGCGTGGTCGCCATCAACCGCTTCCCGACGGACACCGAGGCCGAGCTTGCGCTCATCGAGTCCGAGTGCCAGAAGCTCGGCGTCAACGTTAAGCTTTCCGAGGTCTGGGCCAAGGGCGGCGAGGGCGCGCTCGAGCTTGCCGATGAGGTCATGCGTCTGATTGAGCAGCCGAGCGAGCTCAAGTTTGCCTATGAGGACGGCGCCGATGTGGCCGACGCTCTTGAGGCCATTGCCACCAAGGTCTACCGCGCCGACGGCGTTGACTTTACGCCGGCCGCCAAGCGCCAGCTCGCCGAGCTGCGCGAGAACGGCTTTGGCAACCTGCCGGTGTGCGTGGCCAAGACGCAGTACAGCTTTAGCGACAACGCCAAGGCCCTGGGCGCTCCCGAGAACTTCCGCATCACGGTGCGCGAGCTCAAGGTTTCCGCCGGTGCCCACTTTGTGGTCGCACTGACTGGCAGTGTTCTGACCATGCCGGGCCTGCCCAAGGTTCCCGCGGCCGAGAACATCGACGTCGACAACGACGGCAACATCACCGGCCTGTTCTAAGCCTGTTGCCCATAGCTGCTTGCCCGCCCCGTCGCGCTCCCAAGGCCCGGCGGGGCTTTTTTATCCTTAGGCCCGCGCATGTCTTGTAGATACCGACGGGCTCTGCCCATCATAGGCTTTTGCGCGGGTAGAATGCATGGATAACTTGAGGCTCACGCGCGACGGAAAGGAATCGTTGCATGGATCAGGACAAGACAACCGTGATGGGCGGCTACGGTTCCGCGCAGGCTGGCGATAGCGCCGATGCGACCCGCGTTGTTCCCAACCCCGGCTATACCGACCCCGCCGCGACGCAGCCTTCTGCCGAGCCCACCCGGGTTATGGGCTATGGCGACACGGCGCAGGATTCTTACGCTGCATCTTCGCAAGGCCCCTATGGCAACGCAGCTCCGGACCCGTTTGATTACGCGCCGCAGGATTCTTATGCCGCCTCGACGCCGAATCCCTATGATGACCTGCCGCAAAATCCCATTCCGCAGCCTCAGCAGACGACGTATATGCCTCGCACGGCGCAGTCTCGCTACGAGTCGCGCGAGCCGTATCGCGAGTACCCCAAGTCGATTCCGCAATATGGCGAGGACGAGGAGAAGAAGCCGTCGCGTTCGTCGAGCGTGATCAAGAAAATCCTCATCGTGCTGGCGATCTTCTTTGCGCTGTCGGTTGTGTTTGCCATTGTGTCGGGCATGCTCAACAAGCGAGGGAGTTCAACGGCCGATACCGCTGCCGAGCAAACTGAGACTACCCAGTCCGGCACCGTCGATCTGAGCGATATCCCGGGGCAGTACTGGTCCAACGCCAAGAAGATCCTCAAGTCGCGCGGCGCCGATCTTTCGAATGCCGTGGTCCTGACTGATGATGGCTCAACGCCCGTCGTCGATGCCAACTGGGTCGTTACTTCTGCCTACTATAACGACAACGGCAACCTCGAAATTCAGCTCACGCACAAGAACAGCTCGGGCAACTCGTCCGACGGCCAAAGCGGTACCGACGGCTCGAGCTCCAATACGCTGGAGGACTTGAGCAACAAGGCACAGGAGCTTGGGGATAAGGCCCAAGAGCTGGGTGATACGGCTCAGAACCTGGGCGACACCGCTCAGAACTTGGGCGACATGGCGACGGATGCCTGGAACGCCCTACAAAACGGCATCTCGGGCGCGCAGGGAAACTAGCTGGTAAGTGGGCTACAACTGCTCGGCCGGACGCTCGGGCGAGCTGAAGCCCGAATCAAATGTGACGACGCACGAGACGTTGGGCCGGCGCTCGTGCACGATGCGCGTGACGAGCTCCAGCAGCTCCTCGTCGGATATATCAAAGCCGTCGGGACGCACCAGGTCAAACGAAACGAACCCGTCGTGCTCGTGCAGGTCGTGGATGGAGAGTGCGGGGTCGATCTGCATGATGCCGCGCTTGACCCAGCCGCGCAAATCATCGCCGGTTGTCGCGATGGGGTCGCAGTGCAGCGTGATGTCAATGCCCATCTGGCGCTTGATGTCGTGCTCGATGGTGTCCAGGATCTCGTGATGTTCAAACGCGTCGCCCTCGCCGGGCATCTCCACGTGGGCGCTGGCAAACTGACGACCGGGGCCGTAGTCGTGCACCATCAGGTCGTGTGTGCCCAAGACCTGCGGATAGGACATGATCTTGTCGCGGATTGCCTGGACGAGCTTGGGGTCGGGCGCTTGCCCCAGCAACGGGCTAATGGCGTCGCGCACCAGGCCCATGCCACTGATGCAGATGAAGACGCCCACGCCCAGGCCCGCCCAGCCGTCAAGGTCAAAGCCGGTCGTCTGCGAAATAAGCGCTGCGGCCAGGACCGATCCCGAGGTGATGACGTCGTTTTTGGAGTCCTGTGCTGTGGCGATGAGTGTTTCGGAATCGATACGGTTGCCCAGCGCACGGTTGAATGCGGCCATCCAGAATTTGACGAGCATGGATGTAGCCAGTGCCGCAAGGGAAACGAGCGTGTAAGCGGTGGGGGAAGGCTTGATGATCTTGGTGACCGACTCGAGGATCAGGTTGATGCCGACGGCGCAAACCAGGACGGCGACAAACAAGCCGGCGAGGTACTCGTAGCGGCCGTGGCCATAGGGGTGGCCTTCGTCTGCCGGGCGGCTGGCGAGGCGGAACCCGAGCAGGCTCACGATGTTGCTCGAGGCATCGGAGAGGTTGTTGAAAGCGTCGGCGATGAGGGAGACGGAGCCAGCGAGCAGGCCCGCGATGCCCTTGGCCAGGCACAGGGTGATGTTGAGGCCAATGCAGATGAGGCTTGCGGCGAAGCCCGCGTTGGTGCGGCAGGAGGTATCGACCGGCTCGCCCTCGCTGCCGGGAACAAGCGTATGTACCAGCTGATTTACAAATAGCATAGCGGTCGTCCTCACAATCATGTTTAAGGGGATAGTGTAGCTCGCGCGGAGGCGCTGTGCACCGATGCTCAGAAAATGCAGCAATGGTCTGCCGGTGCTAACGAGCGAGCCTTCTCGTCTGCCTGGGTGGTCCATTTTGGGCCACATGGGTATGGGCATGTGCCTGTTTGCTCGACATACTTAACGTCGACAGCCCCTGTGCAAAGGAGGACGTTTCCATGGACGAGATGTTTGCCATTAAATGTCAAAACTGCGGCGGCCCTATGTACTCGCACCAGGCTAAGCGCAGCTTTGAGTGCGCCTATTGTGGTGCGGTCATTCCGTGGCAGGCGGACGCCGGAGAGCCCAAGAGCGCTTTGGGCATTCGCCATACGCCGTTGACGGTGGTGGATGGACTGCTCAAGCTCACGCATGTGTCGCAACTCGAGCGCCCGGAGGACCCGGACTGGTATTTCTTCAATTCGCATTGGCGCAACCAGTCGGTCCTGGAACATCTGCTGTGGGAGGATCGCGGCACGGCGCAGGAGTTCCAAGAGGCCACGCATGTGAGCATTCCTTGCCCCTTCTGCGGAGCGTCCTTTGAGGGCGAGTCAACGCAGCGTGTGTTTGAGTGCCCGTCCTGCGGCAACAAGATCGGCATTGCCGACCTGCTCAAGCCCGGTACGTTTAGCAAACGTCTGACCATGGGCGTGGGTGCGGAGTATGTGCCGGAGCAGGGTATTCCCTGCGAAATCTCACCGCAGCAGGCACGTGCCAACGCGCTGCAGCTGGTGCGCCAGTACCCGGATGCCTTTGCCGGGCACGACGTGGAAGACGCGATCCAAAACGACATGATGCTCTTCTATTTCCCCATGGCGCTGGCGGACCTGCGTATGATGGCGAGCTTCCCGGGCAAGGGCCTGAGCAAGGAAACCCTGGTGTACTACGAGGTGCTCGACTGGGCGTATCCGCGGGCAAACTATCTGGATGTTCGCCTTATGGGCATTTTGGAGCCATGGGACTTTGCCAAGGTCGGCCCGTTCGATCCCGCCATGCAGGAAGGTGACTTCCGCGTCGTCTCCGTCGATGCGTCTACCAAGGACCAGGTGGTCATTGATAAGCTGGCGCTCGACATTGCCGGCAACGATGCCGAGGCGGTGCTGGGGCTCAATAAAAAGAGCATCCGAACCTGGGCGCGCAAGGCCCGCAAGCATAAGGATGGCCTGGTGATGGTGCCGGTGTACTTTGTCGACCGTCCGGCAACGGACAGCCGCGATGGCGAGCAGGTGCGCATCGCCGTGAACGGCCAGACGGGCCGCGCGGCCGCGGTGGTGTTTAGCGACAAGCGCGAGACGCATATCGTGGCACCGCTCAACCCGAGCCTGCATCTGTCCGGCGAGAGCACCGTGCACGCCACGCCCATCGAGGTCAAATACGTTAAGTCGCCGTTTCTGTACCAGATCGTGCGCCGTGGAGGCGGCGAGCAACCGCGCCAGGTTGCAGCGGCAGCTGAGGGTTCCTACCGAGAAGAAAAGCCCAAACGCAAGGGATTGTTCGCTGCGATTTTTGGTAAGTAGGGGAGTGGTGCCGGGGCGTCGGGCTGCATCGCAAGGTCATGAGACGAACTTAAGACTGCTGGGAACGTGCTACCATTGCCGATAGCCTTAATCTTGTAAGAAGCGGAGGCCAGATTATGGGTTTTGCGGATCAGCAGCTTCAGCTTCAGGTACCGTATTCTCCTGACGACACGTTTAATGCCTTGAAGGCAGCTATGGAAAAGCTGCCTAAAGTAAAAGTTGATAGTGCATCGCCCACAACAAGAACAGTTGCAGCCGAGATTGGTATGAGCCTTTGGTCTTGGGGCGAAAATATCAGTATTTCGGTTGTTCCAGTTGAAGGCGGATCTGGCGTTACTGTCAAGTCGTCATCTAAGGTCAGGGCAAACGTATTAAACGGGGGCAAAAATGCAAAGAATATTGCCGAGATAGTCGATGCCCTATCGAAGGAGCTTGAGCGGTATCCGCAGGTTTCACAGACTATTGAGACGCTGGCGGATAGTGATTGATGTAGTTGCAAGGCTTGAGAGGCTTGCAACGCTGCGTGATAGTGGAGTGCTTACCGAGGAAGAGTTTGCTGCAGAAAAGGCAAAAATCTTTTTGTAATCAGACACGGTGGTTGGATTTGCATTCTATTATTGAACTTGGTTATACCAGGCTGAAAATATCGTGTGTAATAAAGGTGCGTAGTAGTCTCGTCTTGATTGGCAGATGTAAATAAACGGTGGAACGGCTGTAAAAGAGCCTTGCCACTGGGTAAAATCAGGATGTGCCGCGGAACCCGCTCCTCAGTCGGTCAACTTTGGAAGCGCGGGCAACGCAGGTGCTATCGTCTTAAAGGGTCGGCTGCAACCGACCCTTTTCTATGACTCCCTTCGCTATCCGTTACTGCTTATATTCCCGCCAGATCGAGTAGAGGTTCCGGGCAATGCCGGTCACATACATCGAGAGGCGCAGGATTTCAAGAAACAAGTTCATAGGCTTCACCCCAATCGGAGATCGGAGCGTTGCCCGCAGGCGGATTCCGCGGCGGTCAAGATTTTACCTCACAGGCCGCGGTGGGAGACATCCTATCCACCCCCTGGTTTGGAGCAGTGTCGATCTGACGGGCAATCAAGCCTTTAGCTCTCTTTGAATTGAGCAAGCATCTGCCCGAAGAAGCTGAGCCCGGATGGCTCATAAATGAGTGAGCCGCCATCTTCGGTCCGGTAGACCCCGCAGGGGAGGTAGCGCCCGTCGGGAAGGACGTAAAGGTTTTCTTCCTCCATCAGTCCCGTTGGGAGTATCGGGGTCTCGTTTTCGCCCATTTGGAACTCATCGATATTCGCGATCTTCCTCTCCATGATGCCTCCTACCTTATTTCTTGAATGGCGCCCTAAAACAAGCAGCTCTCAATCAACTCTTTACCGCGCAGGGTGTCGATCCATTTCTGCGGAATTGCGTCCATGCCGTATGCTGCGCCGGCGAGGGCGCCTGCGACGGCTGCGGTGGTGTCGGTGTCGTCGCCCAGGTTGACGGCGGCAAGCACACAATCATCGTAGCTGTTAGTGTTGACGAAGCACCAAGTGGCTGCCTTAAGCGTGTCGCGCACGAAGCCACCCGACCTGATCTCCTGCTCAGGCACGCCTTTCAGATGGAGCGCCCACGAGGGGAGCACGTCGTTCATCACATCCCTCATCAGCTCGACAAATATGATGCATGCGTCGGTCGACGTTCTGTGGGCGTGCGTAATCGCGGAGACCTTGCTGACCTCTTCGTCTGTCGCATCGGTGAACGCCAGGGGAGCGATGCGCATGAGCGATCCGTTGCCGTTGTCGCGCTCGCCGGAGCCTCCTTTGCCGGTGCGCAGGGCGCGGGCGGTCGTACCGCCGTAATCGAAAACGCCGTCGATCGTATACTCGCCACGGGCAATCCAGCTTACGAACTTGTCGCGCATGTCCGCGGTGTCGATGTGCCCGAGCTCCCTAATCGAGTCGCAGGTAGCAAGCGTCATAGATGTGTCGTCGCTCCAGGTGCCGGCGGGTTGCCCATGCGTGCCGTAGCCGATCATGTCCGTGCATTCGAACGTACCGCGGGGCCTGAACTCGTAGGGAACGCCCAGCGCGTCACCGACGGCAAGCTCATAGATGCAGTCGCGCAGTGTTGTTTTCGGTCTGTCTGTCATGGAAAGCTCCTCTTATCCCGGGTGATGTGGAGCGCCGTCGGGGGTATCGGTCGCAACGTGCCGCTACCCTTGCGCTTCGCCATTAGTCGCTTCGTTGATGGCGCGGTACTCGGCACTCAGCTCGCGCGCCAGCTCTTCCTTGCTTGGAAGATACGGCAGGTATTTGGCGGCAAACACTTGGTCGTTGTCTTCGGGCAGCGTGTACTCGACGATCGAATCGCTTTTGTCCGCGCAGAGCACGATGCCTATGGGCGGATTGTCGCCTTCGTTCATGAGCTCGCGCGTGTAGTAGTTCACATACATTTGCATCTGGCCCAGGTCCTGGTGCGTAAGATCGTCCGTCTTAAGGTCGATGAGCACGAAGCAGCGCATCAGATAGTTGTAAAACACAAGGTCAATATAGAAATGGCGCCCATCAAAGGTGATGCGCTTTTGGCGCGCCTCGAAAGCGAAACCACGGCCAAGCTCCAGCAGGAACTTCTGAAGATGCGTGATGAGCGCCTGCTCTAGATCGCTCTCGCGAAACGCAGTATCGTCCGAGAAACCTAAAAACTCCAGTACATATGGGTCGCGGATGATATCCTCGGGGCGACGAGCCGGGGCGCTCTTTTGGATTTCCTGGGTGACGGCCTCCTTGTCCTTGCTGGCAAGCAGGCGCTCGCGGAACATGGTGTTGATCTGGCGCTCGAGCTGACGCGTGCTCCAGCGAGAATCGGCACATTCGTTCATGTACCATGTTCGAGCATCAGGGTCGGTTATACGCGATAACCTGCGGTAATGTGTCCAATTCAATTCGGAACGCAGCGCGTTCCGAATTGGGAACGCAAGATAAAACTGACGCATGTATCTTAAGCTTCTGGCGTTGAAGCCTCTGCCAAAATCCTTAGTCAATCTAACGGCAAGTTCGTCGATCAGTGCATCGCCATACTTGGCGCGCTCCTCTCCGCCCTGTTCATCAACAATACTCTTGCCGATCTCCCAATATGCCTCAACCATCGCAAAGTTAACGGCGGTATAGGCCTTGTCGCGAGCGGCGTTGAGAATCGAGGAAACCTGCTTGTAAAAAACTTCTGGCACGATTGCCGATTCCCCGCGGTTTACCAGTTCACCCATCAATATCGCCCGACTTTCCTCTTGAGGAGTGCATCTTTATTGTTTTTAGTTTAAAGCCTCGTGCGGACACGGATTCTGGTGCTCTGAGCGCGATCGCGAAAAGGGTTTGCGGCGACTAGAATGTGATGGTGAAGGCAGTTTTAACTCTAACCATGAGAGCGATGCGTATGGACAACAACACCTTGCTGTTTCAGGACAAGGGTTCGGGTAGGTTTAAAGACGTCAAGATCTACCCCAACCGCATCGAGGTGCTCAAGAAGGGCACTTTTGGTGGCAAGCACGCCGAAATTGTCTATCTTAAGGACATTACGGGCGTCAATAGAATCAAAGGCCGCGATGTTTTTCTGCGCAACAGGCTGTTGACTGCTTGTGTCTTTAGCCTGAGCAGTCGTGCGAAGGCCCAGGAGTTTGTTAACGCGCTGAACATGGTGATGTAGCGTATGGCGGCGTTCGGGCCAAGGTAAAAATCAGGGGGCACAGAACGGTGTCCTGCGCCCCTCGTCGAGCCGATGTGTCCAAAAGGGTCGGCTTGCCTATTCGCTGTCGTCCCCAGCGTTTTCGCGTTCGCTGGCAAGCATTGCTGCGCCGGCGACTGTCGTCGCCACGGCGGCGGCAGCGAGCCCGGCGGCGATGCCAGAGCCGTCGCCTGTGCCGGCAAGCTTTTCGCCTGAGCCCTTGCGCTTGTTGCCCTTGTCGTTCTTGTCGGCGCCGCCTGCGTTGGTGCCGTTGCCGTCGCCGGTGTCCGTAGCGCCTGCGTTGCCCGAAGCCGTCACGGTAAAGCTCGCGGCTCCGTCATTGGCAAGCTTGTAGTTCTGCGCCGCGTCGCCCAAAAGGCCTTTCGCGCGCACCCAGTACGTCCCTGCGGTAAATGCCTCGCCCTCGACCATTGCCGTGCCCGGAGCGCCGTCCGCGTCGTGCGCAAACTCGAGCTGGGCCGTGCAGGCATCGGTTTCGAGCTTGCCCTCGAGTGATGCCGCAATCTTGGCGCGCACGTCTTCGCCGGCCTTAAGGCCTTCGAGCCCCTCAAAATGGGGCGTCAACGCGCGCGGATCGATATCGATGGGCACATGACCCCGCAGCTCCGTAACGGTCTCGTTGCCCAAGGCGTCGACATCCACATATTCGATGGTAAACGCATGGCCCGAAGCCGCCACGTTGAGTACGTTGCTGCTGTCGACGAGACGGAAATGACCCTCGCCAACGGTCTTGCCATCCTGGAGTGAGGCATCGCTCAGCGAGTCGCCGTATGTCATGCGCATACGGGTCGGGAGGTAGTACGAAGCCGACTGCGTGTGCTTCGTATCGTAATTGTAATTGCGCTGGTAGATGCTCCGTGCCAGTGCCGCATCAACAAAGTCGGATGCGATGATGCCAATGTGCTTGAGGTAATCTGACTTTGTTTCCTCGTTGCCGCTGGGGTTGATGTACGGGCTCTTATACAGATGCTCGTTGACTACTCGTGCCGAGGTAAAAGGATTGCCTCCGTGCGACAAGCCCGTGCAGCTGGTGTAGTTGATAGACCAGCAACGCTCCTGCGCTTGCACCTTGGCCCCGCCATCGTCCACGACGTCCACCTTGTTGCGCGTGCGCCCGGTCGTTTCCTTCAGTGCATTATCGACCCAGCTGAGCTTGTCGGTTCCCGTGAGTTTGTACTTGTCCTGGGCGTATACCTTGGTGCAATAGGGCTCTTTGTCGCCTGTTTCCCCCGCGGCTTCAAAGCCCCGCGCGTCTTGGACGAGACACATAGTGGTGCTGTCGGAGTGAGCCTTGATCTTGTCATCCCATTCGGCAAGGTCGAGGCCCCACGTATGGCCGCTTACACTGTTGCCGGCGAGCCTAAATCGACGCAGCAGAACGATCTTTCCGCGCACCTCGTGTAGCGTGGGAACGCGGCTCGATGTGTAGAACAGGTTGGGGTTATCGGCCATAACCTTGGCGAAGGCCGTCGTTATGCTTTCGTCGGTAGCCTCATCGTTGCCGCGCGATGCGAGCATGATGAGCGCTTCTGACGGGTTTTCGTTCAAAAACGTTTTGAAGTACCCGATGACATCGGAGAGATGCAGATAGTTCCCGTCTTTTTTGAGTAGGTAGAAAATCCCGTGGTCGATACCGGGGTCGTCGCCCTTTCCGAGTCGGATATCAAAATAGCGGATTCCCTCGAGCAACTGCGTGGGAATGTAATCCTGCTGGCATTTTACTTGCGAGGATTGGGGCTCAGTGTCGTTGTCCACGCTGCAGGTGCCCGAATCGTGAGTACCCGGGATGCTCAGCTCGTCGAGGAACTTGTTGTCGTCGACGTATTTCATCCAACATGGCCCATCGACGTAGCTGCTGTACGTGATCCAGTCGAGGCTGCTAACCGTGGCATCGTTCTTTTTCATGTCGTAACCGATAAGTTCGAGCTCCCACGGAATGCTCTTACTCTTATGGCAGATCTTATTGTTGTCCTGGTCTTCGCCGTTCGATTCTATTGCCAGGTACTTAATGTCTTTTTTCTCGGTTTCTTTCTCGACCGTGCGGTCTCGGATGATATAGGTTCCGTTTGATGACGCTCGAACGCAAAAGCGCGGCTGGGCTTGTTGTCATACTCGCCGCCCCATACGTGGATGACCTTTCCATCTTTGTCCGAGTCGTCGTCGACCGACCAAATGCTGTAGCCCGTCTTTTTATGCTCTTCGAAATTGAGCAAGGTGCGGATAGCATACCAGTTTGTATCGTCATTCTTGGTCGTTACGTTCTCAAGGATGAGCTTGCTGGACGTGCCGTCGTTAAACAGGTGGCAGACGTTGCCGCGAACGTTGCCGTCTTGGTTGACGCTCGCGGTGCGAAAATAGCCCGCGGGGCGAAGGCGAATGACGAAATTGTCGAGGCTGACCGACGCTGTGGCAGCGTCTTCTGCAAATGCCGCGCGCACGGGAAGGCCCAATCCCGCGGTTTCGGGCAGGCTTACAAATGGCGACAATGCTGCGAGTCCTAGGCCCAACGTGAATGCTCGACGGCTGATGGCGTGGTGTTCGGTCATAACTCCTCCGTTCGCAGGGTGCGGTTATGCACTCATTTTGTTCACTATACTGCCCGGATGTCTAAACGTGTTGGCTTAATTGTCTGCGTGGCGCCATAAATCGGCGGGCGGACGCGTTGGGGCGCTTGTCTATTTGTGCTGCTACCGCGCTGGGGGTGGTTTTGCCGCCCGGCACCCTCGCGTTCGCCGGCTATCGGCATAAGAAAAGGAGGGTCGGTTTACCGGCCCTCCCTGGGTACGAAGCGCTGGGGTACCGTCGCTTGTTTGCTCTGCGACCGTGTTTCCCGTTGCGCTCGCCAGTCGCTTAGCGCTTGATCTCGATATCGTCGAGCTTGACGTCCATGGCCTCGGTCTTGGCCTTGGCAATGTCATCGGCAAACTCCAGAGACTTCATCATGGTCTCGACGGCGTCCTTGTGCTCCTCGACATTGTCGATGCTCACGTAAACGCTGCCGCCGCCTGCTTCGGTGAAGTACTCAGTCGTTACGCCGCCCGAGTGTGTATAGGAAGCGTTGCGCCAAGTCTTGCCGTTGTACTTGACGGGATCATTCTCGGTCCACTCAAAGTTGGCCTTCCATTTGGCCTCGTAGTCGAACAGCTCGTCAGCGTTCTTGTCAGAGTCGAAGACAGGGATGAAGCGATCGCTGGCGTGCTCGCTCTCGGTGAACTTAAACTGGGCCCTGTCGGCGGTGTCGCCGGCAACGTCGGTGATCTCGACGCCCTCGGGCACCTCGACCTTAAACCAAATGAAGTCGGTCCTCATATCCACGGCTGGCTTTTCTGCGCCGCCGCCACCGCCACTGCCGGTAGCGCCGCCGCTTCCGCCGCAACCCACCAGGGCAACCGCGGCAAGGAGACTGATGCAGAGTGTGAGAATCGCAAAGGCCTTCTTTTTCATGGTCGTGTCCTCCTCGATCTGTAACCGCCCATGGATTACCTGCCTTTACTGTACGCGTGGACGGCTCGCTAGGGTGGGCCATGTGTCCCATTCTGAGGGCCGGATTTGCGCCGACAAGTGGCAATATGCGCGGGTCCAAAAGAGGGGAGGGCCGATGCCTGTCGGCCCTCCCCGGGGTTGGGTGCCCGTTGCTTTAATGGGGCGCATGTGCGCAGGTGCGCGTAGGCGCGTGCGGGTGTCCCGTTACTTGAGCTCGATGCTCGAAATCTCGACTTCGCGCGCCTCGGAAACTGCCTCTGCCATGTCATCGGGGAATTCGATGGAGTTGAGGAGCGCCTCGGCTTCTTTCTTGTGCTGGTCGAAGTTCGAGATGAGGACGTAGACGCTTCCTGGTTCAACGTCGGTAAAAAGGATGGTTGAGATACCGCTGTTGTCTTCGTACGTTCCGACGAGCCACGTCCTGCCGTTATATTCGACGGACCCGCCATCCTTCCACTGGAACGTATCCCCCTTCTTTTCTGCCTGGTCGGCGTGGGATTCCTCGGCTGTCATCGCTTTTTTCCAAACGGGGATAAAGCGATCGGCCGAGGCGTTCTCGTCTTCGGGGAAGGTGAGCTGGACCCTGTCGGCATTCTTGCCGGCGGAGTCGCTTACGCCGACGCCCTCGGGCATCTCGACCTTAAACCAGATAAAGTCGGTCTTCTTGGCGACGGGGGCCTTTTCCTTGCCCTCGCTCTTGGATGCGCTGCTGCCCCCGCCCGATGCGTTCCCGCCGCAGCCGACAAGGGCAAATGCGGCAAAGAGGGCGATGCAAAGGGAAAGGATTGATAGGGTCTTTTTCTTCATGGTGGCGTCCTCCTTGTCTGCCAGGGACATCGTGTGCCGCGGATCGCTGGGGCGGCGGTTGCGCGTGCACATGATGACTTTGTTTGCTGTGCGGTGATTCCTCCATTCGTCGTCCGGTGCCGTGATGAGCGTTGCCCCAACATGGGGCTCCTTACCTATATGTATGCCCCAGTTGCCGCTGCCCGGGAGTCTCGAAACGTGGGCCATGTGTCCCATGTTTGCGTTGGCATGGCCTATCGTTCGTCATAGAAATCCGCGATGGCCAGGTGCGCTGACGCCCATGTGCTTATGGGCTAGACTTAGCACCATTACGTGTTCGATGCGGTTGGTCGGCGGTTGCCGCCTGACCGATGTATATGACTTGAAGGTGCGTGCGTATGAGCCAAGAGATGATGGATAAAACCTGTCGAGAGTTTGCCGAGGCACTTGCCGCACGCGAGCCGGTTCCCGGCGGTGGCAGCGCGAGCGCCTTTGTGGGTGCGCTGGGCGCCTCGCTGTGCGGGATGGTCGCGCGCTACGGCGCGACCAACCCCGCGCTTGCCGATCGCGCGGATGACCTGACGCGCGCGTTTGCCCAGGCTGATGAGCTGGCCCAGGAGCTTGTCGAGTTGGTTGCCGAGGACGTTCGTGCCTATGGGCAGGTGTCCGCGGCGTACGGTATTCCGCGTGGCGATCCGGCTCGAGCGACCGCGATTCAGGATGCGCTGCATGTGGCCGCCATGCCGCCGTATCGCATTATGGATGCCTGCGGGCGTGCACTGGCGCTGCTCGAGGACATGGCCGACAAGGGTTCGCGTCAGCTGCTGTCCGATGTGGCGTGCGGCGCCGTGTTCTGCCGTTCCGCTATGCAGGGCGCGAGCTTGACGCTCTTTGCGAACACCACGTCTATGAAGGATCGCGCTCGTGCTGAGGAGCTCGAGACGGCGTGTGATGAGTTGCTCGACATGTGGTTGCCGCGCGCCGATGCGCTGGCGCGCCGCGCCGCCGACGCCGCAAGGAAGAGGGGATAGCCATGGCTGAACTGCTGAAGGGTGCCCCCGTTGCTCGCGTTTTGACTGAGGAACTTGCTGCTCGCTGCGTGGCTTTGCGCGAGCGCGGCGTTGTGCCGACGCTGGCTATCGTGCGCGTGGGTGAACGCGAGGACGACCTATCCTACGAGCGCGGTGCGCTCAAGCGCTGCGAAAAGGTTGGCATTGAGGCTCGCCGCGTTTTGCTTCCCGCCGATGTTTCGCAGGACGAGCTGTTGGCGGCCATCGAGGACATCAATGCCGACCCCGCTGTTCATGGCTGCCTGATGTTCCGCCCGCTGCCCGCCGGCCTTGATGAGGATGCGGTTGCCGCAGCGCTCGATCCTGCCAAGGACGTTGACTCCATGACGCCGGCTTCGCTGCTCACCACGCTTTCGGGGCGCGGCGAGGGTTTTGCCCCCTGCACAGCCGAAGCCGTGCTTGCTTTGCTGGATCATTACGGCGTTGAGCTGGATGGAGCTAAGGTTGCTGTGGTCGGGCGCTCGCTGGTGATCGGGCGTCCCGTAGCCGCTATGCTTACGGCGCGCAATGCGACTGTGACGACGTGCCATACGCATACGCGCGACCTTGCTGCCGAGTGCCGTGCTGCCGACATTGTGGTTGCCGCCGTTGGACGCGCGCGTACGATTGGCGTGGATGCCGTTCGCGAGGACCAGACGATCATCGATGTTGGCATTAATTGGGACGAGGCCGCTGGCAAGCTGGTGGGTGACGTCGATTCTGATGCTGCGGAGCCGGTCGTTAACGCCATCACGCCCGTGCCGGGCGGCGTGGGCGCTGTGACGACGGCGATCCTCGCCAAACACGTGATCGAGGCGGCCGAGCGCGCATCGAAATAGGCGTTTTTGGCTGTTTGAGGGGTTAGTTCTATACCCTGTGGACAAAAAATGCCAAATATGAGTACTGTTGCCAAGATACTCACATATATTTTAGGCTAATTTGGCTCTCTAACGATATTTATTATCGATAGAGAGCCTATTTTATTGGACCTATGAGGAATTACATCATCTAATTTTTGAACAGATGTAGACTTCCGACACCCATGCGTAGCAAAATTGCTGTTACTAAATTGGTGACAGTACTCATATTTGGCATTTTTTGACCACAAGGGCTGCCGAGGCCGCGGTTTCGCCCTTTTTGCGCCGAAGCGATACACTGTTATCGTTTGATTTCTTCGCTCAAGGAGGATGCGCATGCCGTGCACAACGATTCTGGTTGGTAAGAATGCGAGCTACGACGGGTCGACGCTTGTCGCCCGCAACGAGGACTCGTCCAACGGGGTGTTTGAGCCCAAGCGTATGCGCGTGGTGCATCCCGACGAGCAGCCGCGTGCCTACATGAGCGTCCTGAGTCGCCTGACCGTTGAACTGCCCGATAACCCCATGCGCTACACGAGCGTCCCCGATGTTGTCCCGGGCCACGGCATCTGGGCCGAGGCCGGCTTCAACGAGCTCAATGTGGGCATGTCCGCAACCGAGACGCTCACCACCAACGAGCGCGTTCGCGGCGCCGACCCGCTCGTGGACTACGTGCCCGCCAAGGGCAACGAGGGCGAGGACGGATACGTTCCGGCACAGCCCGGTGGCCTGGGCGAGGAGGACATGGTGACCCTGGTGCTGCCATATGCCAAATCCGCCCGCGACGGCGTACGCATTCTGGGTGACCTGCTCGAGCGTTATGGCACCTACGAGAACAACGGCATCGCCTTTAGCGACGTGGACGAGATCTGGTGGCTCGAGACCATCGGCGGCCACCACTGGATCGCCAAGCGCGTGCCCGATGACGCCTATGTGACCATGCCCAACCAGCTGGGTATCGACAGCTTTGACCTGGATGACGCCGAGGGCGCCCAGGCCGACCACATATGCTCCGCCGACCTGCGTGCCTGGATGGCCGAGTGGCATCTGGACCTGACGCTGGGCGTCGATGGCGACGGCCCGGCTGCGATCTTTAACCCGCGCGAGGCCTTTGGCTCGCACAGCGACAGCGACCATGTCTACAACACGCCGCGCGCCTGGTACATGCAGCGCTGCCTCAACCCCAGCGATGTGTGGGACGGCCCCGAGGCCGACTACACGCCCGAGAGCGACGACATCCCCTGGAGCCGCGTGCCCGAGCGCAAGGTGACCATCGAGGACATCAAGTACGTGCTTTCGAGCCACTACCAGGGCACGGAGTACGACTGCTACGGCAGCAAGGGCACGCCCGCCACGCGTGGCGCTTATCGCCCCATCGGCATCAACCGCAACAGCCAGCTCGCCGTGTTGCAGCTGCGCCCCTATGCGCAGCCGGCCTACCGCGCCGTGCAGTGGATGGCCTTTGGCTCCAACTCGTTTAACGCGCTGGTTCCGCTGTACGCCAACGTCGAGACCATGCCCGAGTACTATGCCGACACGCAGGCTCGCGTGACGTCCGAAAACTTCTACTGGGCCAACCGCCTGATCGGCGCGCTGGCCGACGTCCGCTTCCATGAGTGCGGTCGCGCAGTCGAGGATTATCAGGAGAAGGTCGGTGGCATGGGCCACAAGCAGATCCATGACGTCGATGCTGCCGTAGCCGCTCTGCCTGAGGCCGAGGTACCTGCCGAACTTGCACGCGCCAATGAGGCCTTTGCCGAGCGTGTTCGCGTAGAGACCGATGCTCTACTGGGTAAGGTGCTCTACACCACGAGCTGTGCCATGAAGAACTCTTTCGCGATGAACGACAACGTGAGATAGGGATTTCCCGTCGATCGAATAGCGCTAAAACGCTTTGTCGCTTTCACTCAATCTTGGGTACAAGAACGCCAATGCAGTTGTTTGTGATTGGAGACAACCATGGTTATGAAACTCGATCAGCTTGTTAACGGCGCCATCAACGTGGGCTTTGGCGCTGCCGCCGTTGCTGTCGAAGGCGGCAAGAAGGTCCTCGACGACCTTAACACCAAAGGCGAGCAGGTCCGCAAGGACACCGCCACCCCCGATATCGCCCGCAGCGTGTCCGACATGTTCGAGCAGGCCGGCGGTACCATCTCCGATCTGACCGAGCGTCTGGGCGTGCAGGGCGAGACCGCGGCCCAACGCGTGCTCGACGAGCTCATTCTGGCTCGCGTCCGCGTTATGACCGCGCCCGAGCGTACGGCCTTCCTGGCCCATGTGCGCGACATCGTCGATTCGGTCGAGGACAACGTGACCTCGGTGCCCGTCGAGTCCGTTGAGCCCGACGATGCGAAGGATACCGAAGAGGCCGAGTAGCAGCGCAGATGGCAGATTCCACCACCGATTACAACAATCTAGATCCCTTGGGTGACGAGGCGGCGGTTGTCGATGAGGTCGACGCCGCCGTCTCGGGCGCTCGCAAGAAGCCGCGCGCTGTCGATATGGTGCCAGAGGAGCCCGACGCGATGGCGCCGGACGAGGAATACCAGCTCACGCCGGCGGGTCGTCGCGAACGCATCGGGCAGATTGTTCGCCTGGTCAAAAAGTACCGTGTGTGGGATAACCTCACGCCGGTTCGTTTGCGCCGCCTGCTCGAGGAACTCGGCCCCATGTTCGTCAAGATGGGGCAGATTCTGGCCAACCGGTCCGAGATTCTGCCGCAACGCTTTTGCGACGAGCTGCGTCGTCTGCGCTCCGACGTGGAGCCGGTGCCGTACGAGGTCGTACTCAGTTGTCTGGAAGAAGAATATGGCCTGCGCCTGGGGGAGATGTTCGATGCGATCGACCCCAATCCGCTTGGTAGCGCATCGCTCGCGCAGGTGCACCGCGCTCGTCTGGTGACGGGCGAGGACGTGGCCGTCAAGGTGCAGCGCCCCGGTGCGCAGCAGGTTATGGCACAGGACATCGATATCATCCGCTCGGTGGTGCGTATCGTTTCCAAGTTCGTCAACACCGATCAATTCGTTGACCTGCACGGCGTAGTCGAGGAGTTGTGGACCTCGTTTCGCGAGGAGACCAACTTTTTGGCCGAGGCCAAAAACCTCAACGACTTCTATGAGTTCCATAAGAGCGTGCGCGGCGTGTCGTGCCCCAAATCTTACCTGGACCTTTGCACCGAGCATGTCGTGGTCATGGACTACATTGACGGCATCTCGATTGCCGATCCCGAGCGCCTGGTGGCCGAGGGCTATGACCTGGAAAAGATCGGCTCGGCGATTGTCGAGGACTATTCGACGCAGGTGCTCGACGACGGCTTTTTCCATGCCGACCCGCATGCGGGAAACATCATTCTCAAGGACGGCATCGTCTACTTTATTGACCTGGGCATGGTTGGGCGCATGTCGAGCCACGACCGCGGTATCGTTAAGGACATGATTTTCGCCGTGGCCGAGGGCGACGTGCCCAAGCTCAAGGATTCGCTTATGCGCTTTGCCGTGACGCGCGGCGACTCGGCCGAGCTCGACCATTCGGCCTTTCTGTCCGATTTGGACTTTATCGTTGCCGACTTTGCGGGCCTCGACCTTAAGGACCTGGATATCGGCGAGTTTTTGACCTCGCTGCTAAACCTGGCGCGCAAAAACGACGTTGAGCTGCCGAGTGTGGTGACGATGTTTGCCCGCGGCATGGTGACACTCGAGGGTCTGCTGACCGAGTACATGCCCAACGTCAACATGATCCAGATTATCCAGACGCACATCAAAAACGAGAAGAGCACCTATGCGCGCATGCGCGATATGGGGCGCGATCTTGCCGCGAGCAGCTATCGCGCGGCAAAAGGCTCGCTCGAGGCGGCCGAGTATCTGGGCTTGGCGTCGCGCATGCTCACGCGTGGCCAGCTTAAGGTGAACACGCAGATTATGAGCAGCGATAAGGCGCTGCGACAGCTGGGCGGAATTATCGATCGCATGTCGATGGCAATTGTAATCGCCGGCCTGTTTATCGGTTCGTCGGTGGTGTACTACGCGCGCATCGAGCCGGTCGTGTTTGGTATCCCGGTCATTGGCTTTATGGGCTACGTGAGCGCGCTGGTGCTGGCGCTGATGCTGGGCCGCGAGATCTGGCGCAACAGTCACGGCGGCAAGCATTAACGATTTCCCGGGGTCGGGGAAACGGGTTATTTTGCCTTGCGTCGCGCCGGCGTGGGCTGGTCCGAACAAAACTATGCCGGTTTACGGGGCTGGAGTGCCGAACCTCGACCATGCCGAAATTCGCGCTTTTAAAACCGCAGGTAGATGAGTCGTTGGTTTTCGAAAATGGCAGATATGGTTGCGAGGTGCTGAATCATCCCCGTAATCCGGCATAGTTTTGAAACGGGCTATTCTTGCAAGGTCCGCCGACAGCCCTTCCTATCGCAAACCATAGCTTTTACCTTGGGCTTCGCCTGCGTGCGGGGCCCTTTTGCGTGCTACCATACTGACAGTAATAATCGATGGCCTAGATGGTGGTGCGGAGACGCACGAATGCGCGGTTTTCCTGCGCGTTTGGGAGAATCGGGGTGCAAGTCCTCGGCTGTACCAGTAACCGTAATTCCTCTTGGCCCGGGATGTTCGCGTCGCAGATCGGACGGCGCGCCCGGGTCGGTAAGGTTAAGTCGGATCGCCTCCCATCTTGTGCGCGACCGCGGCGCATGCCGCCGGTACGCGTTGGGCTCTGGAGGGAAGGGGGACCCCGATGGGGGAACTCGAGCGCAACATGCGCGATGACGTGGGGCAGCCGCTGGGCAATGTCCCAAGTTCAGACAATAGGAGACAAATGGATATGTTTGAGGATGAGTGCCAACGCGCCTCGTGGCGTCGTCATGGAGCGATTGCCCGCGGCGTAGCCAAGCGCGGTCTGGTGGCGTTCCTGGCTTTTGCCATGGCTTTTGGCACCACGCCGGCGCAACTTTGGGCCGAGGGCGCCGAGGGCATTGCCGAGGCCGTGGCGCAGGCTGCGACGGGCGGCTTCAAAGGGATATCATTGGGAATACCGTGTACAACCT
>URDI01000021.1:0-33196 GCA_900546475.1 uncultured Collinsella sp.
AAGATCTGGATTTCCTTGACAGTACCGGAAACGTTCTGTGCATCTATCCAGCCGCCGAGAAGGCACGCGAGGAGGAGCGCCGTCAGTTCGCCGCCGCCCAGGCTGCCGAGGAGGCCGCCCGCGCCGAGGCCGAGGCCAAGAAGAAGGCCGAGCAGGAGCGTCTTGCCCGCGAGAAGGAGGAGGCTGCCCGCGAGGCCCAGCGCCGCGCCGTTCCCGCTTCCGACTCCGGTTCTCGTTTCCGCTCTCTGCTCGACCAGATCGCCGCACAGGAGACCGTGCTCAAGGAGAAGAAGGACGCCGAGCAGAAGGCCAAGGCCGAGCGCGCTGCCGAGCGCGGCAACCGTCGTGGCGGCAACAACGACCGTCGCGGTGGCCGTCGTAACGATCGCAACGCCTCCGACAACAACTCCGAGCGCAATGCCTCCGAGAGCCGTCCCCACAGCCATCGCACCAATGCCAGCAACAACGTCGCTGCCGGTATGGACTTCCCCAACCCCGACAAGCAGGGCAAGGGCAAGAAGCGCAAGGGCGGTCACAACAACGAAGAGGACCACTATAGCCGCATGGCTCGCGAGGCCGAGGAGTACAGCCGCGAGAAGGTGCTTGAGGAGGCTCGCGCCGCCGTCGAGGAGGCCTCTCGCGAGTCCACTGGTCGCCGCAAAAAGCGCAAGGAGAAGCGCGAGCGCGAGGCCGCGAAGGCTCAGGAAGAGCGCAAGATTGAGGAGGCGCTGGCCCAGGGCGTGAACCCCGAGGACCTCGACGCCATCAAGGTCTCCCAGGGTGTTACCGTCCAGGAGCTCGCCGAGGCGCTCGATGTTCCGGCCAACGACATCATCAAGCGCCTGTTCCTGTTGGGCACGCCGCTTACCATGACGCAGTCCATGTCCGACGACCTCGTCGAGCTCGTTGCCGACGACTTGGGCCGTCAGATCAAGATCATCACCCCCGAGGAGGAGAACACCTTCTCGTTCTACGACGATCCCGCCGACCTTAAGCCGCGCGCCCCGGTCGTCACCGTCATGGGCCACGTCGACCACGGCAAGACGAGTCTCCTCGACGCCATCCGTCACACCGGCGTCGCTGCCGGCGAGGCGGGCGGCATTACGCAGGCCATCGGCGCTTCGCAGGTCATGATCAATGACCGCAAGATCACCTTCATCGACACCCCCGGCCACGCCACCTTTACGGCCATGCGTGCCCGCGGCGCCAAGGTGACCGACATCGTCATTCTGATCGTGGCTGCCGACGACGGCGTCATGCCCCAGACCATCGAGTCGATCAACCACGCCAAGGCCGCCGGCGTTCCCATCGTCGTCGCCGTCAACAAGATCGATAAGCCGGGTGCCAACCCCGACCGCGTGCGCCAGGAGCTCACCGAGTACGGCGTCATCCCCGAGGAGTGGGGCGGACAGAACATGTTCGTCAACATCTCGGCCAAGCAGAAGATCGGTATCGACGACCTTCTGGAGACCGTGCTGCTCCAGGCAGACGTGCTCGAGCTCAAGGCCAACCCGGACACCTTTGCCTCCGGCAACGTCCTCGAGGCCAAGCTCGACAAGGGCCGCGGCTCGGTCGCTACCGTGCTCGTGACCCGCGGTACCTTGCACGTGGGCGATACGCTGGTCGCCGGCCTTACCTACGGCCGCGTCCGTGCTATGCTCGACCCCAAGGGTCGCGCCGTCACCGAGGCCGGTCCCTCCGACGCCGTCGAGATCCTGGGCCTGCAGTCCGTGCCCAACGCCGGTGACGAGTTCCGCGTGTTCGAGGACGAGCGTGAGGCTCGCGCGCTTGCTGACGAGCGTTCGCTCAAGGCCCGTATCGAGGAGCAGAGCCGCGTCAAGCACGTCACGCTCGAGAACCTCTTCGAGACCATTGCCGACGCCGAGGTCAAGGAGCTCAACCTGATCATCAAGGCCGACGTCCAGGGTTCCATCGAGGCCCTTCAGGACTCGCTCGACAAGATGGATCAGTCCGAGGTTCGCATCAACACGATCCACTCCGCCGTTGGTGCCATCAACGAGACCGACGTCGTCCTGGCCGACGCCTCCAACGCCATCATCATCGGCTTTGGCGTCCGCCCCGACGGTAAGGCACGTTCCGCCGCCGAGCGCGAGGGCGTCGAGATCCGTTGCTACGACGTTATCTACAAGTGCCTCGAGGAACTTGACGCTGCCCGTATCGGCATGCTTAAGCCCACCGAGGTCGAGGTCTCCACGGGTACCGCGACCGTCCTGGACACCTTCAAGGTGCCCAAAGTCGGTATCGCCGCCGGTGTCCGTGTCGAAGAGGGCGAGATCGCCGCGACCGATTCCGTGCGTCTGGTGCGCGACGGCATCGTGGTCTTCAACGGCAAGATCGCCTCGATGCGTCACTACAAGGACGAAGCCAAGAGCCTCAAGAGCGGTTCCGAGGGCGGCATTGGCCTGGAGAACTTCCAGGACATCAAGCCCGGCGACCAGATCGAGGGTTACCGCATCGACCAGGTTGCCCGTACCGAGTAGGGGGTAGCGCTATGAAGCAAACGCAGGCAACCCGCCGTCTGGGCGAGCAGCTTCGCGAGAAGCTCGGTTATATCCTGCTCTTTGAGGTTTCCGATCCGCGTCTCGACCTGGTTACTTTGACCGCGGTCGAGGTCGCGGTGGACCGTTCGTTCGCGCGTGTGTTCGTGTCGTGCGATGCGAGCCGCTACGACGAGGTCATGGAGGCGCTCGCAAGCGCTAAGGGCCGTATTCGCAGTCTGTTGGCTCGCTCGCTCGATTGGCGTGTTACGCCCGAGCTCGATTTTCGCATCGATCGCTCGACCGATGAGGCCGAGCGCATCACGCGTGCGCTGGAAAACGTTCCCGCCACGCTTGCGATCGAAAAGGACGAGGACGGCTATCCGATAGCGGATGCCGCCCAGGAGGCAGCTTTAGATGACTAATTCCGCCGACCTCGCCTCGTGCGAGTCTGCAGATATTCAGCGACGCATCCTCGAGCTCATCGAGGGTGCGTCCTCCATTGCGATTTCGGGACACACTTCTCCCGATGGCGACGCCCTGGGCTCCGTGTTGGGTCTGGGCCTTTCGCTCATGAAGTTTTTTCCCAACAAGGACATTGCGCTGCTGTTGGCAGACGATGACCCGGTTCCGCGTATCTACCGCTTTATGGAAGGCTCCGATCGCCTGGTGCCGGCATCTGCGTACACTGGCAATCCTGACCTGTTCATCTCGGTGGACGTACCGGTCGTAGAGCGCCTGAACAACTCCGCCGAGGTGCTTCGTCGCTCCAAGCATGTGGTGTGCTTCGATCACCATCCGGCGCGCGAGGAGTTTGCCGAGCTCAGCCTGAGGCGCGTCGAAGCTGCAGCCTGCGCCATGATCATCGACCGCTTCTTGGACAATTGCGGCATTGTCGCACGTGATGGCGTTGCGACCTGCCTGCTGTGTGGCTTGGTTACCGATACCGGCCGTTTTCAGTATCAAAATGCCGATGCCGCCGCGTTCCATGCAGCCTCGCGTCTGGTTGCCCACGGTGCCGATCCGGCGCGTGTGGCACTCGAGGTTTACCAGAGCATGCGCGTTGAGTTTTTGCACCTCAAGTCCATCGTTATGGGCCGCATCAAGACGGTGGCCCACGGGCGCGTCGCGTATAGCTACGCGTACCAGAGTGACCTTGAGGCCTGCGGTGTCACCTCGGATGAGTGCGACGGCCTGGTCGATGTGGTTCGCTCGGTGATGGGCGTCGAAGTCTGCCTGTTCCTGAAGGGCATTGAGGGCGATAGCAAGGTGCGCGGCAACCTGCGCTCCAAGGGCGACCTCAACGTGTCCGAGATCGCTGCTGCTTTTGGCGGAGGCGGACATCCCGCTGCCGCCGGTTTCTCCAACAACGGAACGATTCTCGAGACGCTCACCGTGGCACTTCCCATGCTGGCCGAACTGGTAGGGGAGGATCCCGCTTCGGTGACCGTCGAGCTTTAACTTTTTGGATGGTACATGGCTCGTCGTACGCCTTCTCAACTGAATATGCTGCTCGCCGTCGATAAGCCGGTGGGCTGCACGTCCCACGATGTGGTCTCGCAATGTCGGCGCGCCCTCCATGAGCGTCGCGTCGGCCATGCCGGCACGCTCGACCCCATGGCATCGGGTGTCATGGTGGTGGGTGTTGGCCAGGCTACTCGTTTGCTGGGCATGCTAACCCTCGATACCAAAAGCTATGTCGCCGACATCTCGTTTGGCGCCGAGACCAATACCGATGATGCGGAGGGCGAGGCGGTCCGCACGGTGGCTGTTGCCAACGAGCTCCGCGATCCTGCCTATGCCCGTGAGCGCTTGGCCGCTTTGCTGGGTCCGCAGATGCAGGTGCCGCCGGCGTTTTCGGCTATCTCGGTCAATGGCGTTCGCGCCTACAAGTCTGCTCGCGAGGGCAATGCGGTGGACCTACCTCCGCGCCCCGTCGAGGTCTATGCCGCCGACCTGATCGCCGTGGGAGGCGAAGGTGATACGTGTGTGTGGACCGTGGCGTTCTCAGTGAGCAAGGGTACCTATATCCGTGCGCTCGCTCGCGATTTGGGCCGCGCCTGCGAGAGCGCCGCGCACATTTCCGCGCTGCGCCGCACGGCCTCCGGTGTTGTTTCCATTGGCGCTTGTCATGCGGTCGAGGAGTTTTCTCCCGAGTCCGCGGCTGGCTTTGCCCTGGATCCCATTGCGGCCCTGGGCGCCACGCGTGTTGACTTGCCGGGCAATCTTGCCGACGATCTGCTCTGCGGTCGACGCATTCCCGTTGAGCGTGCGCTTGCCGATTTCGATACCTCGAAGTCGCCTTTTGCGTTGGTGCTCGATGGGGGACTCAAGGCGCTCGCCCGCATCGAGGGTGGCCGCTTTGTCATGGAGCACGTGTTTCCGCAGGCAATCGGCGGTGTTCGATGATGTTGTCCGCTCACGAGCTCGCGCGTATTTTTTTCGCGGGCGAGTCGGACGTGGCTCACATCGTTACTGCCGATGCGTTTGATAAGTGTGAGCACCTGGGTGCCGCATCGATTGCCATCGGCGTGTTCGACGGCGTTCACCGTGGACACCAGGAGCTCATTGCGGCGCTTGTTAGCGATGCGCGCGCCCATGATTGCAAGGCGGTCGTGGTCACTTTCGATCCCGATCCGGACGTTGTGGTGAGTCCTTCGCCCGCTCAAAAATTGATGACGACGGCCGACCGTCTACATGCCTTGGCTCAGGCCGGGGTCGATGCGGTGGTGGCCGTTCCCTTTACGCCTGAGGTTGCGGCACTCGACCATGTTGCTTTTCTCTCGCTGGTGTCGCGTCTGGTCGACATTCGTTCGATTCGCGTTGGCAGCGACTTTAGGCTGGGTCGTGGCGGTGCTTCTGGTGTTGCCGAGATGCGCTCTTGGGGTTCCGAGCGCGGCGTTGACGTGTATGGTCACGACCTGCTTTGCGAGGGCGGTGAGGCCATTTGCGCCACCCGCATTCGTCATGAGCTGGGACAGGGCCATGTGGAGCTTGCTGCTGAGTTGCTCGGCCGCCCGTATATGCTGCGTGGCGGTGTTATTCGTGGCCGTCACGAGGGTTCTGACATGGGCTTTCCCACGGCAAACCTGCAGGTTCCCGACGGCATTCAGGTGCCTGCCGATGGTGTGTATGAGGGTCTGGTGCTCGTCGATGACATCGCGTGGCCCGCTGCCGTTAATGTCGGCCTGCCGCCGACGTATGCCGACGATGCCGCTTCATCGCATCTCGAGGCTAACTTAATTGGTTATACGGGCGACCTGTACGGCGCTTCCGTTTCGCTGGCGTTTACGCGCTGGCTGCGTCCCTCGCGTGTGTTCGAATCGCTGGATGAGTTGATCTCGACCGTCGAGGGTAATATCGAGGATATTCGTCACAACTTGGGCGAGCAGGGGGTGAGTATCCGTGATTAGCGATGAGGAAAAAGACCAGGTACGCGCTGCGTCCGACTTAGTTGCCATCGTGCAGGAAACGGTTGAGCTCAAGCCCCGCGGCCATGAGTTTTGGGGTTGCTGCCCCTTCCATGGCGAAAAGACGCCTTCTTTCCACATTATCCCCGCTACGCAGGTCTGGCACTGCTTTGGCTGCGGCGAAGGCGGCGACGTCTTCACCTATATCATGAAGCGCGAAAACCTGAGCTTTCCCGAGTCAATCCGCTATTTGGCCGATCGTGCGGGTATTGAGCTGCATGACACCGGAGATCGTCGCGAGCGCGGTACCAAGCGTGCCCGCATCTACGATCTGTGTGCCGAGACCGCCCAGTTCTACCACACCATGCTTATGCGCGGTAAGGACGGCCGTCCACGCGAGTACTTTGCCAGCCGTGGTATGGGTGGCGACGTCTGCCGCCGCTACTGCCTGGGCTTTGCACCGGGCCGCAACGCGCTGGTGTCGCACCTGTCCCAGGCGGGTTTTACCCCGCAGGAGATGATCGACGCCAACGTTGCCGTGAGCCGCGGGCGCGGGCAGCTTGCCGACCGCTTCTACGACCGCGTGATGTTTCCCATCTTTGACGAGCAGGGTCACAACATTGCCTTTGGCGGGCGCATCATGGGTGACGGCCAACCCAAGTACCTCAACACCGCCGAGACGAGCGTGTTCCATAAAAAGCGAAACCTCTATGGCTTTAACTGGGCCAAGGAGTTTATCGTCGCGCAGGATACGGCCATCGTGGTGGAGGGCTATACCGATTGTATCGCCTGCTGGGAGGCGGGGATCAAAAACGTTGTCGCCACGCTGGGCACCGCGCTCACGGAGCATCACGTCAAGACGCTCACCCGCTTTGCCAAGCGTATCGTGTATATGTTCGATGGCGATGCCGCGGGCCAGAAGGCCGCCCGTCGCGCGATTCAATTTATCGAGCAGGATTCGATGGACCTGCGCTGCGTGGTGCTGCCCGACGGCAACGACCCCATGGAGTTCATCACGGCGCATGGTGGACAGGAGCTTCAGGCGCGCATCGACGCTGCCGAGCCGCTCATGGACTTTGTCTACCGTTCGCTGCAGGAGTCGAGTGACATCACCACGCCGGGCGGTCGTGCCAAGGCGCTGGAAGATGCGCTGACGCTTATCTATCCGCTGCGCGATAGCTATATGATCGACACATACTTTATCCAGATTGCCGATCTGCTGGGTTTGGATCTGGAGACGGTTCGCGCGAGTTCGGGTCGCGTGTTTCGCGATGTCGCCAAGCGCGAAGATGCGGAACGACGTCGTGAGCAGAACTATGAACGCCAGCGGGCGCAAGCCGAGCGCTCTGGTAGCGCGGGCGGTCGGACGTCTGGTTCGCAGGGGGCATCTCGCGGTGCTTGGGCATCGGGCGCGACGCCGCCGGTGTCCGCGCCGGTCGAAGAAGAGCCGTATGACTACGTCCCGCTCGATGCCTACGGTGCCGCGCCCGTGGAGGTCGTCGACGACCTGCCGCCGATCGATGTGCCTGATGGTATGGGTGCTGTGCCTGTGACTGATGGTTCGGGCGCTCCGGCTGCGGCGGCGCCGATGGTTCTTACTGATCTTGAGCGCAAGTCCTTGGCAGGGGAGCGCGAGCTGTTGACGATGCTCACGAGCTACCCCGACCTGTTCCGCACGTATGCCGACCGCATCTGCTCTATCGAGTGGGTTGACCCACGTCACGAGTCCATCGCATGGGCCGTTCTGGCAACGCCGCCGGGAACCGATCCTGCAGCCTGCATGGATGCGGCGCGCTCGGTCTGTCCCGAGGCGGCAACGCTTGTGAGTGCCGGGCGCATCTCCGCGACGAGCAAGCACCCCACCGAGACGAACATCGTGTTCATGCTCGATACGCTCGAGCTCTACACCATCAAGCGCCGCATGCGTGCCGCACAGGCCAAGCTGCGCCAGGACCGTTCGCTCGATGATGAGGCCCGTCGCGCGTTGACCGTGCAGGCCGCGCAGGATTCGCAGCGTCAACGCGAGCTGCAAAAGTCTATCGGCGGCGTGGCGGACCCGTTCCGTTTGATCGGTCTGGAGGCCGCAGGCACCGAACAGGCCTAGATGTTGTGGTCAACCAGCGTATTCTCGCCTATATCCAGTCCTCTTTTTGGGTATAGACGCCCATGTGTGTGCTAAAGTATTGAGTCCTGTGGACTATGAAGGGAGAATCTGTGCCAAAAAAGACTGAGAGCACGGGTACTGGGCTGGAATCCTACGTTGCAAAGCTCATGGGCAACGGCTCAAACAGGACTTCGGTAACCGAGGACGAGATTCAGGTCGCCCTGAAGGATATCGATGTTTCTGACGAGCAGCTCACCGCGGTGTATTCCGCGCTGCGCAACAGCGGCATCCAGATTATCTCCGCGAGCGGTAACGACGACGCCCCCATGGACGTCGACGATGACGATAACGATACCGATACCGACGATTTCGATGACGACGACGAGCACGATTCCGGCTCGCTCGACGATCACGAGCTCAAGATGGCCCGTCAGGCCGATGCCGAGATGGGTTCTTCCAAGAGCAAGAAGAAGCGCACCGTGCGCACGTCCCGTTCACGCTCCCGCGTGCGTGGCATCGATGCCTCCACGGTGATGCTGACCGGCGATCCGGTTCGTATGTACCTCAAGGAGATCGGCAAGGTCGACCTGCTGACCGCCTCCGAAGAGGTCGATTTGGCCATGAAGATCGAGGCCGGTCTCGAGGCCACCGAGAAGCTCGAGGCTGCCGATGCCGGCGAGCTCGAGCTCACGCGTGCCGAGATGCGTCGTCTTACGCGCATTGAGAACGTGGGCCTCGAAGCCAAGCAGGCACTCATCAGCGCAAACCTGCGTCTGGTCGTCTCCATCGCCAAACGCTATGTCGGCCGCGGCATGCTGTTCCTTGACCTGATCCAGGAGGGCAACCTCGGTCTGATCCGCGCCGTCGAGAAGTTCGACTACCAGAAGGGCTTTAAGTTCTCCACGTACGCCACGTGGTGGATCCGTCAGGCCATTACGCGCGCCATTGCCGATCAGGCCCGTACCATCCGTATTCCCGTGCATATGGTTGAGACTATCAACAAGCTCGTCCGCGTGCAGCGCCAGCTCCTTCAGGACCTGGGTCGCGACCCGACCCCCGAGGAGATCGGTGCCGAGATGGACATGAGCGCCGACCGCGTCCGCGAGATCCAGAAGATCTCGCAGGAGCCCGTGTCGCTCGAGACCCCCATCGGCGAGGAAGAGGATTCCCAGCTGGGCGACTTTATCGAGGACTCCCAGGCTATCGTTCCGCCCGATGCCGCCAGCTTCTCCATGCTGCAGGAGCAGCTCACTCAGGTGCTCGACTCGCTTGCCGATCGTGAGCGCAAGGTTATCGAGCTGCGCTTTGGCCTTGTCGACGGGCATCCCCGCACGCTCGAGGAAGTCGGCCGCGAGTTTGGCGTCACGCGCGAGCGTATCCGCCAGATCGAGTCCAAGACCTTGGCCAAGCTCCGCCACCCGAGCCGCAGCAGCAAGCTGAAGGACTACATCGAGTCATAACCTCGCAAGCAAGAAGCGCCCTCAAGCACATCCGCTTGGGGGCGCTTTCATGTGGTCATTGGGGACGTCCCCAATGACTAGGTCGGAAAAATTCTTAAAAAAGTTCTTGCCCTGAGCTGATTCGTCCGTATAATAAACTTCGTTGCTTGAGAGCACGCACCTATTCCTCGGTAGCTCAATGGTAGAGCACGCGGCTGTTAACCGCGCTGTTGTAGGTTCGAGTCCTACCCGGGGAGCCAGAATTTCTCAGCCCATTCCGCTGGGCTTTTAAATTCCTCGGTAGCTCAATGGTAGAGCACGCGGCTGTTAACCGCGCTGTTGTAGGTTCGAGTCCTACCCGGGGAGCCAGGTTGTAAAACCCGTCGCTTATGCGGCGGGTTTTTTCATGCCGCGACCACTTGACTCGAACGTTGCCATATCAACATTTCGTGTCGAGGATGTAATCCCGCGACCCACCACCTCAACATGGCGCGGTCGTTGTAGAATATTGCAATGATTGCTCCCACGACATGGTGCCGCGAGCACCAGATAAGGAGATTCTTGTGTCTGAGACCATTAACGGCAGCCTGAGCGTCTCGAACGACGTTATTGCCGATATTGCCGGTTATGCCGCGATGACGTGCTATGGCGTCGTCGGTATGGCTGAGCAGCTCCAAGGCGCCGAGAGCGTGCGCCTGCTTGCCGGTCAGCGCCTCCGCAAGGGCGTGCTTGTCTCCGCCGACGAGAACGGCCTTACGGTCGATCTTCACGTCGTGCTCGAGAACGGCGTCAACATGAAGTCCGTCTGCCACAACCTTTCGAGCTCCGTTGCCTTTACCCTGCAGGAGATTGCCCAAATCGATCCCGCCAGCCTTAAGATCGGCATCCATATCGACGCGCTCAAGAGCCGTCTGAACTAGCATCCGAAAACGGAGATTCAAATACCCATGATTGCAAAGACCATTCGCACCTGTTTTCCGATCGCTGCGGCTGCCGTTTCTGACAAGGCCGAGGAGATCAATAAGCTCAACGTCTTCCCCGTACCCGACGGCGACACCGGCACCAACATGTCGCTCACGCTCGCCTCGGTGACCAAGGAGCTCTCCGCCCTTCCCGCCGATGCCGACATGGAGGCCATTGCCGGCGCCATCACCCACGGCTCCCTGATGGGCGCCCGCGGTAACTCCGGCGTCATTACCTCGCAGATCCTGCGCGGTGTGGCCGAGGGCCTTGTCTCCGCCGACGAGCCCATTACGTCCGCCAACATCGCCTTCGCCTTCCGCCGCGCCGTCAAGGTCGCCTTCCAGGCCGTCCGTAAGCCCATCGAGGGCACGATTCTCACGGTGCTGCGCGATGTCTCGACCAAGGCCGACGAGTGCGAAAAGAAGAAGTTCTCGGCCGAGGACGCGCTCGATGCCATCGTCGTCGAGGCCTACCAGTCCGTCGCTCGCACGCCCGACCTGCTGCCCGTCCTCAAAGAGAACGGCGTGGTCGACTCCGGCGCCTTCGGCTTTGCCATCTTCTTGGAGAACTTTGTGGCTGCAGCACTTGGTCGCAGCACCGTTGTCGAGGATTTCTCCGCTACGTTCGATTCCGCTGGCTCTGCACGCGATGCCGCTCTTGGCCGCGTTGAGATCGAGGCCAACGACGATTGGGAGGGCTCGGAGTTCCGCTACTGCAACGAGTTCCTCTTTAAGGCCGACGCCCCGTTTGACGAGGACGAGTGCCTTAAGTTCCTGGGTTCCATGGGCGACTGTGAGCTGCTCGTGGGCGCATATCCCGACTACAAGATCCACGTGCACTCCAACACCCCGAACCTGGTGCTCGAGCACATGCTGCAGCTTGGCCAGATCTACGAGGTCTTTATCCACAACATGGAGATGGAGGCCCACGACCGTACCGCCAAGATCCACGAGGACCAGGAGAAGGCCGCCGAGCCCGCGAAGGCCCTGGGCTTTGTCGCCGTTGCCGCCGGTTCCGGCGAGGCAGACATCCTCAAGTCCCTCGGCGTTGACGTGATCGTGTCCGGTGGCCAGACCATGAATCCCTCGACTGCAGACCTGCTGGGCGCCGTCGACCAGGTCAACGCGACCTCGGTCATCATTCTGCCCAACAACGGCAACATCCGCATGGCCGCCGAGGCCGCTGCCTCTGCCTGCACCGACAAGAAGGTCGCCGTCGTTCCCACCAAGACCGTTCCGCAGGCCTTCTCCGCGCTGTTCGCGGTCCTGCCCGATTCCGAGCTCGAGGATGCCGTCGCCGCTATGGTCGACGCCACCAGCGAGGTCCGCGATGGCGAGGTCACCCGCGCCGTGCGCGACTCCAGTGCCTCCGACGGTTCGCCAATTCACTCCGGTGACGTCATGGGCATCATTGCCGGCTCCATCGACGTGGTCGGCTCCGACGTGAAGCAGGTCACGCTCGATTGCATCAACCGTATGCAGGAGGAAGAGGAGGGCGACGCGCTGACGATTCTGGCCGGCGAGGAACTGTCCGATGAGGCCTTCCAGGAGATCGTCGACGCTATCGAGGAGGCTCAGCCCGATCTGGAGATCGACGCCCATCGTGGCGAGCAGCCGCTCTATCCCGTGATCTTCTCGATCGAGTAGGCAACTGCCCATGTCCGAACTGTGCTCCGTGCCGCGCGTCTCGGAGCGCTTTGCCCAGAGCAATGCGCTCGACGAGGATATCGCGCGACTCAAATATGTTTCGGGTAAACGTGAGGAGGCCCTTCGCCGTCTGGGAATTCGGACGGTGGGGGACCTCCTTCTCCATATCCCTCATCGATACCTGGACTTTACGCGCTCCTGGTCCATCGAGATGGCGCCCATCGGTACCGTGTGTACCATCATCGCCACGGTCGATCGTATCGTCCAAAAGCAGCCGCGTCCGCGCATGCAGGTGACCGAGGTCTCACTCGTTGACGAGACGGGCGTGCTGCAGGTCGCCTTTTTCCGCCAGCCCTGGATTGCCCAGCAGCTTAAGCAGGGCGACCGCCTAGCCGTAATGGGTAAGGTCGAGTTTGCCTACGGCTTTAAGCAGATGGCCTCGCCGCACTTTGAAAAGCTTGAGGAAGGGCGCGCCGCGGGCACTATCCTGCCGGTCCATTACGTGAGTGACGGCGTGAGTCAGGCATGGATGCGCCGTATCGTAAGTGGCGCGCTCGAGGCCGTCGGCAATCCCTTTGATCCCATTCCGGCACGCTTACGCGTTAAACGTCGCCTGATGAGCCATGCCCGTGCCCTTCGATCGATCCACTTTCCCTCGAGCATGGCTGAGCGCGAAATCGCGCGCGCACGGCTTGCCTACGAGGAGTGCCTCTACCTGCAGCTGGCGCTGCGCCTGCGCAACGACGGTGTCTTGGTCGAAGTCGCTCCCTACGCCCACGCCGCGGGCGAGCACCTGGCCGCGCTCAAGCAGGCCCTGCCGTTTTCGCTGAGCGACGAGCAGGAGGCCGCGTTCCAAGACATCCTGCGCGATATGTGCGATGGCGGGCGCGTGATGAACCGCCTGCTGCTGGGCGATGTCGGTACCGGTAAGACCGCCGTTGCCGCCTGCGCGCTGGCTGTGGCTGCCGATAGCGGCACACAGGCCTGCGTTATGGCGCCCACGGGCGTGCTGGCGCGTCAATATGCCGATAAGACCGGCCCTCTGCTCTCGCAGGCCGGCATGTCTTGGGCGCTTCTGACGGGTGCCACGCCGGCCGCAGAGCGCGAGCGCATCCATGCACAGCTGGAATCGGGAGAGCTCGACGTCCTCTTTGGAACCCACGCGGTCCTTTCGGATAACGTGGCGTTTAAGTATTTGTCGCTCGTAGTCATCGATGAGCAGCACCGGTTTGGCGTCGGCCAACGCAATGCCTTGCGCGCGAAGGGCCCCGGTGCCGATCTGCTCGTTATGACGGCAACGCCCATCCCGCGTACGCTGGCGCTTTCGGTCTACGGCGATCTGGACACGAGTATCATCCGCCATCGGCCCGTCCCTGGCGCTGGCGTGACGACACGCGTGCTTACCGAGTCGAGTCGCGACCTTGCCTATGGCGCCATCCGCGAGGCGCATGAAAAGGGTCAGCAGGCCTACGTGATTTGCCCGCTCGTGGAGCCGAGTGACTCGGCCGATGATCTGGAGGACGTGCCCGGTATCGCCCGCGACGACGAGGGCCGCGTGACGGTCCCCGTGCCGCTGCACGATACGGCGACCGAGCTCGATCGCCTGCGTCTGGCGTTGCCGGGTCTTGCCATCGAGCGCCTTCACGGCCGCATGCCAGCGGGGGAGAAGGACCAGGTTATCGATGCCTTTAAGCGTGGCGAGATTGACGTGCTCGTCTCGACTACGGTGGTCGAGGTGGGCGTCGACGTGCCTAACGCCACCGTCATGGTCATCGAGAACGGGGAGCGCTTTGGTTTGGCTGCTCTGCACCAGCTGCGCGGTCGCGTGGGCCGTGGCAGCGTGTCGGGCACGTGTCTGGTCATGACGCACTCCAAGGGCAACGGCGGCGCTTCGGCAGCACAAGATCGCCTGCAATCGCTCGAGAAGACCTCGGATGGCTTTACGCTCGCCCAGATGGACCTGCGTCTGCGCCACGAGGGCGAAATCCTGGGGTACCGCCAGCATGGCGGAGTGACCCTGCGCTTTGTCGACCTGGATGCCGACGAGGAGCTGATCGAGTGGGCCCATTTGGACGCGGTCGAGCTCTTGCGGTATGCTTGCAACCTTGACTCCGTGGCGACGCGCCCCCTGCGCGATGCGGTCGCCATGCGATATCGACACATTTTTAAGGAGGTCAGCGGAGGATGAGAATCATCGGCGGCGAATGGCGCGGTCGTAAGATCGAGGAACCCCGTGGTCGCGATGTCACCCGCCCCACGACCGATCGCGTGCGCGAGGCATGCGCATCTATGGTCATGTCGGCATTCGACTTCGATCTGGATGAGGTCCGCGTGCTGGACGCCTTTGGCGGCTCCGGTGCCTTAGGGTTAGAGATGCTCTCACGTGGTGCCCGCTCACTCACGACGTTCGAGATCGATCGGAATGCCGCGCGGCTCATTACCAAGAATATCGAGTCGCTCTGCCGTGACCGTGCGCGTTGGCGCGTGGTAACGGGCGACATGCTGGCGAGCGCCTCGCGCGGTCGTGTGCCGGGCGGCCCGTTTGATCTGGTCCTGCTCGACCCGCCCTATGCTTTTGGTGCCGAGCCGGTCGAGGAACTGCTGCCGAACCTGGCTCAGCAGGGTCTGCTTGCATCTGGCGCTTATGCCCTGTTTGAGCATGCCGCCGCCGATGCGGGCGCGCATCCGGCAGGCTTTGAGATTGTGCGCGAGAAGCACTACGGCATTACCTCGGTCGACCTGCTTCGTTGGGTCGGCGATGACGATGGTGAGGGCGATAACGCCGGCACCGATGCTAACAACAACGATGCCACGACGTTTCAGGAGGACGCCCATGAATGACACCATCAACCGCGTGATCGTCCCGGGCACCTTCGATCCCATCACGTTTGGCCATATCGACGTCATCCGCCGCGCCCGCCGCATCTTTCCCAGCGTGATCGTCGCTGTTGCCGAGTCGCAGGGTAAAAACGGTGTGGGTACCACGTTTATGCTCGATGAGCGCGTGGCGCTGGCCCGCGAGGCGCTCGGTGATATCGACGGCGTCGAGGTCCTGCCCTTTACCGGCCTCTTGGTCGACTTCGCTCGCGAGCAGGGGGCGGGGGCCGTGGTCAAGGGCCTGCGCGCCATGACCGACTTTGAGTACGAGCTGCAGCAGGCAGATCTCAACTATCGCTTGGATAACGAGCTGGAGTCCATCTTTGTCATGAGTGCGCCGCAGTACGGCTATATCTCGAGCTCGGTCGTTCGTCAGATCGCCTCACTCGGCAGCGATGTATCGACGTTTGTCCCGCCCAACGTGGTCGAAGCGCTCAGACATCGCTTTTCGTGACGTTTTTTATTGCCTGGTGGCATGTGGTAAACTAGCACGATGATATGTTACCTATGAAAGGAGACCGGATGCCGGGCGAGAATTTTCCTGGCGATAGGATCGTCAGCTTGGTCGATGAGCTCGAAGGGCTGATCGAGGAAGCCAAGCCGCCTTTCGGCAAGAACGCTCAGTTCAAGGTCATCGACGCCGACGTGTTCTTCAACATCCTCGACGAGATCCGCATGAGCTATCCCGAGGAGTGGCAGAAGTCCCGCCGTATCCTTAAGGAGCGCGAGGAGCTTATGGCTTCCGCCGCCGCTCAGGCCGATTCCATCATCGCCGACGCTCAGCAGCAGGCCCTCACCATTGCCGGTGAGCAGGAGATCGTCCGCTTGGCACAGCAGCAGGCCGACGACATCCGCGATCGTGCCCAGCAGTACGAGCGCGAGACGCGTTATGCTGCCGAGGACTACGCAGAGCAGGTCTTTACGCACCTGGAGGAGAATCTCAAGAGCCTGACCGGCACCGTTACCCGTTGCCGTCAGCAGCTCAACGAGGGTGCCGCCCAACAGAATGGTCAGTGGTAATGGCTGAGTTCCCGAGCGTTACCGTCGATCTTTCCGAACAGCTCGAGTTTCCCGGAGATTCGTATCCGCTGACCGGCAAGGTCGATGTCGCCACCTATACGGTGGGCGAGAAGGAGTACCAGCTACAGGACGGCATCGACTACGACGTTGTCTTTACCAATGCCGGTACCGGTGTCTTGCTCACGGGCATGGTCCGCGCGCACGCCACCGGCGAGTGCGACCGTTGCCTGGAGCCCGCTTCGTTTGATATCGCCGGCGAGATCGAGGAGTTCTACCTTTTTGAGGAGCCCGAGGATCCCGAGGCCTACGAGGACGGCTACGAGCTCCTGGGTGAGGACCGCATCGTCGATCTGGGTGAGCCCATCAACGATGCCGTTGTCATGGACACGCCGTTTGTGGTGCTCTGCAAGCCCGATTGCCGCGGTCTGTGTCCCACTTGCGGTTGCAATCTCAACGTCGAGCAATGCGATTGCGCCACCCAGGCAGAGGCAGAATGGGCCGCTGCCACGGAAAATCCATTTGCAGCATTGAAGAATCTCAAGCTCGATGAGTAAAACTGTGGTAGTATCGCTACTTGCGCGTAATCGCCACACTGGATAGTTCATAAGGAAGGTCACTATGCCCGTACCTAAACAAAAGCAGGGTCGTATCCGCACTCACACCCGTCGTTCCGCCAACATGAAGATCTCGGCTGCGGCTCAGTCCACGTGCCCCCGTTGCGGCGCTGTCAAGCTTCCGCATCACGTGTGCCCCAGCTGCGGTTTCTACAAGGACCGCGAGGTTATCGTTACCGAGTAACGGTATACTCTGGATGCGATGCCGTTCCAAATGGAACCACAATGGCCGGCTCAATGAGTCGGCCATTTTTGTATAAGGAGCATGTATATGAGTAACGTTCGCGTTTGTGTAGACATTGTGGGCGGAGACGAGAAACCTCAGGTTGTTCTCGATGGTATCGAGGCTGCGCTTGCCGCCGATCCCGATATCGAGGTCTTGGCAGCTGGCCCCGCTGAAATCGTCAATCCCTTTGCTGCTTCCCATGCACGTGTTGAGGCTCTTGAGGCACCCGACGTTATCGCCATGGATGACGATCCCATTCGCGCCGTGATGACCAAGCGTAAATCGTCGATCGTGCTTGCCTGCCGCGCCATCAAAAAGGGCAACGCGGACGCGTTCTTCTCCGCCGGCTCGACCGGTGCCATGACCGCTGCCGCCACCGCCTATGTGACGCCGTTTAGATATATGGCCGAAGGCAAGAAGCAGCCGGTGCGTCCCTGTCTGACCAATGCGCTGCCCAATCGCGCCGGCGGTCTGACGGTGCTGTGCGATATGGGCGCCAACCCCGATGTCGAGGTCGATGACATGGTGCGTTTTGCCCAGATGGGTAGCGCCTATGCCCGCGTCGTCCTGGGCATCGAGCATCCCCGCGTGGGCCTGCTTGCCAATGGCACCGAGGACGAGAAGGGTTCCAACTTTACCAAGGCCTGCTTCCCGGCCATGAAAGCCGCCGTTCCCGGCTTTGTGGGCAACTGCGAAGGCACCGACCTCACCTCGGGCAATTTCGATGTCGTCGTTGCCGATGGCATGTCGGGCAATATTGCGCTCAAGGCCACCGAGGGCGCTGCCAAGTTTTTGCTGCAGGAACTCAAGGGTGCCTTTATGGCCTCGCTCGGCACCAAGATCGCCGCGCTGCTCATCAAAAAGCAGATGCGCGAGATTAAGGCCAAGCTCTCTGGTGATGCCAAGGGCGGTGCGATTCTTTTGGGCCTGCGTGGCGTGGTCCTAATCGGCCATGGCGCCACCTCGGTCGAGGCTGTTAAAAACGGTACGCTCGCGGCGGCCGAAGCCGTGCGCGCGGGGCTGGTCGAGAACGTCGCCAACTCCATGGACGGCATCGTTTTGTAAGAGCGAGTTATAGCGCTGTTATGTGCCTCGCGGCCTGCTTCGTGGGGTAGAATCAGAACCGTGTCTTGGTACCGCCCGGGCGGTACCATTCTTTTGGTATTCATTAACTATGAGAGGAAGCGCTATGGACCGCTCCGAAATCTTCGACAAGATCGCCGAGGTCGCTGCTGACGTTCTGGGCGTCGATGTTGCCGAAATTAGCGATGAGACCACCTTTGACGATCTCGATGCCAACTCGCTCGAGCGCCTGCAGCTGGTTACGGCTATCGAGGACGAGTTCAACCTCGAGATCGATGACGAGACTCTGCTCTCGCTCAACTCTGTCGCCGACGCCGTCGACGCGATCGAAAACGCCAGGGAGGCCTAGGTCTTGGCTTTGTCTGAACGACTTACGCGTGCCCAGGAAATCCTGGGCCACGAGTTCAATAATAAGGTGCTGCTGCGCGCGGCGCTTACGCATCCCTCGGCAGTCGAGGGCCAGCCGGTTTCTGCCAGCTATGAGCGCCTTGAATTCTTGGGCGATTCCATTTTGGGCGCTGTGGTCGCACGCTCCCTGTTTGAGTCCTATCCGGAGTTTGACGAGGGCAAGCTCACGCGCCTGAAGGTGTCGCTTGTCTCGGGCGCTACGCTGTCCGAGGTGTCGCACGAGCTGGGTATCGACGACATCATCATCTTTGGTGCCTCCGAGACCGGTACCGGCGCGCGTGGCCTGCACTCGGCGCTCGAGAACGTCTATGAGTCGCTCGTGGGCGCGCTGTATCTGGATGCTGGCTGGGATGCGGCGGCGGAGTTTATCCACCGTACGCTTAAGCCCCATTTGGCCTCTGAGCGTGCCGAGCATCCTGCGAACCCCAAGTCGTTCTTGCAGGAGTGCGTGCAGGCAGACGGCCATGAGCCTCCCGCGTATAAGCTTGTTGGCTCCGAGGGCCCGGCGCATGCGCCCACCTTTACCGCCGTGGTGTTGATCGATGGTATTCGCCAGGGTCGCGGCTCCGGCTCCTCAAAGAAGGAAGCCGAGGGAGCCGCTGCACTCGAGGCACTTGACCGCATGGGCTACACCACCAACGGCGTGATTCTCAACAAGAAGCCTGTTTAAGCGAGGAACCGTGTATCTCAAGTCCCTCACGCTCAAAGGGTTCAAGTCGTTTGCCGACCGCGCCCATATGACGTTTGAGCCGGGCCTGACCGTCATCGTCGGTCCCAACGGCTCGGGAAAATCGAACATCTCTGACTCGATTCTGTGGGTCCTGGGCGAGCAGAGCGCCAAGCAGCTGCGCGGCCAGGCCATGGAGGATGTCATCTTCTCGGGCTCGTCAGCGCGCAAGCCGGTGGGTGTCGCCGAGGTCACGCTGGTGCTCGATAACTCGGACCATATGCTGCCCGTCGACTTTGACGAGGTCGCCATCACCCGTCGTATGTATCGCTCGGGCGAAAGCGAGTACCTCATCAACTCGAGTCCGTGCCGCCTGATGGACATTCAGGACATCCTGCACGATTCGGGCTTGGGCAAGGATACGCATTCCATCATCAGCCAGGGCAAGCTCGACGCCATTTTGCAGAGCCGCCCCGAGGAGCGCCGTGCCCTCATCGAGGAGGCCGCCGGCATCTCCAAGCACAAGCGCCGCAAGGAGCGTGCGCTCAAAAAGATTAATTCGATGGACGAGCACTTGACCCGTGCCCGCGACATCAATAAGGAGATCGCCCGTCAGCTGCGGCCGCTGGAGCGTCAGGTCGATCGCGCGCGCAAGTACAAAGAGCTGTCCTCGCGCGCGAACGAGCTTACGCAGATGCTGGCCGTCGACGAGCTTCGTTCGCTGCAGTCGCAGTGGAACGACTTGGAGAGCCGCTCCAAGGAGGGTGCTGCCGAGCTTGAGCTTGCGCAGTACCGCTTGGGCGAAAAGGAACGCGAGCTCGAGAAGTTCCAGGTCATGCTCGAGGAAAAGGGCCTGTTTGTGGGCGATCTGGGCGAGCAGCGCCGCCATATGCAAGACGTGGTCGGTCGCATTAACTCCGATATGCGCCTGCTCGAGGAAAAGGGCCACAATATGGTGTCGCGCCTGTCCGACATGCGCGGCCAGATCTCGAGCTCCGAGCATCAGCGTCGTCGCGTGGTCGAGGAGCTCGAGGATGCACGTGCGCAGCTTGAGGAAGTGACCGGCGCGCACATGCAGGCCCAGGAGGACGTTGACGCCGCTGGTCCTGCCGCCGCTGAGCTCCACGAGCGGCGCGTGGCGCTCGACAATCAGATTTCGCAGCTTACGCGTGAGCAACGCGATGTGCAGCGTGTGGCCGATAACGCGGCGCTCGAACTCGCCAAGGTGAAGGACTCGCTGAGCAACGCCGAGGTCGAGGACAACATGTACGCCTCGCGCCTGGAGCAGATTGATGAACAGCTCGAGGAGGTTACAGCATCGCTTGATAGCCGTCGCGACCGTGCTGAGGAGCTTGAGAGTGCCCTTGAGGCGGCTCGTCAGGCCCAGAACGATGCGCGCGAGGCCACCGAGGTCGCCCGTGCAGCCCTGAAGGACTTGCGTAATCGTGAGAGCGAGGCGCGCAACAAGCTGTCCGAGGTGCGCTCGGAGCTTGCCAGCCAAAAGAAGCTCGATGCCCGCATGGCAGACAGCTCGCCGCTGGTGAGCCGTCTGGTGGGCGCGCTGGGCGACGATGTCTCAGGCCGTCTGGGCGACGTGCTCGACGCCCCTCGTGAGCTTGAGGGCCTGGTTGAGCAACTACTTGCCGGCGATATCGATGCTCTTTTGTTTGATGATGCCGCTACGCTTGAGCGCGCCGGTCGTGCGGCTTTGGACCAAAAGAAGGCTTCGGGCGAGGCGCTGCTGATGGCGCGCGGCGTGAGTGGCTCTGCTGCCGCCGAGGGCGCTGCCGGTACGCGTCTGGTCGATCGTCTGTCCGTGCGCTCCGGTTATGGCCCGGTTGTCGAGGCCCTTCTCGGCGGCTATTACGTGGTCGATGACTTGGCTGCCGCGTTGGCTGCCCCTGTCGTTGACGGTGTGACCTACGTGACTCCCGATGGCGCCCGCGTGAGCTGTGGTGGTCTGGTGCGCGTGGGGCTCGATGCCGGCGAGGCTTCGGGTGCCTTGGAGCGCAAGCGCCGCATCCGTGAGCTCGAGGGCCTGGAACCCGATCTGGCTGCCATCTTTGAGCATGCTTCGGACCAAGTCGTTGAGGCCAACGCCGCCGTCGAGGAGGCACGTGCCGCCGAGGGCGATGCCGCCGGTGAGATCGCCCGTCTTGAGGGCGAGCGCCGCTCGCTGCTCTCCGAGATCGGCCGCTTGGAGCAAAGCGTCAACAATGCCGAGGTCGAGCGCGTGCGCATCTCCAAGCGCCGCGAGCAGGCCTCCGAGGCCGTTCGCGCTGCGCGCCCGCGCGTTGACGAGCTCACCCGTTCGCGTGACGAGGCGCGTGCACAGGCAAGCGACCTGGGTCTCCAGATTGCCGAGGCCAACGATGAGCTCGATCGCGTTCGCCGTGACGATTCCGAGGCCGCCGGTAAGCTCGCCGATGCCAAGGTGCGCCTGGCCCAGACGAGCGAGCGCCTGCGTTCGCTGAAGGGCCGCGTGCCCGACCTTGAGCATCGTCTTGAGGGCATCGACCGTCGTATCCGCGGAACACGCCAGGCTTCGCGCTCGCTCGAGCTGCTGCGCCTGCGCGTCGACCCCATGCACGAACGCTATTCTGCCCTGTTGGAACGCGCATCGGATTGGGCAGCGCGCCTGCGTGACCAGGCCTCTCTGGAAGAGGCGGACTCCGCTTCGCTCAAGAAGACCATCGAGGATGCCAAGGCCGGGGTCTCCCGTGCCAAGGAGCGGGTTGATGCCGCCACGGCGATGCAAAATGAGTTCAAGGTTGCGCGCGGCAAGCTCGAGGTGCAGGTAGAGGCGGCCATCAAGGCCATTACCGCCGACGGTACCACGGTGCTCGAGGAAGCGCTCATGCTGCCGGCGCCCACCGATCGCGATGCCGCCGAGCGCGAGCTCAACCAGCTTGTGCGCCAGATCAACAATCTGGGCCCCGTGAACCAGGTTGCCATGGAGGAGTACGAGCAGCTCAAGCGCCGCGCCGACTACATCGAGGAGCAGCTGGCTGATCTGGAGAGCGCGCGCAAGGCGCTCACCAAGATCACGGTGGCCATTGATCGCAAGATGCGCAAGGCGTTTCTGGTGACGTTTGAGAAGGTCGACGCGAACTTCCGCGAGATCTTCGCCATGCTGTTCCCGGGTGGCCAGGCTCATCTTGAGATGACCGATCCCGAGCATCCTGCCGAGACGGGCATTGAGGTTGTGGCGCAGCCGCGCGGCAAGCGCATTACCAAGATGATGCTCATGTCGGGTGGCGAGAAGAGTCTGACGGCGCTCGCCCTGCTCTTTGCCGTGTACCGCACGCGCACGGTGCCGTTCTATGTGCTGGACGAGGTCGAGGCGGCGCTTGATGACGCCAACCTGTCCAAGCTCATCGGAGCCCTCGATGTGCTGCGTTCCGATACACAGCTCTTGGTCATTTCGCATCAGCGCCGTACTATGGAGGACGCTGACGTTCTCTATGGCGTCTCGATGCAAGCCGACGGCGTCAGCCGCGTCGTCTCGCAAAAACTCGATCGCGAAACCGGAAAGGTCGTGAATGCATAATGGGATTCTTTGACGCTCTCTCGCGCGGACTTGAGCGCAGCCGCGAGGCCCTCAACGAGGTCTTCTACTTTGGCGGCGAGGTCGACGAGGACTTTTGGGAGGACCTTGAGGACACCCTCGTTATGGGTGACATGGGTGCCGAGGTCGCTATTCAGGTCTCCGATGACCTGCGCGATGCCGCAGCCAAGAAGAACCTCAAGACCGCACCGCAGCTTCGTCGCGCTCTGGCCGAGCAGCTTGAGCAGCACTTTGTGCCCATCGAGCGCGATCCGTTCTCCGATACGCCGAGCTGCGTGCTGTTTGTGGGCATCAACGGTGCCGGCAAGACCACGACGGTCGGCAAGATTGCGAGCGCCATGGCTTCCCGCGGCAAGAATGTCGTGATCGGTTCGGCCGATACCTTCCGCGCCGCCGCCATCGAGCAGCTCGATGTGTGGGGTCAGCGCGCCGGTGTTCCCGTCATCAAGCGCGACCGCGGCTCCGACCCGGCGAGCGTTTGTTACGACGTGCTCGACGAGGCCGACAGGCGCGGCAGCGACCTGGTGCTTATCGACACCGCCGGTCGTCTGCATACGAGCCCCGAGCTCATGCGCGAGCTCGCCAAGGTGGTCAACGTGACGCGTAAGCGCGCCGCCAATATGGCCGCCGGCCCCATGCCGGTTTCGGTCGTGCTTGTGATCGATGCCGCCACTGGTCAGAACGGTCTGAACCAGGCGCTCGAGTTTAACGAGGCGCTGGGCCTGGACGGTATTATCATGACCAAGCTCGACGGCACGGCTAAGGGCGGTATCGCCATGGCCGTGGCCGAGAAGCTCAAGCTCCCGATCCTGCGCATCGGCGTGGGCGAGCAGGTCGATGACCTGCAGGAGTTTAACGCCAAAGATTTCTGCCGCGCCCTGGTGGGCGAGTCCAACTAAGGAGTAACCAGTGTTTGATTCCCTGAGCGATCGCCTCAACGACACATTTGACCGCCTGCGCGGCAAGGGTAAGCTGACCGAGGCCGATATCACCTCGGCCATGCGCGACATTCGCATGGCGCTGCTCGAGGCCGACGTTAACTTTAAGGTCGTCAAGGAGTTCGTTGCTAAGACCAAGGAGCGCTGCATGACCGCCGAGGTCATGGAGTCGCTGTCGCCGGCGCAAAACGTCGTCAAGATCGTGCTCGACGAGCTCACCGAGATGCTCGGCTCCACCGAGAGCAAGCTCGTTTTTAGTAACCGCATTCCTAATGTCATCATGCTCGTGGGCCTGCAGGGCTCCGGTAAGACCACGGCTGCCGTAAAGCTTGCCTACCTGCTCAAGAAGCAGGGCCGCTCGCCGCTGCTCGCCGCGTGCGACGTCTACCGTCCCGCTGCTGCCGACCAGCTTGCCACGCTCGGTGGCGAGATCGGCGTGCCGGTCTTCCGCGGTGACGGCGAGCACCCGGTCGATATCGCCAAGGGCGCCATCCAGGAGGCCGTCGACCATCTGCGTGACGTGGTCATCGTCGATACCGCCGGTCGTCTGCAGATCGACGAGCAAATGATGCAGGAGGCCGTGGACATCAAGAAGGCCGTCAAGCCCGATCAGGTGCTGATGGTCGTCGATGCCATGACCGGCCAGGATATCGTCAACGTCGTCTCGACCTTCGCCGAGCGCACTGACTTTGACGGTGTTATCATCTCCAAGCTCGACGGTGACGCCCGTGGCGGTGGCGCACTTTCGGTGCGTCAGGTGACCGGCAAGCCCATCAAGTTCGTGAGCATGGGCGAGAAGCCCGACTCGCTGGAGCCGTTTTACCCGGACCGCATGGCCAAGCGCATCTTGGGCATGGGTGATGTCGTAGGTATTATCGAGAAGGCCCAGGAGGCAGCCGATGCAGAGCAGCTTGAGGCTGCCGAGCGTATGCTGCGCGAGGGCTTCACCATGAACGACATGCTCGACCAGATGAAAGCCGTCAAAAAGATGGGCGGCATGAAGGGTATCCTGGGCATGCTCCCCGGTGGCCAGCGCGCGCTCAACCAGATGGGCGGTAACCTGGACGAGGGCATCTTCGACAAGAACGAGGCCATCATCATGTCGATGACCAAGGAGGAGCGTCTGCGTCCCTCCATCATCAACGGCCAGCGTCGCGCGCGTATCGCCAAGGGCGCCGGTGTGACCCCCACCGAGGTCAACAGCCTTATGAAGCAGTGGGGCGAGATGAACAAGATGATGGGCCGCATGCGCACGATGGCCAATCAGGCACAGGCCGGCGGCAAGAAGGGCAAAAAGGGCAAGAAGGGCAAGAAGATGCGCATGCCCAATATCCCTGGGCTGGACGCTATGGGTCTGGGCGGCATGGGCGGCCTGGGTACGGGCGGTCCCAAGTCCGATATGGAGCTGCTGCGCCAGATGGAAGCACAGATGCGCAATAAGAAATAGGGCTGTAATTCCAGCTTGATATGGCAAAGGCCACTCGGAAGCTACCGGGTGGCCTTTGTTGTTGGCTTTGATAGTTGGGCTGCGTTCAGCGTCGCGCCCCGAGCTCGCGGTGCCGTGCCGTTAGTGGCAGCCGCAGTCCTCGTGGCCCTCGTGCTCGTGATGGCCGTGGCAGCTGCAGGACTCGCCATGTTCGTGGGCGTGGTCGTGGTCATGGCCGTGGCAGCCGCACGTGGCCTCGCCGTTCTGTGCGAGCGTTCCGGCGATAAGGGCCTCGACACAAGCGTCGCAGCTGCCCTGAGCTCCTGCGTACACCGTGATGCCGGCTTGGGCAAGCGCGTTGATGGCGCCACCGCCGATGCCGCCGCAGATGAGCGTGTCCACGCCACCGTTGGCGAGCAGGCCCGCAAGGGCACCGTGGCCGGTGCCGTCGGTGCCCACGACCTGCTCGTTGAGTACCTTGCCATCCTGAATGTCGTAGATCTTGAACTGCTCGCTGCGGCCAAAGTGCATAAAGATGTTGCCGTTGTCGTACGTGGTTGCCACCCTCATGGTGTCGACCTCCTTTGCTGGCCATGCGGCCGTCGTTGCGGTGATGGGGGAGTACGCGATATTGCCGCCCTCGATGACGAGCGCCCGCCCGTTGACCAGCGCGTTTGCCACCTTGCGATGTGCGCGGCTGCAAATAGCCGCCACCGTGGCGCGCGCGATACCCATCTGCTTTGCGACTGCCTCTTGGTTAAGGCCTTCCAGGTCGCACAGGCGCAGCGCCTCGAGTTCGTCGACCGTCATGTCGATGGCGTCTCCGCTGGCTAGGCCGTCAGGGGTAAAGCCGCGGTATTCGGGGATGATCCCGACGCGGCGCAGTTTCTCGCGTCTTCCTGCCATACGTGCTCCTTATCTGACATATGTCAACAATAGAATAGCGAACGCGCAGATTAACGCAAGGAATTTCTGGCATATGCCAGAAAATGAAGGCATATGTTTGGGCTGTGGGGCCGCATGTGCCTGGGATACAATGAATCTCGCTTTTAGGCGACTGACAGGAGGGTCAATGAGCAAGGCTGATCAACAGTTTGTAACCATGTGCCGCGATATTCTGGACCATGGCACCACCACCGAGGGCCAAAAGGTCCGCCCGGTGTGGGAGGATGGCACCCCTGCCTATACCATTAAAAACTTTGGTGTCACGGCACGCTATGACCTGCGTGAGGAGTTTCCGGCGCTTACCTTGCGTCGTACGGCCCTCAAATCTGCCATGGATGAGATCCTATGGATCTATCAAAAGAAGTCCAATAACGTGCATGACCTCAACAGCCATATTTGGGACGAGTGGGCCGACGAGACTGGCTCCATCGGCAAGGCCTACGGGTATCAGATTGGGCAGAAGAGCCATTATGCCGAGGGCGACTTTGACCAGATGGATCGCGTGCTGTACGACCTTAAGAACACGCCGTACAGCCGCCGCATTATGACGAACACCTATGTGTTTAGCGACCTGTCCGAGATGCACCTGTATCCGTGTGCCTACAGCGTGACGTATAACGTGACGCAGCGTCCGCAGGATGATAAACCGACGCTCAACATGATTCTCAACCAGCGTAGCCAGGATATTTTGGCTGCGAACAACTGGAATGTGTGCCAGTACGCCATTTTGCTGATGATGGTCGCGCAGTCGGTCGATATGATCGCTGGCGAGCTGCTGCATGTGATCGCCGATGCCCACATTTACGACCGTCATGTCGATATCGTCCGCGAGCTTATCGAGCGTCCGCAGTTTGCGGCTCCCAAGGTAACGCTCAACCCCGATGTGCATGATTTCTATGCGTTTACGACCGATGATCTGATTGTCGAGGGCTATGAGCACGGCCCTCAGGTTAAGAACATCCCCATTGCGGTGTAGGTGACGCGCATGACGTGTAAGCTTTCTGCCATTGTCGCCGTGTGTGACGACTGGGGCATTGGTTGCGAGGGCGACATGGTGGTGTCCAATCGCTCCGATATGCGCCATTTTGTGGCGTGCACCAAAGGCTGTCCGGTCATTATGGGACGCAAGACGCTGCTGAGTTTTCCCGGCGGGCGCCCGCTTAAGAATCGACGCAATATCGTGCTCACGCGCGATGGGGACTTTGCTCCCATGGGCGTCGACGTGGTGCATAGCATCGACGAAGCGCTCGCCGCGGTAGCCGATGAGCCCGTTGCGTGGGTGATCGGTGGCGGCGAGGTGTATCGGCAGTTTTTGCCGTATTGCGCCGAGGCCGAGGTTACGCATAACCATTGCGTGCATGACGTGGATACGTATTTTCCCGATCTGGATGCCGATCCCGCGTGGGAGATTGCGCGGCGTGGCGGTGTTGCCACGATTGCCTCGGGCGAGGGCGACGAGGGTGTCGATTATGAGTTCGTAACGTATCGTCGCGTTGAGGCGTAAATCGTCCGGCGTGAACGGTATCATCGGATTGTTTGAATGCATGGGGCGGCGCTTAGCGTCGCCTCGTTTGGTATAGATGCGCTGTAAAGAAAGGTGCGGGCTGGCTGCTATGACTGATGCCGTTGAGGTGCTGCGAATCGATTCGCTCGAGGACGAGCGGCTTGACGCCTACGTGCGACTGACCGAGCGTGAGCTGCGCTGCGTGCTGGAGCCGCAGAAGGGCATTTTTATCGCCGAGAGTGCCAAGGTCATCGAACGTGCGGTTCGCGCCGGATACGAGCCGGTGAGCTTTCTTTTGGGCGAGCGCTGGCTCGACCAGATGATGCCGCTGTTTGAGCGCCTGGCGGTACGCGAGGGCGCGGGTCCGGTTCCCGTGTTCGTTGCCTCGATGGAGCTTATGGAGCGGCTGACGGGTTTTAACGTGACGCGCGGTGCGCTCGCGGCATTTCGTCGCCCGCGACAGATTCCGGTTGATGAGTTCTTGGGCGGCGTCGTCGAGGCGGCGGGGGAGCGCCCGGTGCGCGTGTGCGTGCTCGAGGGCATTGTCGACCATACCAATGTGGGCGCAATATTCCGCTCGGCGGCCGCGCTCAACGTCGACGGCATTTTGGTCAGTCCTACGTGTTGTGATCCGCTGTATCGTCGTTCTGCCCGCGTGAGCATGGGCACGGTGTTCCAGGTGCCCTGGACACGCATTGGCAGCGAAGCGCGCGTATGGCCGCATGATGGGCTGGCGGCGCTACACGATGCCGGCTTTTCGTGTGCCGCTATGGCGTTGACGGATGATTCGGTGTCGCTGGACGATCCCGCGCTGCAGGAGATTGACCGCCTGGCAATCTTTATGGGCACCGAGGGTGCTGGCTTGGGCGCCAAGACCATTGCGGGCTGCGACCGCGCCGTGCGTATTCCGATGGCGCACGGGGTCGATTCGCTTAACGTGGCCGCGGCAAGTGCTGTCGCCTTTTGGCAGCTGTGCCCGCATGTGAGCAACGAGTACCACTACCAGCCGGGGCTGTATCACTAGGCAATTATTTCGCACTGGGCTCTGGTTCGGGGCGTTTCGGCCGATACCGGTCGGTGCTAAGCTGGTATTGGCTTTGGTCTTAAATTGCCGTTTTGTTGTTTGATGTACGCTGTTGGGGAGGGCGTGTGGCTAAGAAATCTACGGCTATCGATGTGACGCAGGGTGTCATTTGGCAGCAACTGCTTTCGCTGTGCGTCCCTATCTTCTTTAGCTCGTTTTTTCAGCAGGCTTACACGCTTATCGGTACCTATATCGTCGGTCAGTTTGGCGGCAAGCTCGCGCTGGGTGGCATTCAGGCCACGATGGTGCTCACCGAGCTCTGCATCGGCTTTTGCGTTGGCGTTGGCGCTGGCTGCGCGGTCATTACCGGTCAGTATTTTGGTCAGCACGATGATGAGCGATTGAGTCGTTCGGTCCATACGGCCATGACGCTCGCGCTGGTGGGCGGTATCGTTTTCTCGATTCTTGGCATAGTGTTCGTTGAGCCCATGCTGGTACTTATGAACACGCCGCATGAACTATTGGCCGAGGGCGTGGCCTATGCTCGTTGCTATTTTGCCGCCATGGTTGCGGCGCTGCTGCTCAATATGGGAACGGCGCTGCTGCGCGCCGTGGGCGACACACGCGGTCCTGCTGTGATCATTGCTTCCGGCTGCCTTGTTAATGCGGTGCTGGATGTCATCTTCGTTGCCGTGCTTCATATGGAGGCTCTGGGCTGCGGCATCGCGGTGGCGCTGACCATTTGCTCCAACGCCACGATGATCGTGATTCGTATGATGCACGCTCCGGGTGCGTGGCGGCTTTCACTGTCCAAACTCTGCATTGATCCTGGCATTTGTAAGAGCATGATCTCGTGTGGTCTGCCGCTTGGCTTTCAGTCTGCTGCGTATTCGATTTCCAACGTTTTGATTCAGGTGTCGGTCAACTCGTTTGGTGCCGATGTCACCACGGCGTGGGGTCTTTCGGGCCGTTTGGATGGCATTGTCTGGATGGTTACCGAGGCGCTTGGCGTTTCGATCACCACGTTCTCGGCACAGAACTTTGGCGCGCGCAACTACGAGCGCATGCGCAAGGGCTACCATACGTCGCTTGTGCTGTCGTTTATGCTCATTGGTGGCCTGTCTGCCGTGCTACTGGTGTTCTCGGGTCCGTTGTCGCGTCTGTTTGTCGACGATGCTTCGATTTCGGCCTACACCACGACGATTCTTCATTTCATCGCGCCGTTCTACGCGATCTTCTCGATTATCGAAAACGCGTCCGGCTCCATCCGCGGCGCTGGCGTGAGCTTCCAGCCTATGATGCTCACGATTTTTGGCACCGTCGTGCTCAGGGTGATCTGGGTGTTTGCGATTATGCCGTTCGATCCGTCGCTTGAGCACCTGCTGCTGGTTTACCCCGTAACCTGGCTCATCACGGCCACGATGTTTACCATCTACCACCACAGCGGCAACTGGCTCGGCCGCGCCACTGCCTAATGATCCGTAGGGGACGGAGGAAAACGGATCATTGACCTGGCAATAAGGCAAAATGATCCGTTTTCCTCCGTCCCCTTCGGATCATTTAGTATTTGATGCCTTGGCGGGCTAGGAGGCCTTCGTCGAAGTAATGTTTGACGGGGCGCATTTCGGTGACCAGGTCTGCCAGATCGGCGAGGGGCAGCAGACCGCGGCCGGTGAGCACGAGCTCCGTGGTGGCGGGCTTTGTCGCGATCAGCGCTTCGACATCCACGCGCGTCACAAATCCACGGCGCATGGCCTCGCCAAGTTCGTCTAGAATCAGAACGTCGACTTGGCTAATCTGCTCGCGCGCCAGCTCCATGATCTGTGCGGCACAGGCTTCGGGCGTGTCGCGGTCGGCTTGTACGATGCGCAGACCTAAACGGGGCGCCGCATCATGCTCGGCGCAGTGCAGCTTCTTGGCAAACTGCAGCATAAGCACGTTAAGTCCATAGCCCGTGGCGCGCAGTGCAAGCCCCAGCGCAGCCGTCGTCTTGCCCTTGCCGTCGCCCGTATAGATTTGAACCTTGCCGACTTCCAGTGATGCCATCTCTGTCCTTTCGTGCCCGGCGTCGGTTTATCGTCGCTCGGGTTGGGTATTCTAGAAAGCATTATCAACCCCAGTAGATGGAGTTCAAGCAGATGGAGATGGATGACAACAAACGTAGACGGAATATGATCCTCTACGTGCTCATCGCCTTCGTCGTCTACCTCGTGCTCTCGACCGTTCTGTTCCCCAACATCGGTCACACGCAGCAGATTACGAAGACCGATTACTCGACCTTTGTCAAAGCGCTCGATAAGAAGAGTGTCGACAAGGTCGAATACAATACGGACGATTACACGATTTATTACACCAAGAAGGGCGAGGACGAGAACATCGCCTACAAGACGACCGGTGTGCCAAACGATGCGGGCTTTACCGATCGCGTGCTTGAATCCGGCGCCTCGCTGGAATCTGTTGTCCCCGATAAGAACTCGGGTCTGATGACTTACTACCTGCTTACGCTCATTCTTCCCATGGCTATCTTCTTCCTCATCGGTTGGTGGCTCAATCGTCGCATGAAGAAGGCCATGGGCGATGACGGCCCGTCGATGAACTTTGGCGGCGGTGGTTTTGGCGGCGGCGGACTGGGCAAGTCCGGTGCTCGCGTTATCGCTTCCAAGGATGTGGGCGTGACCTTTAAGGACGTTGCTGGCCAGGAAGAGGCCAAGGAATCCCTTAAGGAGGTCGTCGACTTTCTGGAGAAGCCGCAGCGCTACGAGGAGATCGGCGCCAAGCTGCCGCGCGGTGCTCTTCTTGTCGGCCCTCCGGGTACCGGTAAGACCCTGCTTGCCAAGGCTGTGGCCGGCGAGGCCGGTGTTCCGTTCTTTAGCATTTCGGGCTCGGAGTTTGTTGAGATGTTTGTCGGTCGCGGCGCTGCTAAGGTGCGTGACCTGTTTAAGCAGGCCAAGGAAAAGGCCCCGTGCATCGTTTTTATCGATGAGATCGATACCATCGGCAAAAAGCGTGACGGCGGCGGCTTTAGCGGCAACGACGAGCGCGAGCAGACGCTCAACCAGCTGCTGACCGAGATGGACGGCTTCGATAACCACAAGGGTATTGTCGTTCTCGCTGCTACCAACCGACCCGACAGCCTTGACCCGGCCCTGTTGCGCCCCGGCCGTTTTGATCGTCGCATCCCCGTTGAGCTGCCCGACCTGACCGGCCGCAAGAACATCCTTGAGCTCCATGCCAAGAGCGTGAAGACGCAGCCCCCGATCGACCTGACTGCGATCGCCCGTGCCACGCCCGGCGCCTCGGGTGCCGACCTGGCCAATATCATCAACGAGGGCGCCCTGCGCGCCGTTCGCGAGGGTCGCAAGCGTGCAACCCAGGACGACTTCGAGGAGTCGGTGGAGGTCGTCATCGCCGGTCAGCAGCGCAAGTCCACGGTGCTGTCCGATCACGAGAAGCAGGTCGTTTCTTACCACGAAATCGGCCATGCCATCGTTGCCGCTCGCCAGAAGGGCTCTGCGCCGGTCACGAAGATTACCATCGTACCGCGCACGAGCGGTGCTCTGGGCTACACCATGCAGGTCGAGGAGGATGAGCGCTTCCTGACCACACGCCAGGAGGTCCTGGACAAGCTCGCCGTCTATTGCGGTGGCCGTGCAGCCGAGGAGCTCATCTTTGGTGAGATGACGACCGGCGCAGCCAACGATATCGAGCAGGCCACCAAGCTCGCCCGTAACATGGTGACGCGCTTTGGTATGTCCGATGAGTTTGGCATGATGGCACTCGGTACCGTTCAGAATGCGTACCTCAACCAGGACACGTCTCTCACCTGCGCCCCCGGTACGGCCGAGCGCGTGGACGCGATTGTCGCCAAGCTGATCGAGGATGCGCATGACCGCGCCCTGCAGATTCTCAAGGAGAACAAGTTTAAGCTCCACGAGCTGGCTCGTTATCTGTACAAGAAGGAGACGATCACGGGTGAGGAGTTTATGAATCTCCTCACGCGCGAGAACCCGCTGATGCCAAAGCAGCAGTAATACTAGTTGCACAGTGTCAATCGCCCCATTTGAGTGTCCATCTCAAATGGGGCGTTTTGCGTGGGGAGAGTTGTATATGAAGATCGTGGTAAGTGCCTGTTTGATGGGCGAGAGCTGCAAGTATAACGGGCTCGACAACTACCATCGCGAGCTGGTCGAGGCTTGCGAGCGTACGGGGACCGAGGTCCTGTTGGTATGCCCTGAGGTTTTTGGTGGCTTGCCTACACCGCGCAAGCCGTCCGAGATTGTGAACGGAGAGGTTCGTACCTGCGAGGGCGTGTCGGTTGATCGCGAGTTTCGCCAGGGTGCTCAACGTGCGCTCGATATGTGCGAGCAGGCGGGCGGCCCGTCCGAGATTGTTGCGTGCATTTTGCAGGATCGCAGTCCGTCGTGCGGCGTGGGCCATATCTACGACGGATCCTTCAGCGGCACGCTCACAACGGGTAACGGTGTCTTCGTTGACCTGCTCCTGCGCCACGGCTACCGCGTGATCCCGGCAAGCGAATTCGATCCCAGCATGCTGGAACATTGTCCATAGCACTCGAACCCAACACTTCCTCACGGGTGACCGTTTTGGCATCATCCGTGAAGTTGATATTGAGTACGACCCGGTCATCAAAGACGTAGACCGAGTTGACAGGCGCCGTACCCAGGCAGCCCCTCCCCGCGGCCCTCACGCAGGAACGCGCACACGGCCTTCCCGTCTCTTGCGCCCCTCCCGGAACTGTCCACATCAGTGTAGCCAATCCAGTCCGCCAAGGGCTGCAGCCCGGACAACGCCGCGATGGAGGGCTTCTTCGGCCTG
>URDI01000022.1:0-32125 GCA_900546475.1 uncultured Collinsella sp.
AGCCCTGGGGCAAGGCCTACTTCGCGCCGGTCTACGATTTCGGCAGCAAGGAGATAGTCGCGTGGTCGACGTCGGCCAGCCCGGACATGGCGCAGCAGGCCGAGCTGCTCGACCAGCTGCTGGCGAAGATGCCCGAGGGCGCGACGCCGGTGCTTCACAGCGACATGGGCTGGCAGTACCAGCACGCCGCATGGTGCGGGAGGCTGAAGGAAGCCGGAATCGTCCAGAGCATGTCCAGAAAGGGCAACTGCATCGACAACGGCGCCACCGAGCAGGTCTTCGGCCACATGAAGGACGAGTTCTTCCGGGGAAGGACATGGCCCGACTTCGAGTCCTTCAAGGCGGACCTGGACGCGTACGTCGCCCATTGGAACACGAGGCGAAGGCAGGTTAAACTGAAGGGGCTGACCCCGGAGGAGTTCCGGAACCAGCCCCTTGCGGCGTAGTTCTTATTTAAGCCGTCCAAGTTTTGGGGTGCAGTTCAATTCAAGTCCAGCCCCCGCTCTTTTGTAACGGCAGTTACATCAACCGGCTACGAGATATTTCCCAAGAACGCCTTGGTGCGCTCGCTCTTGGGGTGGTCGAAGACCTCGCTCGGCGTACCCTCTTCCACAATGACGCCGCCGTCCATAAAGACGACGCGGTCGGCGACATCGCGGGCAAAGCCCATCTCGTGCGTCACGACGATCATGGTCATGCCGTCGCGTGCCAGGTCGCGCATGACACCCAGGACGTCGCGCACGAGCTCGGGGTCGAGCGCCGAGGTGGCCTCGTCAAAGAGCATGACGTGCGGGTTCATCGATAGGGCACGGGCGATGGCCACGCGCTGCTGCTGGCCGCCCGAAAGCTGACTCGGCATAAAGTCGATGCGCTCGGCAAGACCAACCTTGGTCAGTTCCTCGACGGCGATCTTCTCGGCCTCTTCCTTGCTGCGCTTGAGCACCTTTTGCTGCGCGAGCATGACGTTCTTTTTGACCGACAGGTGCGGGAACAAATTGAACTGCTGGAACACCATGCCCAAATGCGTACGCACCTTGTTAAGGTCGACGCCCTTGGCGCACACGTTCACGCCCTCAACGACGATCGAACCGCTCGTGGGGTCCTCCAGGCGGTTGATGCAGCGCAGCATCGTCGACTTGCCCGAGCCCGAAGGACCCAACACAACGACAACCTCGCCCTTATGCACGTCCAGATCGATATCGCGCAGAACTACGTTGTCGCCAAAGGCCTTCTGAAGGTTCTTGATGCTGACGACAACCTCGTTCGAGTTATTGGTTTCGCTCATGATAGGACCTCCTTACAGACCGGCGATGTGATCGGCGGGCGTCGCGACGACCTGTCCGGCGCTCTTGGCGGGACGCTTCTTCTTAGTTTCGGCCGTGCCCAAAAGCCTCGCCTCAAGGCCGCTCACCAAGCGAGCGAGCGGCAGGGTGATGACCAGATAGAACAGGGCGGCAACCACATACGGCGTAATGGAGCCCGTCGTAGCCACGATGGTACGGGCGTTCATGACGATCTCGACCACGCCCACGGCCGCGAGCAGCGACGTATCCTTGTAAAGCAGGATGAACTCACTGGTCAACGTAGGCAGAACATTGCGGAACGTCTGCGGAATCATAACGTAGAGTAGCGTCTGGAAGGCGTTCATGCCCAGCGAGCGCGCGGCCTCGTTTTGGCCCTTGGGGATCGACTGAATACCGGCGCGGAAGATCTCGCACAGGTAGGCGGACGAGTTCATGGCCATGACGATAACGCCCAGGACATAGTCGTCCACCTTGACGCCGGCCAGCGGCAGGCCAAAGAATGCAATGTAAATCTGCAGGAACGCCGGCGTACCGCGGATGATATTCACATAGATGCCGGCAAGGCAACGCAGGATGCGCGACTTGGAGATGCGCATGAGCGACAAGGCAAAGCCAAAGGGGATTGCCAGCGGAAACGCCACGAGCACGATCGAGAGCGACATGAGGAAGCCCTTAAAGACGATCGGCAGACTCTGGACCAAAATGACCGGGTTCAAGAACAGGCGCAGGAACATATTGGAGTTCCAGGCCTCGACCCACGGCTGCTCCTTAAGATCGGCCAGGAAGTTATCGAAGGCCGTCACGCCCTTGATCTCGACGGAAGGAATCTTGGAAATCTTCTTGGTCGAACCGTCGGCGAGCGTATAGGTGCCGCTAAAGGCCTCTTCGCCGCCCTCGACGGGAAACGTCACGCCGTAGACCTCAACGCGGAAATAGCCGCCGGCGGGCGCCGTCTCGCCAAAGTCGATCTTGAGTGTCTGGCCGTTAGCCTTGCACGTGGGCTTCATGGGCGTACGATCCATGAGATCCTCGCCCGAGAGCATCGTCAATCGCGTGTCATCGGTACCAAACGTCGTGCCGTCGACAAACGTCAGCGAAAGACCGCTCAACTCCTCGTCGGTATCGGCCTGAACCTCCCAGGTAATGCGCGTCTCGGTGCCGCCGACCACAGCGCTGCCCGAACCGGTGTTGGGTCGGGCGGTAATCTTTGCGGTCTCAAGCGCCTGAGCGGTCGAGGGCACGCAGGCCCCCGCGCATACCAGGGCGAGCGCCACAGCCAGGGCACAGGCCAGCTTTTGGAGCATCAAGGGCAGTGGATGGCTCTTGCCCATGGCTCCTTGGTTCAATCGAGACAAGGTGGCTCCTAACGTTTAAGTTGCCGACATAACGGGGCGGGATGACGCCCATTCAAGAAACGCAAAGGCCCTCTCCGCCAAAACGGAAAGGGCCCGCTTGCAATCAAGTGACTATTCTACTTGATGTTGTACTTAGTCATGAGGGCGTCAACGGTACCGTCGTCGGTCAGGTCCTTGATAGCCTGGTTGATGTCGTCCTTGAGCTTGGTATTGCCCTGGTTGATGGCGATGGCGTACTCCTCGCCGGTGCTAATCTGCTTGATGGTCTGGCAGGTGTTGAACTGCTCGGCGGTCAGCTGGCTGGCAACGGAGCGGTTGGTGACTACGGCGTCACCCTTATCGGACTGCAAGGCGCTGAAGCACTCGGTAGCATCCTTGTAGGGGACGATCTTGGCCTTGGGGAAGTTCTCCTGGGCAAAGGCCTCGGCGGTCGAGCCAGACTGGACGATGATGGTAGCGTCGGCGTTGTTGAGCTTCTCGCTGTAGTTGTCAGCCGTGATGTCGGCGTTATCGACCTTGGTCACGATGGCCTGATCGTCCATGTAGTAGGAATCGGAGAAAGTGACTTCCTTCTCACGCTCGGGCGTGTCAGTGATAGCCGCGATGGAGACGTCATACTTGGCACCCGAAGCGACGCCCGGAACCAGCGTGTCAAAGTCATTGTTGACGTACTCGACATCCAGGCCCAGCTTGTCGCCGATAGCCTTGATAAGCTCAAGGTCAAAGCCCTGATAATCGCCGTTGTCGTCCTTGTACTCAAACGGGGCGTACTCGGCAGAGGTGCCGACGGTCAGCGTGCCGTCCTTGACGAGTGCGTACTCCTTGGAGCCGTCGACCTTCTCGACCTTAGCGTCGTCAGAGCTGCTGGAACCGGCATCAGAACCAGAGGTGGCGTTGGACGAGCCGCAGCCCGTCAGAGCAAGGGCGAGCGCCATAGCACCCGTGGCGGCAAATGCGCCAAGCTTCTTGAGCTTCATAATCAGTCTCCTTCCGGTGACCTCGTTTGATTCAGAGGTCTGCAAAAACTGTTGGCTATTATGCACCCGGAATTACGAATCTGCAATGAGAAAACTGATTGAAACAAACCCATAACGTGAATGGAATACTCTACTTTGTGACAGTCATTACTGCTGCAACGACCTTAATAGTCTAATTTCAGCTGCATAACCTGCAAGTTCGTTCGGAGTCTCCAAAATAAACGGCAGCGAACGCAAACGGCCATTCGATACAATATTCTGCATAACCTGCATACCGCCACCAAACTCTTCACTACCCAGGTATCCCTTGCCGATGCACTCGTGGCGATCTTTATGGGCGCCACAAGGGTTCTTCGAATCGTTGATGTGTACGGCATGCAAGCGATCGATACCCACCACGCGGTCGAACTCGTCGAGTACGCCGTCAAGATCATGGATGATGTCGTAGCCGGCATCGCTCACATGGCAGGTGTCCAAACAAACGCCCAGCTTATCGGACAGCTCTGGACACTTGGCGGCAACGCCCTCGATAATGCACGCCAGCTCTTCAAAGCTACGGCCCACCTCGGTGCCCTTACCCGCCATGGTCTCGAGCAATACCGTCGTCTGCTGTCCCTCAAACATCACCTGGCACAGCGTGTCGACAATCATCTGAATGCCGGCGTCTGCCCCCTGTCCCACATGCGCACCGGGATGGAAGTTGTAGTAGTTGCCGGGCAGTGCTTCCAGACGCTGCAAATCTTCCGCCATAGCCTCCAAGGCAAACTCGCGCGCCCGCTCCTTAGCGGAGCAGGGGTTATAGGTATACGGGGCATGCGCCACCAGCGGTCCAAAGTCGTTTTGCGCCATAAGCTCGCGCAGAGCCGCCACGTCATCCATGTCAAGGTCTTTTGCCTTGCCGCCGCGCGGGTTGCGCGTAAAGAACGCAAAGGTATTGGCACCAATGGACAACGCCGTCTCCCCCATTGCCCGATAGCCCTTCGTCGTCGAAAGATGACACCCGATCGTCAGCATCTCCAACTCCCCCTCATCAGTTGCGGTGAAATACGGTCTATTGGTGCCTTATTTTGGCGCAAACAGACCGTATTCCACCGCAAGATATAAAAGGGGCATCAGGGGCAAGGTCCGCCGAGCCCCCCCTTGAGCAGCAGCACCGCAGCCTAGAGCGTCAAGCAAATCGCATCGATGATCTGCGCGCAGCGCTGTGTGGCGGCAAGGGGCATGACGGGACTCTCGAGTTTCCCCGCCCGGATGAGCTGAGTCGCATGCGAAGCTTCGCCGTAAAAATCATCGACCTCAAATGGGGCGTCGATTTCGAGCACTCGACCGTCGGAGTACTTCACATGGGCGAGCTCGGGGCGATGGAGGCGCTCGATTTCCAACGAACCCCGTTCGCAGGCAATCGTTAAGCGGCTTTCATATGCTGCTTTGCCGTCGCACACCATATGAATGGGTATACCGCCGACACTCATATGGATCTCATCGGCCCAATCCACGCGGCCGCCTAATACGTCACGCCAGCGAACTTCACGAGACGAAACATCGCACGCACCCGCAAGCAGATCCTCAAACCACCCGACCGCATAGCAGCCCATGTCATATAGACAGCCACCCTGCAACGGATCGAGCAGATAACTCGAAGGGGACTCACCATAATCGAGTTTTTGCACGCTTTCGATCGAGACGATACAGCCGAGCTCGCCCGACGCAAGCAAACCCTTCACGCGAGTGCGCATCGGGCAAAACCGATTCTTCATCGCCTCCATAAACAGCACGCCGTGCTCGCGAGAGGCGGAGGAAATCGAGAGAGCCTCTTCCTCACTCAAAACGGCCGGCTTTTCGCACAGCACGGCCTTTCCGGCGCGCAGCGCGCGACAGGCCCAACGCGTATGCATGCCATGCGGAAGAGCCAAGTAGATTGCGTCGACATCGGGGTCGGCAATCAGCGCGTCATAAGCCGCATCGCCGCTATCGTCAGCCGTGGCATAACTGTGCGCGGCATCAATCGAAAACGCTCGACAAAATTCCTCGACATGTGCAGGAGTGCGGCCGGCCGCAGCCACCAGCCGTGCCTCGTCGACCTTCTTGAGCGACGATGCAAATCGATGCGAAATGTGCCCAGCGCCCAAAACGCCCCAACGAACCTCACGCAAATCATCACATGAATCCCGATGGCCCACGACAGCCCCCTTCAGTTGCGACGAAATAGTTCCTGCTATCGCCCTATTCTGCCGCAAACAGGAACTATTCCATCACAAGATATAAAAGGGTCATGAGGAGCGAGTTTTGCTGAAGACTTTAAGCGCGGCCGTTACGGGGCCAGGCTGGAAACGTCGGCGCGCGTCGTCGAGACGCTCGGGGACATCGATGTGTTGCGGGCAGTGACGCGCACATTTGCCGCACTTGACGCAATTGCTCACGAGCTTGGGCTCGCTCGTGCGCACCGCGCTCGCCGTAAAGTATTGCGACAGCCCCGTAAACCAGCTGTGCGCATAGCTCGCGTTGTAAGCGGCAAAGCAGCCGGGAATGTTAATACCCTTGGGACATGGCATGCAGTAGCCGCATCCCGTGCAGGGCACGCGATTCGATTTTTCAAACTCCGCCAGCACGCGTGCGATGGTATCGAGCCGAGCGGCTGTCATCGAATCCGGCAGGGCCCGATCGGCCAGCACCGCGTTCTCGTCCACCTGCGCGGTATCGGTCATGCCCGAAAGCAGCATCGTGACTTGAGGATGGTTCCACACCCACGAAAGGCCCCAAGCAGCCGGCGTCTTCAGGTACGGATCGCGTACGTCATCGAGCACGGCGCGGGCCCGCGGAGGCAGCTTGCCCGCCAGGCGTCCACCCAAAAGCGGCTCCATCACAAACACCGCGAGCCCGCGCTCCGCAGCCGCCATGAGTCCCGCCGTTCCCGCTTGGTAGCGCTCTCCAGCGTAGTTGTACTGGATCTGGCAAAAATCCCAGTCATACGCGTCAAGCATCGTGAGGAAGTCCGCGGCGCTGCCGTGGTACGAAAAACCTATCTGGCGAATACGCCCCGCAGCCTTTTGGTGCGCAATCCAGTCCTCGATGCCCAACGCCACCACGCGCTCCCACTGGGCGGGCGAGGTGATGTTGTGCATAAGGTAGTAGTCAATATGGTCGGTCCGCAAACGGTGCAGCTGCTCGTCAAAAAAGCGGTCGAAATCCTCCGCACATTTGCACGAAGCGTGCGGCAACTTAGTCGCCAGCAACACCCGGTCGCGCAGCCCCAAGCGCTCAAGTGAGGCGCCCACGCACACCTCGTTACCGGGATAGAGATACGCGGTATCCAGATAATTAATCCCCTGCTCCACCGCACGGGAAATGATGGCATCGGTTGTCTTCGCATCGGGGTGTCCCGGCGCACCGGGAAATCTCATGCAGCCCAGACCCAGAGCGGATATTCGGTTACCACTTTTGGGGTCAACGCGGTATTGCACGGCCCCTCCTTTCGCCATCAGCACCCCGGCAAGACGAAACACAATGGTCACGCGGCCGAAACATCGTAGAATCGCAATCGAGAACGTATCGTAACGCAGCAGAAATCGAGCTGTCACGGCACCGCTTTAACATCAGCAAAAAGCCCGATGAAAGGAGCCGCCCATGCCCGCGCTCGACCTTTGGAACCTCGCCTCCCAGCTCAAAAGCAACGATTATCGCTGGGTCGACCTCACCCACACGCTCTCATGCGACACCCCGCACTGGTTTGGCTTTAAGCCATTTGAGTCCACCAAGCTCTTCGACTACCTGCCCGGCACGCCCGAGGACATGCTCGCGCCCATGCGTTGCTTCCAGTATTCGGTCGCCTCGCAGTACGGCACCCACGTCGACGCGCCGCGCCACTTCCATGTCGAGGGTCGTTCCCTTGGAGAGATTGAACCCATCGAGTTTATGCATCCGCTCTGCGTGATCGACAAGCATGAGGAGTGCGCCGCGAATCCCGACTTTATCCTGACCATCGAGGACCTCAAAGCTTGGGAGGATGAGCACGGTCGCATTCCCGAGGACGCTTTCGTCGCCTTCCGCTCCGACTGGTCCAAGCTCGCCGACCTCGAGAACAAGGACGAGGACGGCCAGCCCCACTACCCCGGCTGGGACCTCGGCGCCATCAAGTGGCTCGTTGAAGAGCGCGACATCGGCGCCATCGGCCACGAGCCGGCTGACACCGACCCGGCGAGCGTGACCACGCGTGAGGACGCCTACCCCTACCCCGGCGAACAGTACATCCTCTCGGTCGACCGCTATCAGATCGAGGTCATGGACCATCTAGACGAGCTTCCCGCCACGGGCGCCGTCATCTTCTGCACCTTCCCCAAGGTGCGTGATGGCGTCGGATATCCCGCACGTGTCTTTGCGGTCTGCCCCGCGTCATAAGTTCCCATGCGTTTGTTCTTCTAAATACGGCCATCCGGTGCACGCGACATGGCCCGGCGGCATACAATCCATCAGGCGCCCCATACGCGGGCGCCTTTTTATGGGGAGATGATTCACATGCAGATCAACAAGGTCGCCTTCATCGGCAAGGGCGGCGTGGGCCTGCTCTACGGCAGCATGATCGCCCAAGCGCTCGGCAACGACGCCGTCGAATACGTTATGGACGACGCGCGCTTTGAGCGCCATGCGAACGATGCGCTCACCGTCAACGGCAAGCCCTGCGCGCTCAAGTCCGTCCGCGCGAGCGAGGCGACGCCCGTCGACCTGGTCATCCTCACGGTCAAGACAACCGGGCTCGATGTGGCGCTCAAAACCCTGGAAAGCGTCGTGGGACCCGACACGCTGATCGCATCGCTGTGCAACGGCATCACGAGCGAGCAGAAGATTGCCGAGCGCTTTGGCTGGGAGCACACCGTCCTTGGTATCTGCCAGGGCATGGACGCCGTATTCCTCAACGGGGAGCTCACCTATACCAATGCCGGCGAGATCCGCTTTGGTGCGGCAGCGGGCACCGACCCCGCAACCGTTATCGCCATCGACGAGCTCTACACGCGTTGCGGCATCGCCCATACCGTCGAGCACGACATCGCACATCGCATGTGGGCCAAACTCATGCTCAACGACGGCATCAACCAGACCTGTATGGCCTACGGCGGCACCTACGGAAGCGCTACGGAGCAGGGCTCCGAGCAGCTCCGCAGTTTTGTCTCCGCCATGCGCGAGACGCTTGCAGTCGCCAATGCCGAGGGTATCGAGCTCACCGAGGCAGACCTAACGCAGATGGTGCGTCTCATAAAAGGGCTCGATCCCGCCGGCATGCCCTCGATGGCGCAAGACCGCATCGCTCAACGCAGAACCGAGGTCGAGGAATTTGCGGGTACCATCTGCTGCCTCGCGGCCAAGCACGGTATCCAGGTGCCGCAAAACGAATGGCTCTATTCGCGCATCCGCGAAATCGAGGCCAGCTGGTAACGCCGCCGCACCGCATCCAACAGTCTCAATAGCAAAAACCGCCGCAAAGGGCACTCCCCTTGCGGCGGCTTCCTTCTTCATCCATGGGCAAAACCAGCTTCACAACGGTTAGCGCCGCACCTGCGGCGTCTCGTCCTCGTCATCGCGGCAAAGGGTCACGCCCGCACTTCCCAGCAGCGCTGCTGCGATGAGCGCGCCGACCACAATAGGAGCAGCCCCGCACGAGCCCAACATGCCTGCGACAAACGCAGCTGTAGGGCCAAGACAGCCAAGTACCAATGCGACGGCGGCGATAGCGATATCTCGAGCGTTCATGAGACCACTTCCTCCACGAGAAAGACCTTATTTCTCATGAACCAGTGTGCCCCGCATGCATACGCCCAGCGTACCGCCACGGTAAGGGCTCTGTTAACTCAAACGCACATAAAGAAAGGGCGGCTTTACGTTGCCTAAAAGCTCAGTAAAGACGCCCGCCCATCATGTGCCTATTTTGCTCTGATGGCAGATTACCAACCGGTATAGTAGTCGGTGGTTCCGGCAGCACAGCCGGAGTCATAGACCTTGCACTCGCCCTTGGAACCGGTAAACGTGGAGCCTTGGGCCTTATCGCCCGCGGCAACGACGTAGTAGCCATCGGAATCGCGCCAAAAGCCCTCGGAATCCTGCGTCCATTCGCCCGTGCGGTGGTGATACAACACGTTGCTGCTGTAATAAGTCTCGCGGCGGCCGTTATAGTTATTGACGCCGCTCGAGCGCGTCAGACCCGAGCCGTTCGCGTAATACGCAGCAGACGTGTAAGACAAGCCGGAGCCGGCGTTGTAATACGAAGCCTGAACGGCCTCGGCGGCCTCGGCCTCGGCTGCGGCGGCCTCGAGCGCTTCGCGCTTGGCATTCTCAAGCGCAGTGCGCAGCTCATCGAGCTCGGTCGACTTCGTGTCGACCTCCCCCATCGTCAACAGACTACCCGCACCGTCGATACAACCCTGCAGCACAGCGCGCTCGTCATCGGTAGCATAGTCGCCATACATATTCATAATGATCTGAGCGCGCATCTCAAGGGAATCGCGCTTGGCCTCCATCGAGGCGTTCCACTCCTGCATGGAACCATAACCATCGCCGCGATAATCAACGGGCTGTACCAGCGTCGCCTCGGACGGCGTAGATCCAACCGTATCGGACAGTGTTGCCGCGTGGGCATCAGTTGCGCCGGCGCCTGCCAAAAGTGCCACGGTCAGAGCGGCAGAAAGGGCAGCGGCTTTCGGTTTTCGTGAATCGATCCTCATGTAGCTGGAAACCTCCGTAGTGCGTTTTTGCTGCGTTTGAGCTGCGTGTGATTCGATCGCGCTGCATAGTACCTCGAGCAAATCGCGACCTGCAGTTTTACTCAAAAGGCGCACGTCAATTGCGTAAAACTCACATCCTCTCAACAGGAGTTTTCCACAACTCAAATGCATAAAGCATGCCAAAAACCCTGTAATAGCGCCCTTCCTATGCAAAAAAGACGCCTGCGCAACCATTGCTTGCGCAGGCGCCTTGAGCAGGCATTTATGCAGTTATACCTATCGAGTCGCAAGGGGTCCTTGCACAAGTCGCCTTACTCGTCCAGCACGGCGAAGGCCTGCTTCAGATCCCAAATGATGTCCTCGGCGTTCTCGGTACCGATGGAAAGACGGATCGTGGAGGGCGTGATGTTCTGCTCGGCGAGCTCCTCGGCAGAGAGCTGGGAGTGCGTGGTGGTAGCCGGGTGCACGACGAGCGACTTGACGTCGGCCACGTTGGCGAGCAGCGAGAACACCTGCAGATGATCGATGAACTTCCAAGCTGCCTCCTGGCCACCCTTAATCTCAAAGGTGAAGATCGAAGCGCCGCCGTTGGGGAAGTACTTCTGATAGAGCTCGTGATCGGGGTGCTCAGGCAGGCTCGGGTGGTTCACCTTGGCGACGTGGCTGTCACCAGCCAGGAACTCAACGACCTTCTTGGTGTTCTCGACATGACGGTCGACGCGCAGCGACAGAGTCTCGGTGCCCTGGAGCAGGACCCAGGCGTTGAACGGGCTGATGCAGGCGCCCTCGTCACGCAGCAGGATAGCGCGGACATAGGTCGCGAAGGCGGCGGGACCGGCAGCCTCGGCAAACGAGACGCCATGGTAGGAGGGGTTGGGCTCGGCGATCTGCGCATACTTGCCGCTCGCCTTCCAGTCGAAGTTGCCGCCATCGACGATCACACCGCCCAGCGAGGTGCCGTGGCCGCCGATGAACTTGGTTGCGGAGTGGACAACGATGTTGGCGCCATGCTCCAGCGGACGGAACAGATACGGGGTGCCGAAGGTGTTGTCGACGACAACCGGCAGACCGTGCTTCTTGGCGATCTCGGAGATGGCGTCGATGTTGGGGATGTCAGAGTTGGGGTTGCCGAGCGTCTCGAGATAGATGACCGTGGTGTTGTCCTTGATGGCACCCTCAACCTCTTCCAGGTTATGAGCATCGACAAAGGTGGTCTCGACGCCAAACTGGGAGAGCGTATGCTCGAGCAGGTTGTAGGAGCCACCGTAGATGGTCTTCTGAGCCACCACGTGGTCACCAGCCTGGGCAAGAGCCTGCAGGGTATAGGTGATGGCAGCGGCACCGGAGGCGACGGCAAGACCGGCCACGCCACCCTCGAGCGCGGCGATACGGTCCTCAAAGACGCCCTGGGTGGAGTTGGTCAGACGGCCGTAGATGTTACCGGCGTCGGCAAGACCAAAGCGGTCGGCGGCGTGCTGGGAGTTGCGGAACACATAGCTCGTGGTCTGGTAGATAGGCACGGCACGGGAGTCGGATGCGGGATCGGCGCTCTCCTGGCCAACGTGCAGCTGCAGGGTATCGAAACCAAAGGTGTGCTCGGGGTTGTTGATGAACCGGCTCATGATGATCTCCTTGATCGAACGAAAGTAAGTAAAAAGAGAGAAGTAAGTCGCTGTCTCCTGATCACGCCGACGGGCGCAAACAGGAGCCCGGCATTCGTCTTGGTAAGCAATTCATATGCGGGCCTCCTTTCGCATCCCGGTTCTGTGGTCGGCTTAATTACCTACCGCCTTTGTGTGTTTTGAATAGTACGAGCATCGTCTCCCTCGGTCAATCACTTAAAAGCGCTAACCTGTTATCGGTTTTTTAGATAGCTATCGAAAGGACGGGCGCCGATGACCCTCCAGCAGCTTCGCTTTCTTATCGCCGTGGCAGAATCCGGCTCAATTAACGCCGCAGCGCAGCGCCTCTATACCGCACAGTCCAATATCTCCAACGCCGTCAAAAGCCTCGAGCAGGAGCTCCATCTGGAGATCTTTACGCGCTCCAGCCGCGGCGTCACGCTCACCAACGACGGCACCGAGCTTTTAGGCTATGCGCGCCAGGTCGTGGAGCAGGCAGATATGCTCGAGGCACGCTACGAGGACGGCGGCACCCCGCAAGCCCGCCTCGCCATTTCCGCCCAGCACTACGCCTTTTCGGTCGAGGCCTTTGTCAACGTGGTCGAGCGCTGCCGCGACAGCAAGTTCGAGTTCATCATGCGCGAGACCACCACATCGCAGATCATCGATGACGTCCGTGCGTTTCGCAGCGACATCGGCATCCTCTATCTGGACGACTTTAATACCCGTGTCTTGCAGAAGGCCTTCGCCGATGCCCGCGCAAGCTTCCATCCCCTCTTCGACGCGACGGTCCACGTCTTCGTCAGCGAACGCCATCCGCTCGCACGCCGCCCTCAACTGTCCCTTGCCGACCTCACGCCCTATACGCGCTACAGCTTTGAGCAGGGAACCTCAAACTCCTTCTATTACGCCGAGGAACCCTTTAGCTATATCCCTTGCGACCGCAACATACGAATCTCGGACCGCGGAACACTTACCAACTTACTTATCACGTCGAACGGTTACACCCTGTCGACTGGTGTCCTCTCCAATGAAATGCAATGGGGCATGGCATCGATCCCGCTAGCAGACGCCCCAACGATGCACGTTGGCTACATCATGCACGACGAGCGCAAGCCCTCTCTCCTCTTGCAGCAATACCTCGACGAGCTCAACCGCATCATCCATGCCAACTAACAGTCGGAAGACGGGGTAGAAATCGTAGATTGCTGGCCCCCGGCGGGCATGGCGCTACAATGGTCACTCACATGAAATGCACTCAACGAAAGGAAGCCCGTGAAGGTCATCATCTACACCGACGGCTCGGCCCGATCAAATCCGGGACGCGGCGGCTACGGCGCCGTGCTCAAATACACCAACCCCGCCGGCAAGACCTTCACCTCCGAGCTTTCGCGCGGCTACGCCAAGACCACCAACAACCGCATGGAACTCATGGCCGTTATCGTGGCGCTCGAGGCGCTCAACCGCCCTTGCGAGGTCGAAGTCCATTCCGATTCGCAGTACGTCGTCAACGCCTTTAACAAGCACTGGATCGACGGCTGGAAAAAGCGCGGATGGAAAACCGCCAACAAGCAACCCGTCAAGAACCGCGACCTGTGGGAGCGCCTACTCACCGCCAAAAGCAAGCACAAGGTTGAGTTCATCTGGGTTAAGGGTCACGCCGGTCACGAGCTCAACGAGCGCTGCGATGAGCTCGCCACCACGGCGGCCGACGGCAGCAACCTCGATATCGACGCCGGCTTTAACGAGAGCGACCTGTAATAGCGTTTTCGCGCAGCTTTATATCCCCACGCGCTACACTCATCCTGTAGACCAAACAACGCAAGGGGGACGTATGCTGCGCATCGCGACCATCGGCACATCCATGATCACTGACGACTTTATCCAAGTCGTCAACGCCAACGACCAAGCCGCGTTTGTGGGCACGCTTTCACGCGATGCCAATCGCGGTGCTGCCTTTACCGCCGAGCGCGGTGGCGAGCGAAACTTTACTTCACTCGATGAGCTCGCGACAGCCGCCGACGTCGACGCCGTCTACATCGGCAGCCCCAATGCGCTCCACTACGAGCAGGCCCTTGCCTGCATCGCCGGTGGCAAGCACGTCATCGTCGAGAAGCCCTTCTGCGCCACCGAAGCGCAGGCTCTGGAAGTCTTCCGCGCTGCCGAGGCAGCAGGTGTCGTGGCCCTCGAGGCCATGCGTCCCCTCCACGATCCCGCCTTCCACGCCATCGAGGACGTCCTGGGCGAGATCGCCCCCATCCGCCGCGCCTCATTGCGCTTTGGCAAGTATTCTTCGCGCTACAACGAGGTTCTCGCGGGGCGCGCCACCAATATCTTCGACTGCAATATGGCATCGGGTTCCCTCATGGACATTGGCGTCTACGCCGTCGAGCCCATGGTCGAGATCTTCGGCATGCCCTCTGGTCTCACCAGCATGACCACGCTGCTCGACCCCTCAACGCAAGAGCTCACCCATGGTCCCATCGACGGTTGCGGTTCCATTCTCGCCAGCTACGGCGGAGGGCGTATCTCCGTCGAGCTCGCGCACTCCAAAATAACAAATGACCTGCTGCCCTCGCAGATCGAAGGCGAGCGTGGCACTATCCAGATCGACCATCTGTCCACGCCCCGCAATGTCCGCATCGACTATCGCGGCGATGTCGTACGCGGCTCGGCGACCGAGGCACCGCGCGAACAGGGCGACAACGGCCGCGTGCTCGACCTGCCCAAATCGAGCAACACTATGGAATACGAACTCACAGACTTTATCACCGCCATCGGCGGCATCGATAACGTTAAGGAGGAGATTTGGGAGACCCCGGCGGGACGTCACGAACTTGGCCACTACCGCGATGTCACGCTCGTCTCATTGCGCATCATGGATGCCGTGCGCCAGCAGGCCGGCATTACCTTCCCGTCCGACGCAGGCAAGCAGGCCTAGCGATGGGCTTCTTCGATGCGTTCTTCTCCAGCGTCACCGGCGGCAGTCGAGAGCCTCAAAAACCATCAAACATTGAGCTCGAGTTGCGCCGCAGGCTTACTGTGCTCGCAAGCGACGAGGCCACTCAAGACACTCCCCTGCGCTATTTCCTGCGCTGGGCGGAGCAAGTCCAGGGCGTCGGTTTTCGCTTTACTAACACCAACCTCGCGCAGGCACGCGCACTCACCGGCTGGGTGCGTAACATGGAAGACGGTTCAGTCGAGATGGAGATACAGGGAGCTCCGGCAAACATCCTATCTCATCTCGAGGCGCTTCACGCCTCCTACGAGCGCATGGGAACGCGTTTTCGCCTCGTAGACGCCCAGGCCCGAGCCCCACTTGCCAATGAAGACGGTTTCATTCCTCGTTATTAGTATTGTGTGCTAAATACGGTATCATTTACCTACAACCGTTGATAGAAAAGAGGCGAGGCGCATGGCGGTGCAAAGAAGGAATACCAGGCAGCGAAAGCTGGTTCTTGACGCTGTGCGCCAAAGCTATAACCATCCCACCGCCGACGAAATCTACAACGCCGTACGCGAACAGGATGACAAGATCAGCCGCGGCACGGTCTACCGCAACCTCAATCTCTTAGCCGACGCAGGGGAGATTCTCTCTATTAAGACGCCGGGCGGCAGCCGCTTCGATCGCACCATCGAGCCGCACGCACATATCATCTGCACCTCGTGCAGCCGCGTCATCGACGTGCCACTCCCCTTCGACGCCCAGCTCGACGCCAGGGCATCCGAACAAATCGGATGGAGCGTCAGCTCGCACTACACCATCTTTGAGGGACTCTGCCCCGACTGCCAGTAGCCTTTGGGACATGCCTGCAAATCTACTTGCCCATCCGCTACAGCAAACAGTACATTTCTAGGCATGTCCCAAATATCTACTCGGCGAGCAGGCGACGCAGCTCCTCTTCGACCGTGCGTACGTAACGGACGCGGTCGTTGATGCCACGCATAGAGGGATTGCAGCTCTCCATTAGATAGGGATGGCCCACTACGTTGAGCATGTCGCGGTCGTTTTCGTTATCGCCAAACGCCATCATCTCATCGGGCGAAATTCCCAGGGCACGACCGTAATCGGCAAGCGCGGAACCCTTACCCGAATCAAAGCCGATAAAGTCCGTCCACTCGGTTCCCGACGTCATCACGTCGACACAGTCGCTAAAGTGGCGCTCGAAATACTCCAGCGCCGCCGGCTGCTCTGCCTCGGGCGTCTGGAAGGCAATCTTAATGACGTCCTCGTCGATGTCCTCGGGACGGTCGACCACCGCCACATCGCAGTGGACCTCATAACGCAGGTGTTCAACAAACGCGTCGTTGCCGCTCATGGTGTAGAGGCGCCCCTCACACGAAAGGGTCACGTCGGCATGGGGATACGCAACCACGGCATTCGCGATATCCATAGCAAGGCAACGCTCCATGGAACGCTTGACAACGGCACGCCCCTCGCTCATCACCAGGGCTCCGTTTTCGCATACGTAGGCGAGCTCATCGGCCACCGGGGCAAACAGGTAGCGCAAGCTCGCATATTGACGGCCGCTCGCCGGCATAAACACGATACCGCGACGATGCAGCTCATCGATAAGCTCAAAGGCCTCGGAACGCGGCTCGCGCTCCCCCGGATGCAGCAACGTGCCGTCCAAATCGCATGCAATCAGCTTGATTCCCTCAAGACCCATATGCTTTCCCCCAAAGCCTCTTATCAACAGCAAGACGGACTTTGATTGGTCGCCCCTCAAAGCCCGTCTTGCGCATACGCGCACTTAGCCGCGCGTCTTTTTTACGATGGCAAAGTCGGGAGCTATGCTCACGACGACCTCCGCCGTACTCGATGCAAAGCGCCGGTCCGCATCGAGTTCACGGGTAACCACCGAGAGCCGAACACCCTCGACGCCCCGGAGCATGCGGCCCAAAACAGGCTGCACCGGCGTATACATGCGCACGGTATGCTCGTCCGAATCGCCTCGGAAAAGCGGCGCGTGCATATTGCCGATCTCCCAGCACGCATGCGCGAGCGCAATCGGATCCGTGCGGTCGACTTCGACCAAATAAACCTCGGCGCTGCGCAGGCGCACGACAACCGCCACGGGCACCATGCCCGAACGGTCGATGGCGAGCACGTCGCCATCGGCAAGACGACCGCCGTCGGCAGCATCCAGCCGAACATCGATCGTGTGCCCCAGCTCCGTCACGCCCGCAAACGCGCATACATCAGCCTGATCCCAATCGAGCAGTAGCTCGTCAACTTCAAAGACGCCGCCCAACTTCCGGCGAAGCAGGAGTTCATAGGACGAATCGTTGAGATTTCCCAAGCATGTCGTCGAAACCAAGCGTTCAGGCATACTCTAACCCTCGACCTCGACGAGCTCGATATCAAAGTTGAGATCCTTGCCGGCAAGCTCGTGGTTGGCATCGAGCGTCACGGCCTCGGGCGTCACGTCAATGACGACGGCGGGGACAGGCATGCCGCTCGGCGTGGACAGGAAGAGCTTCATGCCCTTCTCGATCTGCTCGATGTTGGGAACCTGCTCGGCCGGGAAGGTAATAACCATCTCGGGATTGTGCTCGCCGTAGGCATCGGCAGCCGGGATGTGCACGGTCTTCTTCTCGCCCACCTGCATGTCGACAACAGCGGCGTCGAAGCCCTTGATCATCTGACCGGCGCCGCAGGTGAACTCCAGCGGCTCGCCGCGATCGTAGGAGCTATCGAACTGCGTGCCATCATCGAGCGTGCCGCGATAATGGGTCTTGACCTTCTTGCCCTGGTTGGACATGGTAACCTCCGTAATAAGGGCGGCGCACAACGCGGGCCGCCATGAACATATGGCGCTAACTATACCCTAGTCATACAATTCAATGACAGTTTGCAAAGAAACGCTGCAACCGGAGGAACCATGGCATATCCCGTATTTGACCTTCACTGCGACACCGCTGACCGCATCGGCTGGGCCACACTCGATCTCGACCTGCGCTTTACCGCCGGCACCGACGGTTATTTCCCCGGCGACGAAACACATCCGCAAGATTTCGATCTCATCGAGGGCAACGCCTGCGCCATCTCGCTCGCAAAGATTGGCAACACGCCGTGGGCACAGTGCTTCGCCACGTTTGTCCCCGACGAGATTCCCACCGCCCACGCCGCGCGCTTCCAGGCGCAGATCATGGCGCATATGAGCGGCCAGGCAATGCTCAACCACGACCGCATGGTCAACGTACGCAGCGCCGCAGACATTCGCCCCGCGCTCAAGGACGGCAAGGTCGCTTGCATCCACACCATCGAAAACGCCACGTTCTTTGCCGAGGACCCCGCGCTGATCGAGGTGCTCAAGAGCTTGGGCGTGCTTATGTCGTCACTCAGCTGGAACGCGCAGGGACCGCTCGCGAGCGGGCACGATACCCACGCCGGCCTCACCGCTGCCGGCATCGAGGCACTTACGCAGATGGAGCACGCCGGCATGGTACTCGACGTCTCCCACCTCAACGATGAGTGCTTTGACGAGGTTGTCGCCCACGCCACGCGCCCCTTCGTCGCCAGCCACTCCAACTCCCGCACCGTCTGCGGCGTCAAGCGCAACCTCACCGACGACCAGTTCCGCACCATTCGCGACACGGGTGGCATCGTCGGCCTCAACTACTGCAGCGAGTTCCTTTCCAACGACGCAACCGACAAGACCGCCGCAGACGTCACCTTCGACCAGCTGGCGGCACATATCGAGCACTGGCTCGACCTGGGCGGCGAGGACGTCATCGCACTCGGCGGCGACTGGGACGGCGCCACGGTGCCCGCTTTCCTCTCCGATGCCAGCAAGATGCCCGAGTTCCAGAACATGCTCTCCAAGCACTTTGGCAAGACCGTGATGCAGAAGCTCTGCAGCGATAATGCGCTTGCCTTCTTTGAGCGTTATTAATATCACGTCCCTTGAGCGGGCCGGCATGCCGAACGGTCGACATGCCGGCCCGTCCCCAACCTGAAGGACCGCTTTTGACGCAGCAATTTACGATTACCGTATCCCGACCGGATGGCACATCCATCCCCGTCGTCGTTACCAAAAAGCGCGTCAAGAACTTCAACCTACGCGTCACATCGAGCGGTGAGGTCCACGCCAGCGCACCGCTCGGCGCCAGCCGCGAGCGTATCGAAGCGTTTGTGAAGCGCAACAGCACCTGGATTATCGGTCGACTTGCCCAGCGCGAGCAACATCAGGCGACGGCACAAGAGCCGCTCAGCCCCTCGTCCATCATTGCACTTTGGGGCATGCCCATCACGGTACAGGACGCACTCGATCACAACTTTGCGTCACCCGCACCGCGACCCAAGCAGGCCACCTTCGCAAGTTTTATGGGTACCGACGAATCGGACGAAAGCCCACAGGCCAAGCGGCGCGCAATCCTCGACGGCCTAACGTCCGACGAGCTCCAAGCCCACATCGACCAGCTCTACGCGTCCGAGGTCACCGCAGCGCTACGCGACATCGTGCACGCGTACGAAATCGCAATGGGCGTCACCGTGGCCCGCGTCTCCGTGCGCAGCATGAAAACGCGTTGGGGCTCCTGCACACCCAAAACCGGCGCCATTCGTATCGCGCGCGAGCTCGCCGCCTACCCTGTCGAATGCCTCGACATGGTTGTCGCCCACGAGCTCGTCCATCTGCTCGAGCCGAGCCACAATCAGCGCTTTCACGCCCTGCTCGACACGTACTGTCCCAACAATAGAGCACTGTCTCAGCGGCTCAAGCAGCCACCCCTCAACAAGCTCTAGCGTCGACTAGCGCACGCGCTCGATCTCGACGCCGCAGCTTGCCAGGGGCAGGCCAACAGGAGCCCACGGCTTATCGAGCTTTATGCGCACACCAAGCAGCGAGGGATAACGGCGCAGCAGCATCTGGGCTGTCCCCTCGGCTGCCGCCTCGATGAGCTTAAACGTATGCTCGCGCAGATAGCCATCGACATCGTGGCACACCGAGCCGTAGTCAATCGAGGCGTCCAGGTTATCGTGCTCCCCCGCCGCGCGCAGGTCGGCATAGAGCACCAGAGAAACGATGAACTTCTGACCCAGCGCGTTCTCCTCGGGATACACGCCATGGTTGGCAAAAACCTCCAGGCCGTCAATGACAATACGATCGGCATGGCGCAAATCGTCATAGCTCACGTGAGGCACCGCCGTTGCGGTGGATATTTCGCCCCTTCCACGGCGGGCGAGCTCGGCGCCTTCGGTCTTGGTTGCATTCTCGGGCAGTTTCTTGTTACTCAACGCGATCGTCTCCTTCGTTTAGAACCCCGACCGCGCAAACTAACTACACGCGAATCGACAGGTTCTTTTTATCATCGCTCCAGTTGCAAGCGTTGCGCGCGGGGCATGCAAAGCAGGCACGCGACGCTTTGTCGGCTGCATAGAGCAGACGCTCAAGCGGTTGGCTGTTCACGCGCAGCTTTCGATGGCCCAGAATGGCCGTCTTAATGGCTGCGGCATCGGCCGGCTCAAACGCCACGTCATCGGGCATGCCGCCGAGAATCGCATCAGCGACGCGTTCGCTTGCAACATCATGGGATATACCCGATTCATACTGTTCATCTTTGCCGATATCGTGAAGAAGTGCTGTGGCGTAGATGACCTCGCGGTCAAATTCGAGCTGCTCCTCGAGATTCTTGATCCACATAATGCGCGCGACATCGAGCAGATGGTCAATACCGTGGCGGCAGAAGATGCGCCCCGATTCCAACTGTACGATGTTGCCCAGGTGCCGCCGGAACAGCCCGTTGGCACAAATGTAATCAATGCGAGGCATGGCACCAAAGGGGGCCAGGCCCGAAGCCATAAAGCCGCGACGCGACGTCCCCTCATCGGTCTTCGATGTAAAGTCGTTGACGACTCTCATGGTTAGCGGCCCAGCATCCTAAAGAAACGCTCCTCGAGCGCGGGATCGGTCTCAAAGACGCCGCGGCGAGCAAGCGTCACGGTCTTGGTGCCGGGCTTTTGCACGCCACGCATCGTCATGCACATATGCTCGGCCTCCATCAACACAATCGCTCCCTGGGGAGCGAGATAATCCATGAGGGCATCGGCAACCTGTGCGCACAGTTGCTCCTGCAGCTGCAGACGGCGGGCATAAACCTCAACCGTGCGGGCGAGCTTGGAAAGCCCAGCCACCCGACCGTTAGGGATATAACCAATGGCGGCCTTGCCATAAAACGGCAGCAGATGATGTTCGCACAGCGAGTAGAACGTGATGTCGCGCTCGATAACCAAATCGTTCGAAGCGACGGCAAAGGTTTTGGACAGGTGTTCCTCGGCACTCTGGTCCATACCGCCGGCGATCTCACCATACATACGGGCAACGCGCGCCGGGGTCTCCAGCAGGCCCTCACGAGTTGGGTCCTCGCCTATGCCCTCAAGCAACAGCTTAATGGCGGCCTCGACTTTTTCCTGATCGACCATCTGGGCCTCACTTTTCCGATTTCACGTTCGCACTATGGTACCACGCCCTCCGGCATCGACCACAAGCTACATAGTATGGGTCGAATAGACCGGATCATCACGCCAAAGTTCAACCGCATCACAAAGCGCAACGCCCTCGCGCTCAGCACGGGCGCGCGTAGCGTTCATATCGATCACACGCTGGTTGCTCGAGCCCCTAAAGCGCAACGAGATATCGTACAAATCTTGAACAAACGGGCCGTCCACCAACATGTCGAGGCAGGCAAGGATGCGGTCCGTCACCTCGGTATGATGACGACCGCCCGGCATAAGCTCCTCGAGTACGTCGCCAGTAAAGCACCAAATAGTCTTCCCCGACCCCACTGGATAGGCCGCGCGAACACGCTCGACAAAATCAACGAGCCCAGCCTGATTCTCGGGCTCCATGGGCTCCCCGCCCAGAATCGTCAGGCCATCAATAAAGGGATGGTCGAGGCTCTCGATAATCTTGTCCTCGACGGTGCGATCAAACGGCTCGCCCGCAGCAAAGTCCCACGCGACAGAGTTAAAGCAGTTCTTGCACCCACGACGGCACCCACTCACAAACAGAGAAGTACGAACGCCTTCTCCATCAGCAATGTCGAAATACTTAATGTTCGCGTAGTTCATAGGTAACCTTCCTGGGGGTCTGGAGTATATCATCCCGTCCTCAAACATTCTCGGCCTTCGGCCTGCGAAACTGCGGGCGGGACGATATACTCCAGACCCCTCGCGAGCGATACTCAATGAACTCAGCGAACATCGAGTATAGGGTTCGAGGTCCAATAAAAACAATGCTGCAGCTCAACCGCTATCGCAAGCAGACCGTTGTCGCAGGTCAACTCATTTCCGCTAAGAACTTCGAGGAGTGAGCAGACCGCATGCTGCATCTCAGCTACATCAACTTGGCTGCCCCGTAGCGAGGCCCCGGACCTTTGCTCGATATGAGTTCCGCACGAACAGGAGGCGCCAGTGGCGCCTCCGTCGTGAGCCAGGACTGTCCGAAATAGCGAGTAAAGGTCCGGGGCCTCGCTACGGGGCAGCCTGGGATGGTTATTAGAGATGCAGCACGCGGTCGCGGATCTCCTCGGTTCGACCCTGGTTCCAGAACTGGGTACCGATGTAGCCGCACGTACGACGAGCGACGTTCATCTTCTCCTGGTCTCGGTTGCCGCAGTTGGGGCACTCCCACACCAGCTTGCCATCGTCCTCAACAATCTTGATCTCGCCATCGTAGCCGCACACCTGGCAGTAGTCGCTCTTGGTGTTGAGCTCGGCGTACATGATGTTGTCGTAGATGTACTGCATCACGCGAATGACAGCCTTGAGGTTGTCCTGCATGTTGGGAACCTCAACGTAGGAGATAGCACCGCCCGGCGAAAGCTGCTGAAACATGCCCTCAAACTTAAGCTTGTCGAAAGCATCAATCTCCTCGGACACGTGGACGTGATAGCTGTTGGTAATGTAGCCCTTGTCCGTCACACCCGGAATAATGCCAAAACGACGCTGCAGGCACTTGGCGAACTTGTAGGTCGTCGACTCAAGCGGGGTGCCATACAGCGAGAAGTCGATATCGCTTTCGGCCTTCCACTCGGCGCACTTGTCGTTCATGCGCTGCATGACGGCCATGGCAAACGGCGTGCCCTCCTTCTCGGTGTGGCTGTGACCCGTCATATACTTGACGCACTCATACAGGCCGGCATACCCCAGGCTGATGGTGGAGTATCCGCCCACGAGCAGCTTATCGATCGTCTCGCCCTTCTTCAGACGCGCTAGGGCGCCGTACTGCCACAAAATCGGTGCAGCGTCAGAAAGCGTACCCATCAGGCGCTCATGACGGCACAGCAGGGCGCGGTGGCACAGCTCAAGGCGCTCGTCGAAGATCTTCCAGAACTTGTCCATGTCCTGATGCGAGCTCAGCGCGACATCGGGCAGGTTGATGGTCACAACACCCTGGTTAAAGCGGCCATAGTACTTAGGTTTGGTCGGGTCATAGTTCAGCGCGTTGGCGACATTGTTAAAGCCGTTGCCCGAACGGTCGGGCGTCAGGAAACTACGACAACCCATGCAGGTGTAGCAATCGCCGTTGCCGGCGGTCTCGCCCTTCGACAGCTTGAGCTCGCGCATCTTCTTCTCGGAGATGTAGTCGGGCACCATGCGCTTGGCGGTACACTTGGCAGCCAGCTGGGTCAGGTAGAAGTACGGGGAATTCTCGTGAACGTTATCGTCCTCGAGTACATAGATAAGCTTGGGGAACGCCGGGGTGATCCACACGCCGGCTTCGTTCTTAACGCCCTCATAGCGCTGACGAAGCGTCTCCTCCACGATCATGGCAAGGTCGTGCTTCTCCTGAGGCGTACGGGCCTCATTGAGATACATAAAGACCGTCACGAACGGCGCCTGGCCATTCGTGGTCATAAGGGTCACGACCTGATACTGAATCGTCTGGACGCCGCGACGGATCTCATCGCGCAGGCGGTCCTCAACGACCTCACGGACCTTCTCTGCAGACGCAGAGACGCCGAGCTCCTCAAGCTCGCGAGCGACCTCGCCGCGAATCTTTTGACGGCTCACCTCAACAAAGGGAGCAAGATGGGTCAGCGAGATGGACTGGCCGCCGTACTGGGAGGAAGCAACCTGGGCGATAATCTGCGTCGCGATATTGCAGGCAGTCGAGAAGCTATGCGGCTTCTCGATCAGCGTACCCGAGATAACGGTGCCGTTCTGGAGCATGTCCTCCAGGTTCACCAGGTCGCAGTTATGCATGTGCTGGGCAAAGTAGTCGGAATCGTGGAAGTGGATCAGACCCTCATTGTGGGCATCCACGATCTCCTGGGGCAGCAGCACGCGCTGGGTCAGGTCCTTAGAGATCTCGCCGGCCATGTAGTCGCGCTGGACGGAATTGACGGTCGGGTTCTTGTTAGAGTTCTCCTGCTTGACCTCTTCGTTATTGCACTCGATCAGCGACAGAATCTTGTCGTCGGTCGTGTTCTTCTGGCGCTTCAGGCTCTGAACATAGCGATAGATGATGTAGTGGCGGGCGACCTCGTAGCAGTCGAGACGCATGATCTCGTCCTCGACCAAATCCTGGATCTCCTCGACCGAAACGGTGTGGCCCGCGTTCTCGCATGCCTCGGCGACGTTTTGTGCCGCGTAAACCACCTGGCGGTCGGTTAGACGAGAGCTCTCCTCGACCTCCAAGTTTGCGGCGCGGATGGCATTGACGATCTTATCGATGTTAAAGACAACCTCGGTGCCGCTGCGCTTGATGATCTTCATCCTCTTGCCTCTTTCGCGTCGTAGTCTCATTGCGCTTCAGAGCCAAACGATGCCCGGCAGGGCTTGCCCCGTCTTGCGGCGCCGTCGCGCAATCTGTGTTCTCGATAAACCATAAGCCTCAATGCGGACACTCCCAGGAGCCGATCAAGCGGCTCAAGGACACGTTCAAAAGAGGCAGTTAAGGTCTTCGTTCTCTGTCCGCCATCTATCATACGACAAAGAGGCATCTATATCCTGTATTCTTTTTTTAGGTCAAACACAACATATAGTGTTTCAGCAGGTCAAAGCAATTGGTCATTTTGCAGACGCATTAAAAATGAGGGGTTCTTGGCAAGTCGGTAAAACGTTACCAGCACGGCTACCTGCATGGCAGTTATAAAACCCCCTTAGTTAGGCCGCTGACAAATCCTACCAAAACCAAGCCGCTCACGCCAAAAGAATCCAAAAGATTATGCTTGACCAACATGTTGCGGTCGTGCCTTGCCGAGCCTCATGCAACCGCGGCACGAATCCTTGAAAGATATGTGTATGCAAACGGAGAAGACGAGAGTTTCCTCGGATGACTACTGAGAAGCATCCCGGAAGATCAAAAACTCGAAATTTGGTGACGTATTTGGCAACCCATTTGGCGACCAAAACAAAACAGCCCAGAGGCGATGCCTCTGAGCTGCGAACATTTGGTGGGCGTTAGAAGATTTGAACTTCTGACCTCTTCCGTGTCAGGGAAGCGCTCTCCCCCTGAGCTAAACGCCCAAATGGAGCGGACAACGGGGCTCGAACCCGCGACCCCAACCTTGGCAAGGTTGTGCTCTACCAACTGAGCCATGTCCGCCTGCGAGGATTTAATATACGGGATGATCCACCCAAATGCAAGAACCTTTTTTGAAAAGTTTTGCGACGCCCTCGCGAACCTCGCGAAGACATCAGCCGCCGCGGAAGGCGCAGGCAAACGCAAGCTCGCCGCAAGAGACCCCTACAACTCAGCGAGCATGATCCAGGCAGAGCTGTCCTGCGCGAGCTTACCGTCTGCAAGCGGTGATGAGGCGAGCAGGACCCTGCCCGCAGGCAGCTCCACGGGCGCTGCACCGAAGTTCGTCACACACGCCCAGCCGTTGTCGCGGCGATAGGCGATGACGCCGCCCTCAGCGCCCTCGGCACCATCCGCAAGGCCGGTGCGCCCGTCAAGATCGAGCCACGCAAGATCGTTGGCGCACCCGCGCAGCTTGCGCCGCAGCCAGAGGGCGTCACGATAGAGCGCAAGCATCGATGTCGGGTCCGCTTCTTCCCTATCGGCAGCGTAATCGGAAAACCATGCAGGCTGCGGCAGATGGGGCGCCGCATCGGCGTCCGCCGGTGAAAACCCAAACGATCCGCCCTGCGCGGGATCGTCCGCCGCCACCCACGGCAGGGGCACACGGCAGCCGTCGCGCCCCTTCTCGCGCTTCGGTCCGTGCGTATTGGTCGCAGTAGGATCTTCGAGTACAGCCCACGGAATGTCAGCCACCTCAAAAAGGCCGAGCTCCTCACCCTGATACACGTATGCCGAGCCCGGAAGCGCCAGCTCGAGCAAAAGGGCCGCCCGCGCGCGGCGCTCGCCGAGTTCACGTTCCTCGTCATAAGACGACCCGTCGCGTAAGAGCCAGTCGAGCGCAATCTGGTGGTAGCGCGTCGCCTTGATCTGCGGCAGGGCATAGCGCGTCGCCACGCGCGGCACGTCGTGGTTGGAGAGCACCCAGGTCGAGGCGGAATCGGATTCTATAGCTGCCTTCAAGCCCTCCTCGATTGCAGCGTGCATGTCATCATAGGTCCAAGTGGCCTTGGCAAACTCAAAGTTGAATGTCTGGCCAAGCTCGCTGGGACGCGCGTAGAGATACTGGCGATCGGGCAGCACCCACGCCTCGGCAACGGCGCTGCGTGGCGGATCATAGCGGTCGAACACGCGGCGCCACTCGCGATAGATCTCGTGGACCTCGTTGCGGTCCCACAGCGGATGGGTGCCGTCCTCAACCATGTCATCGCCCTCGGCGAGATGCCACCGGTCGAGGTCATCGCGGTCGAGATCCTTGGCGAGACCGTGCGCCACATCAATGCGAAAGCCATCGACGCCTCGATCGCTCCAAAACGCCAGGACGTCGCAAAAGAACGCATGAACCTCGGGGCACGACCAGTCAAAGTCCGGCTGCTCGGGCGTAAACATGTGCAGATACCACTGACCGTCCGCGACACGCGTCCAGGCGGGGCCGCCAAAGTTGGCATTCCAATTGGTGGGAGGCAGCTCGCCATGCTCGCCGCGACCATCGCGGAAGATATAACGGGTGCGCTCGGGCGATCCGGGGCCGGCGGCAAGAGCGGCTTTGAACCAAGGATGCTGGTTAGATGAATGGTTGGGCACGATGTCGACGATGACCTTGATGTCGCGCGCATGAGCCGCAGCGATCATGTCATCGAAGTCATCAAGCGAGCCGAGACGTGGGTCGACATCGCAGTAGTCCGCCACATCATAGCCGCCATCGACAAGAGGCGATGGGTAAAACGGGCTCAGCCAGATAGCCTCGATGCCCAGCTGCTCAAGATAGTCCATCTGCTGGGTAATGCCCGCGATATCGCCCAGACCCGAACCAGTCGAATCCTTAAACGAGCGCGGGTAGATCTGATAGATCGCGGCGTCGGACATCCATGAGCGCGAAGAAGACTTTTCTGTAGCCATGGGGCGTATCTCCCTTGCAACGAGGTTATGCGAGATGCCCACGATGATACGCCCAAAGCGGACATTCGCGGCAAACAACGCCACAGCCACGCCCCAAACGCTCGCTCCCTCTCGGGTTCGAGTCTCCTGGGACGGATCGACCAATTAGTGAAAAGAACGGAAGACCCACTTCCCCGGCTACGACAGCGAGCGGGCTCCGGGTGCCCCAGGTTGCCGCGAAAGAGGAGGGAAGCGTACTTTATGTACGCGACCGACGATTGAGGGGCAAGATGGGGTGCCCGGGGCTCGCGCAGCGTCAACAAAAAACGCGGTTCGTTAGAACCGCGTAAGATAGTTGGAGCGGACAACGGGGCGTCCGCGTATCCGCTTCGCGGATCCGCGCCGGCTTCGGCCGCCTGCCGGCGACCTCGCCAGCTCGCTACAAACGCTCCGCGTTTGCTTAACGCTCGCTCCCTCTCGGGTTCGAGCCCATACGATGGGTACGAAAAAGCCCGGCTACCGTAGTAGTCGGGCTGTTGCGTTTGGAGCGGACAACGGGGCTCGAACCCGCGACCCCAACCTTGGCAAGGTTGTGCTCTACCAACTGAGCCATGTCCGCATATGTAAACAAAACGGGCGCCGGAGCGCCCGGATGTTGCCTGGAGGCGAAGCCCGGATTCGAACCGGGGGTAAAGGCTTTGCAGGCCTCTGCCTTACCACTTGGCCACTTCGCCGAAAAAGGACCGCTTGAGACGGTCCGGAAATGCAATGGAGCGGACAACGGGGCTCGAACCCGCGACCCCAACCTTGGCAAGGTTGTGCTCTACCAACTGAGCCATGTCCGCTTGCGGGTTATTAATTTACGCGAGTTACCCAAAAGACGCAAGTACTTTTTTCAAAAAAGTTGTTCGCCACATGCTCTTGGCAGATAAACATGCCAAAACGATTTACTAGGCGCACGATTCCAACGTTCCGCTAAACAGCTTTACCATCCGAACGCGCGTACCGGCACCATCAGTACGACGGGTAACCTCCACGTTGTCGACCAACATGCGCATGAGCTTGATTCCACGCCCGCGTTCCTCAGTCGTAACCGGTTCACTCGACCCGTCGATCGAATAGCCCGCCCCACGGTCGACAACCTCAATCACGACACGATCGCCATAGGCCTGAACCGTCAGGATGCATCCGATACCACCCGCATGGTCATACGCGTTGCCCAGTGCCTCGCCCGATGCCAATGCGACGTCATAGCGCTCATCACGCCTCAGGGGAAGCGATTCGAGTAGCTCGGCAATACGATGACGATAGTATGGAAGGTTCTCGATACCCTGGCGCACCTCGACACTCTTGCTCCAGCGAGGCAATTCCCCCACCGGAATGGCAGGAATCGACTCCCGAGCGAAGCCCGCAACATGGAGGATGTCGACAAGTCGGGCAATCTCCAAAAAGCGAATGACCTCATCGGAGGCGTTAACGAGCGAAAGCAGGCCCTCTCGCCTCATGAGCTCTCTAGCGCGTGTAAGCAAAAACGCCAAACCCGTCGAGTCGATAAAGCCCACGGCCTGGCAATTGATGACAACGCGGCGCACGCCCCGGTCGATCAAATTATCCAACCGTCGGCGCAGCGCGGGCACCGAGGCGATGTCGACATCACCCGGTGGCGTCAAAACCGCTATGTCATTCCACTCATTCATACGACCATGGTTCCCCAAAAGAGCTCGCTCGATGCACACATATCTACAACCGCGTAGGTTTCACCCCTCAAGCGTCGCAGCCTACGATCGGCCCCGTAAAAACTCAAGGGACACCAACGCGATATCATCGTCCAGCGCCGACTCGGTAAAGCGGTCAAGCTCGCTCAAGACCTTACCGCAGATTCCCGATACGCCCTCACCCGAAACAGAGAGCAAAAGATCGCGAAGGCGTTGCTCGCCAAAGAAAGCACCAGAGCGATCGCGCGCTTCGATCGTTCCGTCGGTATACATAAAGAGCATGTCACCAGGAGCGAACGTAAAGACGCCCGTCTCGTACACCATACTCTCAAAGGCACCGATCACGCCCGATTGACACCCAAGGAGCTCCACTTCTCCCCCGCAGGTCTCGCCGCCACCAAGCGGCGTCGACGACGGCCGAATGACCATAGTGGGAGGATGTCCCGCAGAGCAATAGGTAGCGCGACCCGCCTTAAGATCGATCTTGGCGATAAACGCCGTCACAAACGTCTCGACTCTCGAAAAGCCCATGAGCATGCTATTGAGCGAGCGAGCCATGCGGGCAGGCCCCGCACCCTCCCAGGCATAGGCCGTCAGCGCCGTCTTGACGAGCGCCGACATCGACGCCGCCTCGATTCCCTTGCCGGACACATCTCCCAAAATCATAACGGCGCAATCGTCGGGAAGACGAACAAGCGTATAGAAGTCACCGCCGACCAGCGCCGAATTCGTTGCCGATAGGTACACCGAATCGGCGGCGATTCCCGGAACGTCACCAAGCGAATTTCTCATGCCGATCTGAAGCGTCTGAGCGATATGACGCTCCTCGCGCTTTTGAGACTCACCCTCATAGATCAGCTCAAAATCGTGAGCCAAATGCACCATGTAGTCGTATTCAAGGTCGTCGATTGGTTCCTGGCTGCCATCACGGAGCAGCAAGGCGCGCGTTGTCGGCCCCTTTGCGACATCAGCGTGAACGATCGCATCGTTGTTTCGCTTGTCATCCGCCTCCGAGCGATAGCGCCCCGCCTCGATACCGGAGTCGACATACAGTCCCTGACACGGCAGGCCGTGGGCTCTCAGCCATGCACCCATAGGCGTGGATTCATCCACGCGCGTTAGGCGCACGTGCTTGAGATCGTCAACGCTCGTCCCGCCCAGCACCGACGTCTCGAACCCATCGGAAGCTGATCCCAGGCGCGCTGCCGGCGTCGTGACAGAAAAGAAGAGCGACTCCGGATCGCCCGGCAACGCTACGCGACTGCCACCCTCAAAATCGATGACATAGGTTTCGAGGCCCGCATCATACTCCACGGGGCAAAAATGACAGTTGAGCACGGCGCAAATTTCCGACGATACCGCGCGCGAAGCGACGACGGGATCATCAAGATAGGTAAAAAGCTCATCACGCAGCACGTTGAGCGAACGACCAAGTTCTGCCGTGCGGCGCGAACGTAAGCTCGACGCCATGCCGACCATCTGAATAGACAGGTAATCGCAGATGACCTCGAGCACGTTAAGGTCATAGGCAAGTGGCGCCTGTGGACGTTTCCAACCGACCTCCAACACACCGAGCACCTGCGTGCCGTAAAACACGGGAAGACAGATCTCACTGCGATACGGAGGCATATCCTGCACGCGCAGCAAGTGTTTGGAACGATTGTCCAAATCAATGAACATACCCGAAGCAACCCGGTCGCCCTCAAGGTCCTGCTGGATCGACAGACGACAGGCACGCGACTCACGAAGCACGTAGGTCGGAATGCCCGCGCCGTACGGCATAAATTCGGGAAGATAGCTATCATGCAGCTCCTTGGAAACACCGCGGAGCTTAAAACCGCCGCTCTCAGAAAAATAAATCGCAGCTCCAGAGGCATCGAGCGTTCCGACGAGCTGATTCAAAACGGTATCGAGCAAGCTGGGGAGCTCATCGGAGCCCACGGTACTCATAATGACCGAAAGGGTACCCGAAAGGCGTTTATTCGCCACCCTAAGCTCCGATAGCGCACGTTTGAGCTGACGATCGTGGGAATACTGCTCTTCGATGCTGTGAAACGCCACCAGGACGCGCGGCGCGCGGCGTCCAAAGATACGCGGAGGCGTAACGGAACCTGCGCGAACCAAGACGGGAATAAAGGACCCGTCGCTCAGCTTGAGCATCAGCTCGCTCTCGCAGCCATCGGTCTCAAACGGCAGACGATGTTCGGTCGCGCGCTCAAAGGCAGACGAGTACAGAACGTCCTTGACATCACCGTTGATGACGTCAGCGCGCTCCTCGCACATCAGATCGAGCAAACGATTATTCACATGCAGGATGGTTCCGTCGAGCTCACAAATGATGACAGCATCGCTCGTGATCTCGACTAGTTGGGCAACGTCTGCCCACTCGTTGCGTTCAAACGTTTCCATCGTGGACCCCACCGTCTATCGGTAACAAAAAAGCCTCCGAAGAGGCTTCTCAAATGCGATGGTGTCGGAGGCGGGACTTGAACCCGCATGACCAAAAAGCGGTCACTAGCACCTCAAGCTAGCGCGTCTGCCAATTCCGCCACTCCGACATGCTATGTTGTTGATTCGCGCTTCGTTTTGTTGGACCCGCGCGTTCAACGAGGAAGATAATAACCTATGATTCGAGAACTGTGCAAGCACTTTTTTCAAAAAAGTTTACGAATTTGTAATTGCGCAGGTAGATCCGCATGTCCGGCCCCGAATCGGTGCTGCCTCCCGGCGCGTCCTCGGGCATGAGCGATATTTTGCTGCGCACTTCGTGCTGCAAAATATCGCTCCCCCTGCGGAATGCGCCGGGAGGCAGCACCGATTCGGGGCCTACCAACACATACTCCAAGCACAGTTCTCAAACATGTTCTGGGGCTGATGCAAATTTGGTGGCTCGGCAAAGCCGAGCCCTTATATGGGGAGGCCGGAGCTAAAGCTCCGGCCTCGCTCAATTTCCTATTAGATTAAGTGAGCGATCAAGGGTACCGTCAAGATTCTTTCGCAAATTGATCGAGGCGGCCTCGGCCCCGCCTTGC
>URDI01000023.1:0-29811 GCA_900546475.1 uncultured Collinsella sp.
CTCGCACGGAGAGCACATTAAGTGCTCTCCGGCTCGTGCGGAACTCGCGATCGACCTTATATGTCTGCCGCCCGGCGGCGGGGCTCCCGCACAACGGGACCTCGGCTGGGTTCTATCCCTTTGGCAGTCGCTTCGCTTCTGCCCTACTTTGCTGGTATGACGGTTTGGCGTTGGATCGGTTCTTTCTGATATATGCTGGTTGCGGCTCTTCTTTTGGGAGGAGTCGCTTTTTTGTTGCTAGGAGGTTGGCCCGTGGTTGATGGGGATGCTCGCTCTGAGCTGCTTTCCACAGATTGGAATCTGGAGTGGATGCAGATGCAGGCTGGTCGGCGGCGGGCTGATGATTCTTTTGAGTGGGATAAAAGGGCTCGGCATTTTCGGCCGTTGGAGACTGCCCCGTATGCCCGGGACTTTATCAAGCTGTTGGCGTTAAAGCCTGGTGAATCCGTGCTCGATATGGGGTGTGGAGCTGGGTCGATTGCTATTCCGCTTGCTCAGGCTGGGCATCCTGTGATTGCGGCTGATTTCTCCCCTGCCATGCTGGGCACCCTTGATGCGGGCATTGAGTATTACGGACTCGAGGATCTTATTACGCCGCTTGAGCTTGCTTGGGATGATGATTGGGATTTGGTTGGACCGGTCGCGAAAGCGGTAGATGTTGCCTTTGCCAGTCGTTCTGTCACCACGACCAACCTAAAAGGTGCGCTTGCCAAGCTTGACCGTGCGGCTCGTCGGCGTTGTACTGTCACGATGGTCGCTAACTCCAGCCCGCGCTATGATCTGCACTTGATGAACGCTATCGGCGCCTCGGTTACCTGCAGCAATGGCTTTGTGTACGCCTTCAACATCCTCATTCAGATGGGTGCGTTGCCGCAGGTTACATACTTTGAATCGCCTCGTCGCGATACCTTCGATAGCCTTGAGGCAGGCGTGGCGGATTTTTCCCGTATGCTCGAGCATGGCAACGAGGATAAGATCGACCGCCTGCGCGACTATATCGCTCAGCACATGATCGAAAACCCCCATGCCGGCGAGCCGGGCTCCAAGGGCGTGCCGCAGGGGCGCTATATGCTCGACCATATCCGTAAGGTTCGCTGGGCGTTTATTGCATGGGAACCGGTCTCTGAATCCCGCTCGTAGCCCGTTCACAGCCCGCACTGCCCATCACCTCGGCATCCGCATTCTTTTTGAACTGGGCAAACGCGCTCCACACCGCGCCGTTCCTGCGCTATCGTGGGACAGCTCACGTAGATTAAGGCCCCGTCGCGGGGCGCCCCATACATAGAAAGCGAGAACCCATGGCACTGACAGGAGCCCAGGTCAAGCAGCTTCGCAGCATGGCCCATCACCTCAACCCCGCCATCATCATCGGTAAGTCCGATGTCAACGAGGGCACCGTCGAGCAGACGGTCGCCTACCTGGAGAAGCATGAGCTCGTTAAGTGCTCCGTGCTCGATGGCTCCAGTCTTTCCGCCCGCGAGGCCGCCGAAGAGCTCGCTGAGCGTTGCCACGCCGAGGTCGTCCAGGTCATCGGCCGCAAGTTCTCGCTGTATCGCGAGTCCTCGCGCAAGGACATCGAGAAGATCAAGCTCGTCTAATAAGCCTTGCAGCCATATTCATAGGGCGCCCGAATTACTCGGGCGCTTTTTTATCGCTCTACAATCGCGCGTTTGAGTCTGCTTTCGACCAAGCGCTCGTACAGTCGTCGGGTCTCAGGTTCGGGGATTCCTTCAACTTGTTCCTTAAGCTGGTGAATATGGCCATGATATAGCTCGACAATGTCGCGACGTCGTCCCGCTGCGCTATAAACCCGCATGGCGCAGCGCACCATATCTTCTCGCATCGTCCCTTGTCGAAGGCCCGCCTCTGCCAACCACACCGCTGACTGCAAGTCATTTTCCTCGAGCGCTGCATTTGCCCCCTTAACGATACAGTCGATAAATTTTGACTGCAAAATCCGCTGCATACGCAGGAAAAACGCTGGATTGCAACCATCGGGAACAAACAACGGACCGGTATAGAGTTGCTCAACTTTTAGGCACAGTTCAATCAGATGAGGACCACATGCGCCTTCGCGCTTTGCCAAAACCTCTCGCGTTATGAGATCAAACACCCTCACATCGGTTTTTACGTAATTAGGATTGAGCCCAATGCAGTCATTTTGAATCACCACGCATGATTTGCCGTCAGGCGTCGGCCCCAAAGCCGATCGCAGGCGCGAGACGGTCGAATACAGGTTATTGCGGGCGCTTTTGAACTCAGCATGAGGCCACAGTTCCATGGCTATGGTTTCGCGTTCGACCGGCACATCAAGCCCCAACGCGAGCCGTTCTGCGAGCGTTGCCGCCTTTTTGCGACGCCACATCTTATCCGTAATGGGAAAGCCGTCGCGCTCGGCGCTAAACATACCGAACACTCGCATCTCGACGTGCTCGACCGTCTCGGTTGCCTCGATTTCACCAGCCTGGAAGAGCCTGGCACTTTCCGCCTCAAGATCCTCCTTGAGCGAATATCGCGCCATCTCGCGAACTGGAAGTTTCTTTCGTATCCTTGCTCCTGCTTCCCCCAAACAGTGCATTGCCAGACGCGCAAACAATCGATACGAAGGATTCAGAATCCCCGCACGATTCATGGACATCCATGCTGCAAGGTCGCTATCACGACCCGCTGCAGCCAAATGAAGCGCCACAGCCCACGCCTCCGCCCCACCGACTTGTGTTTGGCCCAAATCGAGCAGTTCCGCGTCTTCTCGCACCGACAACATCGATGTGTTGCGCAAATATGACGTACGTTCCAGCAACAGGGCGTTATTCTGCATATATTCGGCAATTTCACTCGAAAGCCTCATCACCTGAACCGCACGAAATTTTGCGTTAACCGGACGCCCTTCGGCCAACGATTGCCATCCTTCCAGCAATAATCCGAACAATTGAATCTGATTATCGCGAACTCGTACGGCATATCGATCCAAATCGCTAAACGCCGTTTCGTCTACAACAGGCAAACCGGCTACCAGGCGTCGAGCAGCCAGGACCATCCGAGTCCAAATTGCCAGCGCTTGCAAGCCGTGCGATTCCAACACTGCCACTGCAGCAGTCATAGCGTCATCGCGTCCATCAATCTCTGAAAAGGAGCCGTCAAAAATCTCCAGGAGCATTTGGTCCATCTTCACAAAGATGCCGGCGACATCAATCTCGCAATTGTATGCCTTGCGTGCCTCAACCGCCGCAATGACCTCCCCGCCGTCTGCATGCTCGGTCAAACGACGCTTTATTTCAATATGGGCAGACAGCATGTCGAGTGCATCGTTATGCGCTGCATGCTCGGAAAAGACAACTGTTGCGGGAAGCCCCAGACCATTTCCACCGTAACAAGCAATCGTGAGAGCTTGTGCCACCTCCCAGGCAAGCGGATCCAATTCGCACGCCGCACGTTCACCATCTCGCTCGATGACCGATGCCATGTATCTGGCAAGTTTTATATTCGATACGCTCACCGCTGCCATATATACACCGAGCGCCTCGGCCGCCGTTGGCTCCCGACGTTGTTGATCATCAGTAGTTTTTTCTAGTGCCGCGCGGCAAATATCTCCACCGTGACCGGTAAGGACAAGATCGACCCCATATTGAGCGGCAAGCTCGAGCACCACGCCGCGGTCTAGAAAGGCATCCGCTAAATCCATCGCGGAATCGCACCGGCCGGCTTTTATCAGTATGCGCGCTACCCGCTGAACAAGATCGGGACGAAGGCCCGCAATCAGTTTTCGCATCCTCAGGCGTGCATTTTCCTCCATGCCCAGGCATGTAAAGGTTCGATCGGTCGGGTCCACTCCAAAGAGCGGATAGTCACGAACAAGATATGACTGATCAATCATCGACAGCCTTACACCACAGGCTTCGAGCTCGGCAATAGTGCCCTCGCCCATCAACAGCATCAGACATGCAACGTTAAACAACGTATTACTCTCGAGCGAAGCTAGATCGGCAAGTGCGGCGCCACATACATTCACAATTTCGTTTTCGAGCAGTCGACTCGTGTCATCTTGGCCATACAACCCCACCTGTAATGCCGATACTAGCTCGGGTACGCCTTGCGTTAAGTGATAGAAGTCGAGTGAAGTGCTGATCGAAAAAGCCTCCGCCCAGGATGAATACTCGTAAGCATGAACTTTGAGCATCTGAGCGTTAACCTTTACCGAATCGCCTAGCCCATGAATGAGTAGGCGATTTGACGGGCGGCACGTCACGAGAACACCTATGCCCGATGCGCGCAGACCGCGCATCTTGTCAATAAGCTCTTCGGTCTCATCTCTATTGAAATTTGGAACGTTATCAATTGCAATGAGTGAACGCGGCTTATCCTTCAGCTCTTCTGCAACTACTTCGAGCTGAACAAACACTTCTCGACCAATGGCATGATCGGCTTCGATAATGCGCACCGATCCCCTCGTCTGGTCACTTTTGACTTCTTGAGCGTATTGAAGTAGCACCGACGTCTTTCCAAATCCATCAGGCGCATATATGAGCACAATTCCAGCCTTGCGCCCTTTAGCAATCAGCTCGTTCATCAAACGGTCGCGTCGCACAATATAGCCCCTGCCTGACGGCATGAACCCAAGGTCGCCCGTATTATCCAAATCGCTTAACATGCCCGCTCCTCTTCTCGACCACAAGGACACCGTAACCGCAAGACAATGCAGGCTGTCCGATAAACAGCGCGGAACAAGGATATAGATTGTCTTTTGGCATGTATACGGCAAGCTTTTGTACAGCGGGCACCGCTCGTTGCTTTTCGTTCGACAAACCGGTATTTAAGCAGGTCAATCGGCTTGCCAGTATGTCCCATCCGTTCGCAAGTGTAGCGCAACGCCAAGACCGTATTTTGGTTATGCAACTCGCCAACTTAATGCTACCGTTGGCAATTATTTAATAGCAATTTTAGATTGAATCTGGTATAGCCAAATCATCGTATTCGCGACGCTTTTGGCAAGCTTATGGCAAGTCATCGCTATTAATGCCCGTATGGCAAACCGTCCAGAATTGCATATTCTCAATCTCAATTGATGGGCACGCCATCATCCATTTATTCAACCTTGGCAAAATAAAAGGGCCCCTGCATTCACAGGAGCCCTTGACAAGCTCAATAGATTTGCTTGATATGCCCTACTCGCAGAGCGAAAGCGCTGCCTCGTCGGCGACAACAACACAGTTGGTATGCAGCTGCAGAATCGAAGCCGGGCACTCGGGCGTAACCGGGCCATAGCACATGTCGCGTACAGCCTGAGCCTTAGCCTCGCCGTTGGCGACGACCAGAATCATGCGGGCGTACATGATGGTCTGGGTACCCATGGTGTACGCCTGACGGGGAACGTCGTCAATGCTATCAAACAGGCGGCTGTTGGCTTGGATGGTGCTCTCGGTCAGATCAACGCAATGCGTACCCTTGGAGAAGTGATCGGCGGGCTCGTTAAAGCCAATGTGGCCGTTGTTGCCAATGCCGAGAAGCTGCAAATCGGGATAACCAGCAGCGGCGACGACCTCGTCGTACTCGGAGCAAGCAGCGGCAGCATCGGGATTAGAGCCATCGGGCACATGCGTCTTGTTCAAATCGATGTTGATGTGATCGAAGAAGTTCTCGCGCATGAAGTAATGATAGCTCTGAGGATCGTCGTGCGAAAGGCCGCGATACTCGTCCAGGTTATAGGTGCTGACCTCGGAAAAATCGATGTCGCCCTTCTTGTACCAATCGGCAAGCTGCTTGTAGGCGCCAATCGGGGTAGAACCGGTGGCAAGACCCAGCACGCAATCGGGCTTAAGGATAACCTGCGCCGAGATGATATTAGCGGCCTTGCGGCTCATATCCTCATAGTCTTTGGCTTTAATAATCTTCATTACGCATCCTTTCTCGTGAAAGAGAGGCAAGTCTCCCCATACAAGCACTTGCCCGCGGCCCGCGTCGGCCGCAACCAACGTGTGCGGCCACCAGGGCGAGGTCGCGTAATGTTTATGTTTCGTGTCAAACCGCGTCGAGGCCCCTGCCCGTCCACAGCGACCCGAGGCCTCTTAGCCCCGGACATAGTAATCTTGCCACGGAGGGCGCCCTCTTTCAAGGGCGCCCTCCGTAATCGTGTTCGAATTGTAGATTTTAAGCCCCAAGGAGCGCTTATCGTTCGCGGGCGACGATAAGCTGATCCATCTCATCGACATGCCCGCCAACAGAGCCCTTGATGCTTGAGAACTCTACCGAGTTGCACACCAGAATGGGCACCGTCACATCGTAACCCTCGGCTTCGATCGACTCACGATCAAACTCGATAAGCACATCACCCTTGCGCACGATATCGCCCACCTGAGCATGAACGGAAAAATGCTTGCCCTCGAGCCTGACGGTATCGAGTCCCACGTGAATAAGTACATCCAGGCCATCGACCGTACTGAGGGCCACAGCATGCCCCGTCGGGAAGATAGCCTCAACTTTTGCGTCAGCAGGAGCAACCACGCGCGCACCAGTAGGCCGAATGGCCACTCCTTGGCCCAGAAGGCCAGTGGCAAACGTTTGGTCGTTTACCTCGGAAAGCGGAATGACATCGCCCGAGATGGGAGCATCCAGCGTAAGGACTCGACCACGCATACCAAAAGACCTTAGGACTTTAGTGAACATGCTCCCCCTTGGACATACCAATAATCAAATACAGTCTTACCAGTTTACCACTTGGCACTGGTTTTTGACCATTAAGGAAGTTCGCGCTTGACAACCTCGACGATGTCGTCGACCACACGCTGGGTCAGCTCGTGCGTCTCGGCCTCGGCCATCACACGAACCAGCGGCTCGGTACCACTCGGGCGCACCAAGATGCGGCCGCGGCCGTTGAGCTCCTTCTCGGCGGCAGCGACAGCGTCCCAAATGGGCTGACAATCGTCCAGGCCGGCCTTGTTGTCGGAATGCACGTTGACAAGCACCTGCGGGTACTTCTTCATGATGCCGGCAAGGTCGGTGAGGGTGCGGCCGGTGCGCTTTACGACAGAAAGCAGCTGAAGCGCCGTAACCAAGCCATCACCGGTGGTATTGTGCTCCAGGAAGATGATGTGACCGGACTGCTCGCCGCCAATGACAGCGCCGTCCGCAAGCATGCGCTCAAGAACATAACGATCGCCCACGGCGGTCTGGACCATCTCAAAGCCCTGCTCCTTCATGGCAATGGAGAAGCCCAAGTTACACATGACGGTAGAGACGATCTCTGAGTTGACAAGCTTGCCACGAGCGGCGAGGTCTGAGCCGCAGATTGCGAGAATGTAGTCGCCGTCAATCTCGTTGCCTTCACTGTCCACAAACAACACGCGATCGGCATCGCCGTCGTGAGCCAGGCCAATGTCGGCGTGGGTGCGCAGAACGAGCTCGCGTAGGGGCCCAAGATGGGTGGAACCGCACTCAACGTTAATGTCAGTGCCGCAGTAATCGGTGTTGATGGCATGGACCGTTGCACCCAAGCGCTGAAGCGCGGCGGGCGTGGTCTGGCAGGATGCACCATGTCCGCAGTCGACGGCGACGACGAGGCCGTCGAGCTTAAGGCCGTCGAGCGTATTGATGGCATGGTCGACATATGCCTTGCGGGCATCCTTCATCTTTACGATATGACCCACACCGGCACCGGTCGGCAGCGTATCGGCAGCCATGGACTCCTCGGACATAACCCAAGCGCTGATCTCTTCTTCGACGGCGTCGGGGAGCTTCATACCCTTGCGGCTAAAGAACTTGATACCGTTGAACTCGGGCGGATTGTGAGATGCAGAGATGACGATGCCGCCGTCGAGCTCGTTTTGGACGGTGAGCAACGCCACGGCAGGCGTGGGAATCACGCCACAGCAATGCGGACGGCCGCCCTCGGCCATAATGCCGGCGGTCAGAGCACTCTCGAGCATGGTGCCCGAAAGGCGCGTGTCGCGTCCAACGCAAATATCGGGTCCTAGGAACCTTGTCGCAGCGCGACCTAAACGAAAGGCGAGTTCGCAAGTTAGATCGGCGTTGGCGACGCCACGGACACCATCGGTGCCAAAAATGTTCTGGGGCATAGGATTGCTCCTTCCCTAGCAGACGAATCGCAGTCGCCCGCCCTAGTCAAAAAAGAAAAGCGGGACCCGCCGAGCAATCGGCAGGCCCCGCTTGTACATTGTATCTCGTAAGGAGATAAAACCTTAGCGCTTGGAGAACTGGGGAGCGCGGCGGGCCTTCTTGAGGCCGTACTTCTTGCGCTCGACCACGCGAGCATCGCGCGTAAGGAAACCGGCCTTCTTGAGGTCAGCACGGTAGTCGCCAGCGTTCAGAAGAGCGCGAGCGATGCCCAGGCGCAGAGCGCCGGACTGACCGGAGATGCCGCCGCCATCGCACAGAGCGATAACGTCGAACTGACCGGCGGTGTCGGTCACCTTGAAGGGAGCAAGGGCGTTCTCAACGAGCTGATGACGGCCGAAATACTGCTCGGCATCACGCTTGTTGATGGTCACCTTGCCGGTGCCGGGGACGAGACGGACGCGGGCGACGGCGTTCTTACGACGGCCGGTACCCTGGTAGACAACGGTGTTCTCAGCCATCTTTAAGCCTCCAGCTCAATCTTCGTGGGGTTCTGGGCAGCATGCGGATGCTCGGCACCAGCGTAGACCTTAAGCTTGGTCATCTGGGCACGGCCGAGGGTGGTCTTGGGCAGCATGCCGCGAACGGCGCGCTCGATGACCTTCTCCGGGTGCTTCTCCATAGCCTGGCGGAAGCTCTCAGCCTTGAGGCCGCCGTTGTAGCCGCTGTGGCGATAATAGGTCTTCGTGTCGGCCTTGTTACCGGTAAGCTGGACCTTATCGGCGTTGATGACGACAACGAAGTCGCCGCAGTCGCTGTTGGGCGTGAACTGGGGCTTGTTCTTACCGCGCAGGATCATTGCGATCTGGGTGGCAAGACGGCCCAGGACAGCACCATCGGCGTCGACGAGAACCCAGTTGCGCTGGACCTCGCCCTGCTTGGCGTAGTGAGTCGATTTCGAAATCACTTAGACTCCTCCATGTACAGTACGTGTTGTTACAGAGATTCACGGGGCTCTGCAAGTAACCCGTCCATATTACCCCGCTCGTCGCACGAGTCAACAGGTATTTTGGCTCTGACCAGAGTTTCTGCACATGTCGTCCATCGATCATGATGTCGCGACACTAGCGCTCGACAAATGCCTCGATATCACTCAACAGACGCTTTGCCTCCTGACGACCCTGAATATACAGGTCGAGAAGCTTTGCCGGGTCGTGCTCGACGTGACCGACCTCGACCGGCTTTTGCGGAGCAACAACCAGCGCGCGTCCCTCGCGCTCATACTTCCACAGGTGAATGCGCTGGATGTTATAGCGGTCGTGGCGCGTCTCGATAGCCTCGAGCAGGTAAGGATAGTCGGCATAGCGGGCGCGTGCGGCAGGCATAAACTCGTAGGGCTTTTTCTCGTACGAGCGGTCCTGTGTGACAATGACAACCGCGCGATCGAAGCCCGCCTCCTCCAGCACGTGCTCGATGGGGACCGAATCGGCTACGCCGCCGTCGACGTATTTGTGCCCGTCGATCTCGACCGGCGGCGTCACCAGCGGCAGCGACGTCGAGGCGCGCACGGCATCGAGGTCGAGCACGGCGCTTTTGACCGGCAGGTATGCAGCGGTTCCAAAGAGCATGTCCGTCGCGACGGCGTACATCTCGATGGGGCTCGCGTCGAATACCTCGTTGTCAAAGGGATCCAGGCGGTCCTGGACATCGTTGAAGATAAAGTCGTAACCCACGATGGAGCCCGTAGACGCAAACGATGCGGCGCCCATGAAACGGTTGTCGTTGCAGAAAGCCAGGTTGATGCGGTTGGCACGGCCGATCTGGTGCGACTTGTAGTTCACGCCGTTGAGGGCGCCGGCCGATACGCCATAGACAGCCGGAATCTCGACGCCGGCCTCCATGAGAACGTCGAGCACGCCCGCGGTAAACTGCCCGCGAAAACTGCCACCCTCCAAAACGAGCGCGACCTTGCCGGCGTTCTTTGCCTTATCTTCTGCAGTCATGTTGACCTCCTGCTGTTTCGTTTTGGCTTTCTTCTACCCAGTTTTGCAGAGGAGAGCGCATGGGTTTTGGAGCAGAGTTCGATTCTCCGCGGTACGGGGGATCCGTTGATGCTGGGCGAGGCCAGCTGAAATTCGATAAACATCGCATCTGTTTTTGGGTTGAGGCTTTGCGCGGAGAATCCGCGTATTTGCTTCGCAAATCCGCACCGGCTTCGGCCGCCTGCCGGCGTCCTCGCCCGCGGGCTAAAAACGCTCACGCGTTTTCTTTACGCCCGCGCCCTGCACAGAGTTCGATTCTCCGCGGTATCTATAAGTAATAAAAAGCAGGTAGGCGTGTTTACCTACCTGCTTGTAACTATTGGTGGAGGCGCGGAGAATCGAACTCCGGTCCACGAAAGCCCCCTGATTGGCATCTCCAAGCTCAGTCGCTGGTTTTATCTCGGACGCTTTGCGCGCAGCGACACGCTCGCGGTGTCCTAACCGGTTCGGTCTTAGCCTGCGCCATACCGATTACGTGCGCAGGAGCATTCCCCTAAAATGACGTCGCGCCGGTGTCGGGGAAATCACCGGGTTGACGCACCGCTATAAATTAAGCAGCGAGAGCCATAGGCTCAAAAGAAGAGTTGTTGTCAATTCAATTTGACGGTACCCCTGTTTAACGAGGCGAGGAGACCTCGGCTTGCTTCCTCTCTCAGAGCTATCGTGTCGAAACCAGTCGCCCCCGAATGTCGGGAAAGTCTGGATGGCATCGGGCACGCAGGCACCCAGCAGCCGTCGACTTTTCAAGGAACACGCGGGGCGAGCCCCGCTAGTGGAAAGTTATCTTACCACGTTCTAAAGGCAGACAGCTGTTCTATGCACGAGCTGTGAAGACCACAATGTGCGCTGTACTTCGCACTTTTGCTACCGAACACGTCACGTATATTTTCGCCAAGCAAACATCCCGTCGAAAGGACCGTTATGGATACCAAGCAGAAACTCGTCAATGCCCTCGCAGGCCTGGGCTCAACCATTACCGAAGCTATGGATGTCATCGAGGGCTTTGTCCCCTGCGGACATCCCGCCCTCACGGTATCGAACGCACTCGTCGCGCTGGACGCTGACGATGATGCAGCTCTCGCCCAGCAGCTTGAGACCGTCGAGGGCTTTATCGACCACGTGAGTGAGAACCGCGGCGTGGCCGCCTACCACGGCATCGAGGTCGAGCTCGCGGGTCCCAAAGCTGATCTACTCGCAGCAATCCGCGAGGTAGGCGCCCTTATGCAGACCGCAGGCGTCAAGAACACCCAGCTCAACGAGTGGGTCTACCGCAGCTTGGCAGCACTCGACAGCTCCGACGAAAAGGCCACCGAGCAGCTCGCAGAAAGTCCCGCCATCAAGGCTGAGCTTTTGTAAATAGCAGACGCGGGCCCCTTGGCGCATCGTCGTCCAAGAGGCCCGCAAACAGTTCGCGTCAACCGATAGCCGCGCCGCCGCGTTCGGCCAAAGCAAGAATCGGCATCATTTGGCGCGGGGTCTTTGCTGCAAGATCGGCATGTTCGAGCAGTTTGCGATCGTTGGTCACCAAGTAATCGACCTGCGCGCGTTTGCATGCGGCGAGTACCAAGTTGTCCTCGTAATCGCGATGGAGCGTCAGATATTTGTCGGCCAGCCAAAGATCCGACGCATCTGCACCCACGGCCGTGGCGTTTTCGGTCATGTTCCGAACAAACGCCAGCGCCGCATCGCCAATCGCGCGGGCAGAAGCCTCGTCGAGCGCTCCCCCGCTGGCAAGAACGCTACGCTTGAGCTCGTGTTGGACAACGTACAGCACGTCCTTAGCGATATGCACCGGAAAGAACAGCAACGCTCCCGTCTCCGTCGCCTGCCCAATAAACGCACGCGCGGCAAGCGACTCGGCATGGTCGACGCAAAACGAATCAACCCATACGTTGGCGTCTACCATGATCTTGAGAGGCGCCCCACTCACTGGATCATCCCCTTTTGGCGATAGCGCTCGTCCATGGCTTCGGAATAGATTGTGTCCCAATCGCGATCGTCGGATACGGACGACGTAGCGATGCCCAGGTCCGCGTAAAGCTGATCCGCCGCCGCCCATGATGCGGCGAACGGAGTATCGTGCGCGACGGTCTGCTGCCGGTTGTCGACGGCCGCAAGCACTTCCTCGCACTGCCCGCCACCCTGCGCGACCTTGGCCACAACCTTTTTGATGAGCTCGGGCAGTGACCTGCCCGAAAGCTGCAGCGCTTCCTCGGCGCGCTCTTTAACCGAGCGATCTACGCGAACATTCACCTGCGCCATGCCGCTAACAGCGCCCACGTTGATCCCACTCCCTTCAATTGCTAGCACCGCTAGCAACACTATATAGAGTAGCTAGCACATGGTCAAACGCAAAAGGCCTGCGCCCGGACGACACCGATGCCGTCTGGGCGCAGGCCAGATAACGTGGGCGAACACGTCTGCTAACGCAGGTACGCCTTTGCGTTGCCCAGGCTGTAGGCGATCGTCGAGCCGTTGTGCAGCAGTGACGACGTCTGCGGAGTGATCATGCCGGTAATACCCAATGCCAACAGCGCCGAGTTGGTGAGCATCACCTTGGAATACGAACTCGTCAGACGGTCGATAAGCCCCTGACTCATGCGGCGCAGGCGCACGATTGCGGCCAGATCGGTATCCGCCAGGATGATGTCGGCGACCTCCTTGGCGATGTCGCTTCCGCCACCCATGGCCATGCCCACATCGGCCAGGCCCAGCGCCGGCGAATCGTTGACGCCGTCGCCCACCATGGCAACGTGGCGCCCCTCGCCCTTAATGCGCTCCACATACGCGTACTTGTCCTCGGGCAGCAGTTCGGCCTTAAACTCGTCGACACCCGCCTCGCGCGCAATGCGCTCGGCCGTGCGCTCCGAATCGCCCGTGAGCATAACGACATGCTTGACGCCCAGCGCATGCAAGTCGGCGATGGCCTCACGGACCCCGGGCTTGAGCGGATCCTCGATGCCGAGCACGCCGACGACCTTGCCGTCGACCGCCAGGTACAGCGGCGACAGGCCCTGCATCTGGGACTCAATGCGCTCCTTAATGTCGGAATCGAGCTGCGCGCTCTCGTCCTCAAACACAAAGTGTGCCGAGCCGATAATCGCGCGACGCCCTTCAATGGACGAAGCGATGCCGTGCGCCACGATGTACTCGACGGCGGCATGGCGCTCGCGGTGCTCGAGCCCGCGCTCGCGAGCAGCGTTGACGACGGCGCGCGCCACCGGATGCGGGAAATGCTCCTCCAAGCAAGCGGAAAGGCGCAGGACCTCGTCATCGCTCCAGCCATCGGTGGTGAGCACGCAGGCAAGACGCGGCTGCGCCTCGGTAAGCGTGCCGGTCTTATCAAACACGATGGTGTCAGCCTTGGCAAACGACTCAAAGTACTTCGCGCCCTTGACCATGACGCCCATCTTGGCGGCATCGCTCATGGCGGTCATGACGGCGACGGAACCCGTGAGCTTGAGTGCGCACGAGTAGTCGACCATCAGCGCCGCCGAGGTCTTGATAAGGCTGCGCGTGGTGAGCGCAACCAGGCCCGCGAGCAGGAAGTTCCACGGGACGATCTTGTTGGCGAGGTCCTCCATATGCGACTGGCCCTCGGACTTGAGCGAGTCGGCCGTCCGCACGAGCGAGACGATCGAGCGCAGTTTGGTCTGCGCCGTGTTGGCGCGCACGCGCACCAAGATGCTGCCGTCTTCCACGACGGTACCGGCGAACACGTCGTCGCCCACGCTGCGCTCAACGGCCAGCGGCTCGCCAGTCAGGGTCGCCTGGTTGACCATAGCGCTCCCCTGCTCGACGACACCGTCGATGCAAATGGACATGCCAGTGCGCACGGCGACCAGATCGCCGGGCTCGAGCTCGGTCGCAGCAACGCTTACCTCGGTGTCGCCGACAACCTTTTGCGCCTTGTCGGGCACATCGAGCAGCGAGTTGATGAGCTCGTTTTCGCTCATGGCGCGGGTGTAGTCCTCGAGCAGCTCGCCCACGTTGAGCAGGAACATCGTCTGGCCCGCGGTGTCGACATCACGCTTGACGAACGAAATGCCGATGGCCGAAGCGTCGAGCACGGGAACGGTCAGGCGCGGCTGCGCGAGCTCACGGAGGGCGGCGCGCAAAAAGGTCATGTAACCGGCCACGACAAACACCGCACGCAGGGGCGTGGGCAAAAACCAGCGACGTGCGTAATGGGCGCCGACAAGTGTGGCAAGATCCATAACGAGCTTGTGCTTGCGCGGCTCAAGCTGCATCACGTAACCCGTCTTTGCGTCGGCAATGGCCTGAGCGTCGAGCGCACCGACGGCGGCCAGCACGGCATCGCGGCGCGGCTCGTCGTACTCCAGCGCCATCTGGCCAATGCGGCCATACACGCGCACCTTGCGCACGCCGTCGATGTCGCCACCAAGCTTAAGAAGCGCATCGAGATCGCTCTCTGGCACAGGACCCGCCAACTGGAGACGGGTCCTGCCGGGGATCTCGCTGATAATCGAGAATCTCATAGTTTGTGCCTGGAAGCGCTACTCAGCTGCGTTGTCCGCGGCGGCCTCGCTCTGGGTGATGTAAGCAGCCTCGGCAACCATGTCGTCGACATTAGCCTTGGCCTGCTCGACCATGTCCTGGTAGCCGTTCTTGATGCGCATACCGCACGCAATACCCTGCACGCAGGCATTCTTGACCGGAGCGCTGGTAAGCAGCTTGATGCCGGCCGTGCCAAGCAGAAAACCGCCACCAACAAGCAGGGTGTTAAACGTCGACTTCTTCATGTTGCTTCTCCCTTTTGCCGCATGGGGCGCGGCATGGTGCCTTAGCACCCGAGTTCATCAGTTAGCTCGAGCACGCTTTTGAAATATCTCAATTTTATCTAACTATCTAGGTCAGCCATGGCTAACCTTTTGAAAATTAACGATGCGGAGTAACCGATTGTCAATGTGACAAAGGGACTGTCCCTTTGCCCCTTCTTACAACTGCCAGGTAGCTGCTTCCTTTTGCAGCGCCACCATGCGGGCGAATTCTCCACCTGCCGCCTTGAGCTGCGCCGGAGTGCCCTGCTCGGCAACCACACCATCCTTGAGTACAACGATTTTGTCGGCATTTTCCACCGTACGCATACGGTGGGCAATAACGATAACCGTCTTACCTGCAAGCAGACGGGAGAGCGCCTGCTGAACCACGGTCTCGTTCTCCACATCCAAGCTCGCCGTCGCCTCGTCCAACAGCACGATAGGCGCGTCTTTGAGCAGCGCACGGGCGATAGAGATGCGCTGGCGCTCACCGCCGGACAGCTTGGAGCCGTTCTCGCCGATCATGGTGTTGTAGCCCTGCGGCATGCGGCTCACAAACTCGTCGCAGTTGGCGGCGCGCGCAGCCGCAAGCACTTGCTCATCGGTGGCGCCACGACGCCCGAGGCGGATGTTTCCCATCACTGTGTCGTCAAAGAGCAGCACGTCTTGGAACACAATGGCGTAGTCGCGCAGCAGCACCTCGGGATCCACGCTCGCAACATCCACGCCGCCCACGGTGACCGTGCCCGCGGTGGCATCCCAAAAGCGCGCGGCCAGGCGGCTCACCGTGGACTTACCGGAGCCCGAAGGACCGACCAGTGCCGTGACCTCGCCTTCCTTGGCGGTAAAGCTCACATCGGTAAGAACTTTCTCGCCGGCGCGGCCGTCCTCGCCCGCACCATAGCCAAATGCCACGTGATCGAACACCACATCGTGGCCTACGGGCTCAAACTGCTCGCTGCCCCGCGCCACGGGCTCTTCCATGATGGAACGCATGCGCTTGGCCGACGACTCGGCGGCAAACAGCTCGGACATCAGCATCAACGCCTGATCAAAGGGCGCATAGATGCGGCTCACCATAAGCAGGAAGGCAAACATCATCAAAAAGTCGACCTGGCCGGAGGCGACCATCGCAGCGCCCGTGACCAACGTGGTGGCAATCCCCAGGCGCAGGATGGCAAAGGCGGAGTTGACCAAAAGCCCATTGGTGAGCTCGCCCTTGGTGGTCTCGCGCTCCTCGGCATCGATCACGGCGTTGAGCCCCTCAAGATAATGAGCCTCCTGGTTGGTGGCGCGGATCTCGCGCACGCAGTCGAGCGTCTCCTGGATCGCCTCGGTAACCTTGACCTTCTCGGCACGCACATGGTCGAACACCGGGGTCATGGGGCCGCGTGTCAGATACAGCACGGCAAAGGCCACGGGCACGCTCCAAAACGCCGCGATCGCCAGCTGCCAGCAAAAGAACAGCGACGCCACGAACACAATGGCGCTTGCGATGATGGCACCCCAAAGCTCTCCCAGCACGTGGCTGTAGGCGTGCTCCATGGCCTGGACGTCGCCCATAATGGTCTCGGTTAAATCGGCCAGATCACGACGGCCAAAAAACGACAGCGGCAGCTTGCGCAAGCGCTCGGCGATCTCCATACGCTGCTTGCCGCACTCCTCGTAAAAGATGCAGTAGGTGTAGTAATACTGCTGCCAGTTAGAGGCAAAGAGCAACACGAAAAAGACCAGGAGGCCGCCCACAATCGGCAGGGCATCCGGCAGGTCGGCACCCGTGGCGAGATGTTCGACAAAACCGACCATGACCAGGAACAATAAGCCCATGCCGGCCATGGTAATGAGATTGGTGAGCGCGGTCCAGAAAATGCCGCGTTTTACGCCGGCGACGCCTTTATCGGATAGGAAATACTTCTTTTGGAATGAGGCGAACATTTAGGCCTCGCCTCCCTTCGTGACGGCGGCATCCGCGGCAGCAGTGATCTTCCAGCTCGCGGCCTGTTCGTATTCGGCCCACATCTTGGCATACAGACCCTCTTGGGACAGCAACTCGGCATGGGTGCCGGCCTCCTGCACGCTACCTTGATTGAGCACCACGATCTTGTCGGCCCCCACTACAGTCGAGAGTCGGTGCGCAATCATAATGACCGTGCGACCCGCCGCCAGCTTGCTAAAGGCGCGCTGGATGAGTGCCTCGTTCTCGGGATCCGCAAACGCCGTGGCCTCATCGAGCACCACGATAGGTGCGTCTTTAAGGATCGCGCGGGCGAGTGCCACGCGCTGCACCTCGCCGCCCGAAAGATATGCCCCTCCAGCACCGAGCATGGTGTTAATACCCTGCGGGAGCTTGGCCACAATGTCGTCGCACTGAGCTGCGGAGAGGGCCGCACGCACTTCGTCGTCAGTGGCCGTGGGCTTGGAGGCACGCACGTTATCGGCAAGTGTTTGCCGGAACAGCTGGTTGGTCTGGAACACGAAGGCGACCTGGTCCATAAGCTCGTGCGGATCCATATCGCGAACGTCCACACCGCCTACGAGCACACGGCCTGCGGAAACGTCCCAAAAACGCGGGATCAGGCTTGCGCAGGTTGACTTGCCGCCGCCCGAAGGACCCACAAGCGCAAGGGCACTACCAGCGGGAACGCTGAAACTTACATGGCTAACGGCAGGTGCTTCGGCACCCTCGTACGTAAAGCTCACGTCCTCAAATCGCACGTCGCCGCCGGCAGGGTGCTTGGGTTGCGCGGGCACGGAGAGCTGCTTGGAATCCATGACGCTTCGAATGCGAGCCAGCGAATCGGCACTCATCTGAGAGGCCTCGCCCACAAACATGAGCTTGGTCATGGCCGTCGGCACCACGGCCGAAAAGATCGCGTAAAACGTGAAGTTGACCATAAAGTGCGCGAAGTCCGTCTCGCCCGGCGCCAACAGCAACGCCACGGGCAAAAGAAATGCCACGAGGCCATTGAGCGCGGTAAGGTTGAGCACCTGCGGGCCTCGGCAGAACGTGCCCGCATAGCTTTGCGCCATGTCGGCGTATTCGGCGATCGCATCGTGAAACGCCTTAAAGGAGTAGACCGTCTGCTGGAACACCTTGACCACGGGGATGCCGCGCACGTATTCGGTGCCGGTCTTGTTCATCTTGACCAGCGCGCCCATGTAGGCCTTCATGAACTCGGCGCCCTTGCCGCTCATCATGGTGGCCATGGCGCCAAGCGAAACGGCGACCGAGATAAGGCATGCCGCGCCCAAGCGCCAATCGAGGGCGAAAAGCAGCACGAGCAGACCTGCGACCATGGCGGTGGCGCCGGCGATATCGGGTAGCATGTGTGCGAGCAGGGTCTCGGTGGAGGCGGCGCATCCGTCTACGATACGGCGCAGCTCACCGGTGGCGTGCGTGTCAAAGTAGCCGAGCGGCAGCTTAAGCAGATGCTCGCTCGTAGCCTTGCGGATATTGGATGCGCAGCGAAACGCGGACAGGTGCGTGCACATGAGTCCCACGAAATAGATCACGATGCTTGCCAGGGCAAAACCGACAGCCCACCAACCATACATCGCGATGTCGGCGGCCTCGCTCCAGTTAGGCGCCACAGCGATCAGGTCTCGCGCAACAAGCCAGATGCACACGTACGGGCCAAAGCTCAACAGCTGCGAGAACGCCGAGAGGGCCATGCCCAAATACGTTAGGAATTTACGGTCACCAGCATATGCAAGTAGCTCGCCGATGCCGCCACCTTCCTTTTTCGATCCCTTTGCCATGAGATTCCTTTCTAACGGCTTGAGAGTTAACCGTAAGAAACTTATCATGGGCGTGTTAGCCAAGGCACACAATTGGGCCAGGCGTGGACGTTTTCGCAAATGAAGGGGACGCTTTTGAAAATGCGGCGGGCGGCAACCGATATAACCGAGCTCTACGCACCGCAGTTTGAGCAGTTTGGCCTGCAGCTTTCCGGCAAGGGCGCCGTCTTTACCGGTGAGGTGGCAAACGATCGGGCGCACGGACGCGCATGGATCATGCCCCTTTCCCCCACCTGCATCGTCATGGAGCATTTCATTACCCCGATGCACAACATGCACCTAGCCGAGTACACACCCGAACCGTACGCGTGCGTGAGCGAGGTCAGCGCGCCCACGCTCATGTGCATGCCCGAGGCTGGCATAACGCCTGCAAACCTTAAACTCTTGCATGGACCGTGGCCAAACAATGCCGTGTGCAGCTTTATCCAAGATAACTGTGGCGAGGAGTTAAGCCCGCTGTTTGCAGGGCAGCTCTATCACTCGCGCTCGGTGCTCTTTTTGCCTGGATATTTTGACGAACTGGAGCACCGCTATCCCACCGAGTTCGCAGGGGTCTTTGAGGCGTTTGCCGAGCCATGGCACGAGGAAGCGACGTCCGCCATCTGCCACACACTGCACCGGATTAACGAGGACCGCGCCCGCACCGTAGGCGGACACGTCTATATGCAAGGCATCGTGGAGACCATGGTCGCGGAGCTCGCCTGTTCGCGCGCGGCCCACAAGCAGGCGCAGCAGGCGGCAGACACACGCGCCAGCATAACCATTGCCGAAGAAGCAACGGCAATGATTGAGCGCGAGCTCGACAAAGGCAGACGTGTGGGTATCAACGAGGTGGCCGAGAGGCTCTACACAAGCCGCTCCAAGCTATGCGCCACCTTTAAGGCCCAAACTGACGAGTCCCTGGGCGCCTACATTCGCAGACGCCGTATGGAGCGAGCACAGGACCTTTTGGCCGATAGCGCGCTCACGATAGCGCAGGTGGCAGAGCGTCTAGGCTACCCTCAGCAGGCCGCCTTCGCCCAAGCCTTCAAGCAACACACCGGCACCACCCCCACCACTTGGCGCTCCCAACATATATAAAGAATGAAGGCGCCAACGGCGCCCTCATTCACCAAATTCCATTCAGCCCCGCCTGACCCGAACGGCCGAGTCGTCACGGAACCGAGGGGCCGGGCGCAGGGCCTTGCCTCTCAATGAGTTCCCTTCAAAACAATGGGCGTGCCGACGGCACGCCCATTCACTCTATTCCATTCAGCCCACCTGACCCGAACGGCCGAGTCGTCGCAGAACCCGGGAGCCCCGGCAGGGCGGGTGCTTGCTCAAAATGAGTTCCGCACGCAAAGAAGGCCACTTAATGTGGCCTTCGTCTTGCGCAGGACTGTTTGAAATTTTGAGGAAGCACCCGCCCTGCCGGGGCTCCCGGGTTCCCGCTTACGAGAGCGACGTTCTCAGCAACTCGTTGAAGAGCTTCGGGTTACCCTTGCCGCGGCTCGCCTTCATGCACTGGCCCACCAAAAAGCCGATGACCTTCTGGTTGCCGTCACGATACTGCTGCGCCTGATCGGCACAGTTTGCCAGCACCTCGTCCACGATCGGCTGCAGCGCGCCGGCATCGCTCACCTGACGCATACCGCGCTCGTCGACGATCTTGTTGGGGTCGTCGCCGGTCTGGGCCATAGCCTCAAAGACCTCGTGCGCTTGGTTGGAGCTGATGGCATCGGTCGTCAGCAGCTTAGCCAGCGCTGCCACCTGAGCCGGCGCGATGCCGGACTCGGCGAGCGACACGCCCGCGCTCTTAAGGTAGGCGATCATCTCGTTCACCAGCAGGTTTGCGACCGTCTGGGCCTCCTTGCCAGCCATGCCGGCAGCGGCGGCCTCAAAGAACTCGGCAAACTCGGGGTCGCCGGCAATCTGCTCGGCGTCTGCCGCCTTAATGCCAAAGTCGGCCTCAAAACGGGCGCGCTTGGCATCGGGCAGCTCGGGAATCTCGCCACGGCAGCGATCGATAAACTCGTCGTCCAGATCGAACGGCGCCAGATCGGGGTCGGGGAACAGACGATAGTCGTCGGCCGTTTCCTTCACACGCATGACCACGGTTCGCTTGCGACTGGGCTCCCAGTGGCGGGTCTCCTGATAGATGATGCCGCCCTCCTCGAGCACCTCGGCCTGACGGCAGATCTCGTAGGCAAGGCCATCGTGCAGGCTCTTGAACGAGTTGAGGTTCTTGAGCTCGGTCTTGGTGCCCAGCTTGGTCTCGCCGCGGCGGCGCAGCGAAACGTTGCCGTCGCAGCGCATGGAGCCCTTCTCCATGGAGCAATCGGAAATGCCCAGCGTCACAAAGATGCGACGGAGCTTCTCCATAAACAGGCGAGCCTCCTCGGGCGTGCGCAGATCGGGCTCAGTCACGAGCTCGATCAGAGGCGTGCCGCAGCGGTTGTAGTCGACGAGCGACTCGGCCGCGGCGGTAATGCGGCCCTCGGCACCGCCCACGTGCACCATCTTGGCGGCGTCCTCCTCCATGTGGATGCGCAGGATACGGATGGGCACCGTGTAGGAACCGTCCTCGCGGCGCTCAGGCATCTGCAGGTTGGAAGCATCGTAGCTGGCCAGGTGACCGGCGCGCTGATTGCCCTCGCGCATCGTGGAGGACATGGACGTGGACAGGCCCTCGGCGTTGGCCGAAGCGCTCGCAAGGCTCTGGACCTCGGCCTCGCCAAACGCGCAGTCGGGGCGCTCGGCGGCACCGCGACCGGTCACGTCCAGGTCCAGGTGACCGTACATGGCAAAGGCGACCGGACCCTGCGTGGTCTGGAAGTTCTTGGCCATATCGGGATAGAAGTAGTGCTTGCGGTAGAACATCGAGTGGCGCTGAATCTCGCAGTTGGTGGCGAGACCGGCCTTGACGATGCTCTCGATGGCGCGCTTGTTGGGCACCGGCAGGGCGCCGGGCAGGCCCAGACACACCGGGCACACGTTGGCGTTGGGCTCGTCATCGTGGCTGAGCTTGCAGTTGCAGAACATCTTGGTATCGAGTGCGGTGAGCTCGGTATGAATCTCCAGGCCAATCACGGCCTCCCAATCCTGCAGGACCTCGGAAAGCTCCTTCATTACAGCTCGCCTCCCTTCCCGGCAAAATCGGGCGCGACGGAAAGCGCGGGCGCACCCGTGGCGGCATCGGCAAAGCCGCGCTCCATGGCGCGGGCAAACGTGAGCAGCTGACGGTCCTTAAAGGCCGGACCAACCAGCTGGGCAGAAACGGGCAGCTGAGTGTCCTCGCCCAGGCCCAGCGGCACCGAGATACCGCCGTTGCCGCAAATGTTGAGCGAAATGGTGTACAGGTCGGAGAGGTACATCTGCGTGGGGTCACTGATCTCGCCAAACTTAAAGGCCGTGCGCGGCGAGGCGGGCATGAGGATGGTGTCCACCTTGGCATACGCGGCGTCGTAGTCCTGCGTGATGAGCGTACGGGCCTTTTGCGCAGCGTAGTAGTACTTGTCGTACACGCCCGAGCTCAGCAGGTAGGCGCCGAGCATCTGACGGCGCTTGGCCTCGGCGCCAAAGCCGTGGGCGCGCGAAAGCGAGCTCTGGTCGGACAGGTTGGCGCAGCCCTCCTCCTGATAGCCGTAGCGAATGCCGTCGAAGCGGGCCAGGTTGGAGAACGCCTCGGCCGGGCCGATGACGTAGTAGGCGGCGATGGCGGCGTCCAGGTGCGGCAGGTCGACCTCGACCAGCTCGGTGCCCTGGTTCTGCAGCTCCTGGGCGGCGCGCTGAACAGCGGCCTTGACCTCGGGCGTCAGGCCCTCGGCCTCCATAAACGCGGGGATAATGCCCACGCGCTTACCCTCGATGCTGTCGTTGAGGTGCTCGGTAAAGTCGACGGCACAGTCCTGGCTGGTGCAGTCGTACGGATCGTGGCCCGCACCGGTAAGCGCGTTCATGGCCAGCGCGACATCCTCGACCGTGCGGCCAAAGGGGCCCACCTGGTCAAGCGACGAGCCAAAGGCAACCACGCCGTAACGGCTCACGGCGCCATACGTGGGCTTAAAGCCCACCACGCCGCAGAGCGCCGCCGGTTGGCGAATAGAGCCGCCGGTGTCCGAGCCCAGCGAGAGCGCGACCTCGCCCGCGGCGACGGCGGCAGCGGAGCCGCCCGAAGAGCCGCCGGGCACGCGCTCGGTATCCCAAGGGTTGTTGGTGCGGTGGAAGGCCGAACTCTCGGTGGAGCTGCCAAAGGCAAACTCGTCCATGTTGGCCTTGCCCATGGGCAGGCAGCCGGCATCGAGCATGCGCTGGACGCAGGTGGCGGTGTAGACGCTCTGGTAGTCCCCGAGCATGCGGGAGGCGCAGGTGGTGCGCGTGCCCACGAGGTTCATGTTGTCCTTAATGGCCAGCGGCACGCCCGCAAGCGGGGGCAGCGGCTTGCCTGCGGCACGGTCGGCATCCACGCGCGCGGCGGCCTCGAGCGCAAGCTCGGGCGCCACCTGCAGGAATGCCTGGACCCCGCCCTCGCGCGCCTCGATGGCAGCAAGGGAGGCCTGGGCCACCTCGGTAGCGGTAAAGTCGCCGGCGGCAACGCCCGCGGCGATCTGGGCGGCGGTAAGGGAATCGAAGCTCTGCGCCATTACTCGCTCTCCCCCTCTCCCAAAATGGACGGCACGCGGAAGTAGCGGTCGCGCGCGCTGCCGGCGTTTTCGAGCGCAACGTCGAGCGGCAGATCGCGCTCGGGCTCGCGCAGGTCATCACCCATCACGTTGGACAGGCTTCCGATGGGATGGAACGTGGGCTCCACGTCGGGCAAGTCATATTGCAAGACGGGCTCGAGCATCTGGACGGCGTCGTTCATGTAGGACGTCATCTGGGTGAGCTCGTCATCGGTCAGTGCGATCTTTGCGTACTCGGCGATGCCGCGCACGTCTTTCTCGCTGAGTGCCATAGGCGCTCCCTTCCGCATAACAGATAAACTGCTCTAGTATACAAGGCAACGCCGCTTGGAGCAGATGCTTTACCCAAATGCAGCGAAAACGTAACGAGGGCGGCGGTTGGCAGGCGGCGGGCTGACGGTTCTGCAGCGAAACCGCACCGTCCATAGCGAAAACCGTCTCGCCCACAACGAAAACCGTCCTGCCCACAGCGATAACCATCACAACATTCGACACTTTTCGTCAAAATCGAGATTTTCATCGAATGTTGTGATGGTTTGGAAGTCTCGACCACCACAAAGGTGCCTGTCCTCATTGTGGTGGTTCTGGAGAATGTCTTATGCCGAGGCCTTGGCCTTGCGGCGCTTGCGGACCGCGTGGATCACGATGTCCAGCAGCAACAGCACAATGGCCACGACCACAATGAGCACGGCAAACTCGCGCTTGCCCCAGTGGCGGCCGGCCAGTGATTTTTGCTTGTCGACGTCCTTCTTGTTGTACTTGGTGCGCACGCAATGCACCAGCAGGCGATGGTCGTTCACGCCGTAGGGCGTGCAGGTGACGAGCGTCACCTTGTCGGCGCCGGGCTCGATGGTCAGCGACTCCATCTCCTCGGGCAGCACCACCTCGGAGTCCACCATCTTATAGGCGAGCGTCTTGTTCATGGTGTGCAGCAGCACCAGGTCGCCGGGTTCCAGCGAATGGATGTCGTCGAACATGCTCAGGTTGCGCATGCCCGAGTGCGCGGTGAGCACGCAATGCGTCGAGGTGCCGCCCACCGGCAGGCTCGTGCCCTCCAGGTGGCCGACGCCCGCCATAAGGACTTCTTCGCTCGTGCCGTGGTAGATGGGCATGCTCACGTCGATGGAGGGGATCTCGACCCAGCTCATCATGGGGTCGCGGTCAAAGATGAGCTGCTGAGCGTAGGGCTCGATCCGGTCGGCGGGGAGCTCGGTGGCCTCGCCCGCCAGCTGCTCGTTAAAGGAGCGCGCCTGGAGCAGGATGCGCTCGCGCTCCTCGGCAGACAGCGCGTCCACGGTGCTGGACACGGTGCTGATCTGGTTGAACACGCCCGAGGCCTCGAGCCGGTCCAAGATCCACGGCCAGGTCATAAGGCCCACGCCAATAAGGATAATGACGATGGTGATGAGCCGGTCGGCCCAGCGCGGCAGTCGCTTGCGACGGCGCTTGGGCTTTGGTTGAGGTTTGGGCTGAGGGCTTGAGCCACCGTTGTCCGGGGCGTTATTGCTCTTCATATGTTTGGCGCCCTGCACCATCGCCAGTCACTCCTCTACAGCTCAGGTTGTCTAAACAAATAATAGTCGATTAGCGAGCTCATGCGCCGGACAACGCAGCTAGGACCGAAACGCCGCCTACGGTTCGAATTCTTGGAGACCTTCTACAGCGCTTCTTGCCATGGATATTCCTTTCCAAATATGCGATCGACTTCGAGCTGAATTCGCTCATCGTCGATTGCCGCCAAAGATAGCGCAAGCGATATGTTGTCGACACGGGAGGAGCCGGCAAACACGGGTGCATAGCGCCACACTTGGATCATCGCCGTTTCGTTATCCGGCAGCTCCCCATCTGCGACTTCGAGGTCGCTCAGTTGACGCCATGCACTTCTTAAGACGGCCTTTTGTTCCATGCCCGGCGCAGCGAGCATCGAACGCGCAGCGAGCGCCGTCTCCCCGGCGTCAACAAGATAGTCGATCTGCGGCGTCTTCCTTGCAAAAAAGACCTTCGAGACAGGCGAGGAGAGCTCTGCCATGTGCTCGCTGAGCAGAAGATCAACGGCAACAGGGAACACGACGACACGTCGCTCGCGACGCTCGCGCCTCGCGAGCCCCCTGTCAACAAGCTCGGTTATGGCCTCACTCGCGCGGCTTGCCGAAATCCCAAGCGCACGACAAAGGTCATAGGGACGATATGATTCCTGGGCTGCTCCCCAGATTGCGGCAGCCTGCGCGTTGGGTGACATCTTGGTCGCGTGGTTGCGAAACCGGGCACCACCCCTCTCCGTGCAGGCTGTTCCCATAAATGGAAGAAAAGCCTGTCTGCCGGGGCAAACAAACGGAATCCCTTGTGCGACCAATGCTTTGCGCTGACGTGCATCGGCATCAGGAAACGAAACGACAACAGGAGTCTCCGCACGCAAGGCTAGCTGACTATAGACCCTCTTAGCCTCGGGAAGCCCGACGCCAGTAGGCAAACTTGCAAGCAAAAACGAAAAACCGTTTGCGTCAACAGCGCGGACGTCAATCGCCCGCAGATACAGCGGCAAGCGTGCGGATCCAGGCCAAGTTCTGGCCTTGGCGGAGAGGCCTAGTGCTTCTTGTAAGTAGATTAGCGCTTCGTTCATTTCCATTGTTTTCGTTCGATTCCAGTTTATATTGGAATTATACATAATTTTCGGAATTAACGAGATACCGTTCGTGCCTAAGCCCATATTTGCGTTTTCAAAATGTCCCGAATCGGCGGGGTGATTCGGGATACAATAGCTACAGGAAACGACGCACCCCGCGTAAGTGTACGAGAGCGCGGGCGGCCTAGTTTTCTGGTTTTGTTAAATGCCCGGGCCTCTAACCCCGGGCATTCTTATTTGCGCTTGTTGCGGCGCAACTGCCTTCTACCGTCCGCACCGCGCGTGCGCCTACGGACCTTAAACCGAACTTCATACGAGTCAAGAAACGCGATGACGAACGTGCCCACCGCCGCGAGGGCGGCGAGCGCGTTAAGGAATTTCAGCAATTGGGGACCTCCGATCGAGTCGTCGGCCGCCCGCGCACGGGATGCGTCGCAAGGCCATTTTACTGCGAGTGTATGCACCAACAGCTGGTAAACGCAATAATTGCAAACATCTGTTCGATATTCATACGCTTGATTCATCGGACGATGGAGCCTGGCCGTATTGTCCGGGTTTGCCCGACGTGTTTGCGTTTTCAAAATGTCCCGAATCGGCGGGGAGATTCAGGATACAATAACTACAGGAAACGACGCACCCCGCGTAAGTGATCGAAAGCGCGGGCGACCAGTTTCCGACGTTGTTAAATGCCCGGGCCTCTAACCCCGGGCATTCTTATTTGCGCTTGTTGCGGCGCAACTGCCTTCTACCGTCCGCACCGCGCGTGCGCCTACGGACCTTAAACCGAACTTCATACGAGTCAAGAAACGCGATGACGAACGTGCCCACCGCCGCGAGGGCGGCGAGCGCGTTAAGGAATTTCAGCATATGGTGACCTCCGATCGAGTCGTCGGCCGCCCGCGCACGGGATGCGTCGCAAGGATATTTTACTGCGAGCGTATGCACCCACAGCTGGTAAACGCGATTTTGACAAACATTTGTTCGATAGCTACAAACACTATTCCTCATCCAGCGGAGCCTGGCCGCATTGTCCGGGTTTGCCCGACGTGTTTGCGTTTTCAAAATGTCCCGGATCGGCGGGGCGATTCGGGATACAATATCAATAGAAAACGACGCACCCCGCGTAAGTGTACGAGAGCGCGGGCGGCCTAGTTTTCTGGTTTTGTTAAATGCCCGGGCCTCTAACCCCGGGCATTCTTATTTGCGCTTGTTGCGGCGCAACTGCCTTCTACCGTCCGCACCGCGCGTGCGCCTACGGACCTTAAACCGAACTTCATACGAGTCAAGAAACGCGATGACGAACGTGCCCGCATCGGACGATGAAGGCTGGCTGTGTTATCCCAAAAAAAACGGGGCAGACTCCAGTGCGGAGTCTGCCCCGAAAAGAGAATGGCAAAGCAAGGACGTAGATGGACGAGAAAAGTGTCCGCAAGTCTCATGGCCATCACATCCCACCTGCCAAAGGGATGGGTGAGCGAGCGTTACTCCTGCTCGGACTCCTCAGCCTGTTTACGGCTGCGGATGAGGTGCGCCACGCCGATGCACAGCACCGCGCCACCAGCGATCCAAGTGAAGGTCACGCCGTTAAGGCCGGTGAGCGGGAGGTTGGAGCCCTTCTGGTCGACGATGATGAAGCTCAGCTTACCGGTAGAAGTGACAGCAGAATCAGCCTTTACAACACCATCAGCAGCAGTGACGTGGGCAGAATTCTTGTCAGGGATCACTTCGGAGCCATCCTGCTTAAGCGTGCCGCGGGCAATAGTGAACTTGACGCCATTGGAGGCAGAGTTATTGTAACCAGGCGCCGGAGTTACCTCTTTAAGGATATAGGTGCCCTCATCAAGACCGACAACGTTGATCATGCCCTTATCGTTGGTAGTTAGTATTGCGGCATCTGTATCTGTCGTCGTGGTACCGTCGGCCTTGATAAATTCGTTGGAGCCTTCCTCCTTCAGCGTGAACTGAACGCCCTGGAGTTTCTTGAGATTGCCGGTCTCATCCTTGTCGCTACCGACCTTGGTAACATCGATACCATAAGTGTAGTCATAGGCCGGATGGTCAACCGTGGTACCGGTGTCGCTGGTGTTGTACGGGTTGTTGGAATAGGTCAACTTGACATTGTTCACCTGGGCCTTGCCGAGCATATCCGCGTTAATCTTGCCAGCAACAAGTTTTGCCTCATAGTTCACATAGACTGTCGAACTACCGTCAACGGTGATAGGATTGCCAGCCTTATCCTTTGCTCCTTTGAGGTTTTCGAAGGAAACAGTGAGCGTATTCGTGCTTTCCCCCGGGACATAGGTCGCACTGTAGTAAGCGGGATCTACGACTGAATCGTTAATCTTGACCTCAACGACCGGTTTATTTCCATCAAGATTCGGCACCATCGTGGAGGGAAGATTGTCGGTGAAAGCGTAGCTGTACTTGACGTATGTGTTAATGTTGCTAGCCACAGTGCCGGCAAGCTGATATTTAACAAGCTGTCCAGCAGCGGAGTCGGCGGCCTTGTTGGCTGCGGTGAAAACATTCTTGCTATCGTCCGTAACAAACTTGCCGTTCTTGTCATCCTTTACGGCCTTGGTCACGTTGGGGACGTCCTTCTTGGGGGTCACGTTAACGTCAGAGCCACCGACGATGGTGAAAATCGGCGAGGTATACGCATCAGTATTGCCATTAGCACCGCTGGTCGTACTGGGCGTATCGGTCACGAAAAGCCAGTAGCCATGATCAAGATCCTTAAAGCTACCTTTGGTGGAATCGCTTGGCTTTGTCCACGTGAGGTTCTTGTCCCCTTCCAAGGCCTTGGCAATCAAGTCAAGAGTTGTGCCAGTATCAACCGCCGTAGTCTCTCCAGAATTAGGGCCCTGAGTCGTGCTGATGAACTCCGCCCACGTCTGGGCGTCAGCATCTACGCCAGGTGCTCCAGTAACGTCTTTGAGCGCAGTCGTAACGAGGGTTTTCACATTACCCGGAGCCCACTGAATATCGGAAAGAGTCTTAGCGGCCGAGCCATCCCAGCTCCCATCGCCCTTCTGATCCTGCGTGACCTTCGCGGTGAAGATCTGAATGCCCTTGAATGTCGTGCCGGTGTATGTTTCGTCGGTGATAGCCACCTTACCCTTCTCCGTGGCCATCGTCGGCGTACCCGCCGCAAACGCCATCGTGACCGGGGCCATGACGCCGCCGAAGCTCAACGCCGCTGTGAGGCCGGCGGTTACTGCCAGGCGTGCGATGTTCTTGTTCATGCTCATCTTCTTTTCCTCCGTTTTCCAGTTAGTTCTCATTCGATCGGTCATCATCTGTCTGTGTCTTAGCATCTGCTTCGCTACGTCTCGCCCCGCTCTCTGGGAGGCTGCCAGCTACTCTTTATGGCTGCCACCTCCCCGCTTGACCAGGAGCGCGACCACGATGAGCGCGGCTCCGGCGACCGCCACGGCGGCCGCGGCGAACATTGCCATATCTCCCGTCGAGGGCATAAAGCCTCGAGGGGAAACGTTGGCGGGCGTGTTGATGATCGACGCCTCCAGGCTGCCCGTCGACCCGTCCGCGCTGTCGGCGCGCAGGGGCGACTCGGCCGTGACGGTGAGCTTGGGCTTGGCGGCCGCCACCTGGTCGACGTCCAGGCCCTCGGCCTTGACCGTCACGCCGCGCATGCCCTCAAAGGCGGTGTAGCCCTTGGGCGCCTTGAGCTCGCGGACCTCCAGCTTGCCCGAGTCCACGCCCGAGACGGTCACGCGGCCGTCCTCGCCCGTGGTGACGGTGGCCTTGCCTTGCGCATCCCACGTGCCGTCGGCCGCCAGCGTGCGACCGCGGTCGTCGGTGATGCTCAGGACCGCCCC
>URDI01000024.1:0-27869 GCA_900546475.1 uncultured Collinsella sp.
CTTAATATCCTTTTTCAGCCAGTCTCCAAAAGAACGCAGCCTGCCGGTCGAGGCGCTCGCGGCCATGGCCGGCATCGGAGCGCTGACCGCAGCGGGCGGCGCGGCCCTGTACCGCAGGCGCCGCTAGCGATATGGACGAGTGAGGCGAATCCATCCGATGGGTTCGCCCCACTTGCCGTGGCGGGCGGGAGCAGGTAAGATATACCGAGCGCCTAGCGCGCTCGATGGGTTCGGATGACGACATGTTCCGAATCTGGTCAGGTCCGGAAGGAAGCAGCCATAAGGAGCCTCTGTCGGGCATCCGAATCCATCGAGCGCACGGGCGCTTTTTTGGTGCCGCGATGCGGTCCCGGTGCCGGCGGGCTGTTTGGTGTCTCGCTGGTCCTCGGCTTTGCCTGCGGGATCGCTCGACTACCAAACAGCCCGCCGGCACCGGGACCACTTCGTCCAAAAATCACCCGTAAAGGCGCGTTAGCCTAATTAAATCTATCCCTTAAGGAATGCTGCTCGTTGGCGTTGTTTGGAGCGCGGTGGCGATGTGCTTCAAGAGACGGCGGCGTTGCCATCTGTTTTTACAAGTAAAGAGGCCCGTTTCCCTGGTTTTGGTTGGGGAAACGGGCCTCTTTGTCTATGGGCTTGTAGATTGGTGGGAGCGATATGCTCTGGCAGCTACTTTGAGTTCTTGATACGGCGTACGCCCGCGGTGGCTATTCCGAACCCTGCGGCGGCGATTCCTGCGAGTGCGATTGCGCTCGGCGCTGCGTCGCCCGTGTTCGCGAGCTTGCCGGCGGTCGTATCTGCTTGCTTGCCGCTGCTCGAGTTCGCCTGCTTGGTGGAGCTCGGCGGGGTATTTTTGCCGGTCGCGGACGAGCCGGTGGGCTGTGTCGCCTCGGCCGGTTGCGCCGAGTTGGAGGGAGGCGTCGTCTCGGTCGGTTGCGTTATCTCGGGCGAGGTGGCCTTATCTGCCGCGGCTTTCGCCTCTTCGTATGCCTTGCAGGCGTCGTCATAGGCCGTTTGCGCTTTTTTCAAATTGTCGAGGAGCGCATCTCGCCAGGCCATGAACTGGTCGGTATGGGCTTTATACTTCTCTGCAGCACGTTCACAGTCATTAACTTGTCTTTCCTGCCTTTTGAGGCGGTCCTGGACCTCGCGGAGCTCCATTTCGCAAAAGTCAACTCGCGCTTTTGCCGTTACGATCTCTTGGCGCAACGACTTTATTTGCTGTTTAATAGTTTCGGCAAGCTCCTCGTCGCCGAGTGCTTCGACTGCCTTAAGCTCCTCAAGTTTCATGTCTAATTTTGCTTGGAGCTCGCTTACCCGGTTGATGGCCTTGTCGTATTTGGCTTGGGCTGCATCGATGTCCGCTTGCATGGTGGGAAGGGATTCCCTCAATTCGGCGGCTTGCGCCGCCATCTTGTCGCGGAGCTCTTGAAAACGGGCAATGTCATCATTGAATCTCGCAATTTTCTCGGGACTTGCGGCGTCTTTTGCGGCCTCGAGGTTTTTGAGCGCTTCCTGCATGGCTGCATACGCTTTTTCTTTTGCGGCGGCCGCATCTTCCGTCTGCAAGGCAACTGCACCGGTGGGGGAACTGGTTTCTGCCGCTATCGCCGTTGCGGGGCGATTCCCGCGACAAGTGCCGCGGAAAGGGCGATGCCCACGGTTGCTCGTCTTGCTCGTCTTGCGAGAATGTCGTTCATCTCGGCACCTCATTTCAAGGGTTGGCGGCTCGGCTGGTAGCACTACTGTAAGTATACCAAGCGATTGGCGCGCCGCTGACCGGGCATGCGCACCCCTCCGCTTCTCTGGAAACCGAATCCCATTAGAAATGACGAGTTGTTTACGCTTCTTTTGGGCTCACCGTACTATCATGATTCGAATTGAGTGTGAATGATGATAGGGAGCGCCTTTTTATGATTGAGCTGCTCAGGCGTTTTGGCGGTAAGTTTCGCCGGTATATGGTGATTGGCCCTGCGTGCAAGTTGATTGAAGTGATCTTTGACTTGCTGACGCCGCTGGTGATTGCCCAGATGATTGATAAGGGCATTGGCTCGCACGACGTGGACGCCGTTGTCCACTACGGCGTGGTGCTCGCCGCCATGGCTGTGATCGGCATCTCGTTTACGCTCGTCTGCCAAAAGATGGCGGCGCTCACCTCGCAGGGCATGGGCACCGACATCCGCGGCGCGCTCTACGGGCACATCAACAAGCTGAGTTACGCCGAGCTCGACCGCTTCGGCACGCCGTCGCTCATCACCCGCATCACCAACGACGTTAACCAGGTGCAGCTCGCTGTGGCGCTGGGCGTACGCATGCTCATCCGCTGGCCCTTCTTGGCCGTGGGCTCCATGGTCGCGGCCCTTTCCATCGACCTTAAGCTCGGCATGATCTTTTTGATTTGCACGCCCGCCATCGGCTTGGTGTTTTGGTTTGTCATGGCGCGCTGCATCCCGTACTACAAGCAGCTGCAGGCAAAGCTCGACCGCATCGCGCTTATCTGCCGCGAGGGCCTTTCGGGCGCCCGCGTGGTTCGCGCCTTTGTGCGCGAGGACCATGAGCGCGAGCGTTTTGCCCAGGCGGCCGATGACCAGGCAGGTGTCGCAATCGCGGTGGGCAAGCTCTCGTCGATTCTCAACCCCGTCACGTTTTTGGTGATGAACCTGGGCGTGTGCGCCATCCTGTGGGTGGGCGGCATCCAGGTCAACGTGGGCGAGCTCACGCAGGGTCAGGTCATGGCGTTCGTCAACTACATGACGCAGACCCTGACCTCCATCGTGTACGTCGCCAACCTGGTCGTGGTCTTTACCAAGGCGAGCGCCAGTGCGTCACGTATCAACGAGGTGCTCAATTGCGTGCCGAGCATCACCGACGAGGGCAACCAGCCGGTCGCGCTGCCCGAGCCGGGCAATGTCGCTCCAGTTCCTGCGCTGAGCTTGAGCCATGCGAGCTTCTCCTTTGGCGCCGGCGCTGCCAATGCCGTCAACGATGTGACCCTGGAGCTCCCGCTGGGCAAGACGCTCGGCATTATCGGCGGCACGGGCAGCGGCAAGTCCACGCTCGTCTCGCTCATCCCGCGCCTGTACGATGCGGGCACCGGCAGCGTGAGCGTGATGGGCGCCGACGTGCGCACCTGGCCGCTCGATCAGCTGCGCCACGTGGTCGCGACCGTCCCGCAACGCGCGTCGCTGGTGAGTGGCACGATCCGCAGCAACCTGACCTGGCGTGACGAGGCGGCGACCGACGAGGAGCTCTGGGCGGCGCTCGACATGGCGCAGGCGAGCGAGTTCGTGCGCAACAAGCCACAGGGGCTCGACGCCCCGGTCGAGGCGGGCGGCAAGAATTTTAGCGGCGGTCAGCGCCAGCGCTTGACCATCGCGCGCGCCCTGGTGGGCTCGCCACAGGTCCTGATCATGGATGACTCTGCCTCGGCGCTCGACTTTAAGACCGATGCGGCGCTTCGCCATGCCATCCGCGAGCGTAACGTGCACGGTGCCGCCGAGGGTGGGCTGCCGCTGACGACCGTCATCGTAAGCCAGCGCGTCTCGACCGTGCGCGATGCCGACATGATCTGCGTACTCGACCACGGCTCGGTTGCGGGCCTGGGCACGCATGACGAGCTGTATACAAGCTGCCAGCTCTATCGCGAGATTTGCCAGTCGCAGCTTCGCCACGAGGAGCTCGAGGGTCAGCAGGGGAGTGCGGCGCCCGCGCCCACCCCAGGGCCCGCGTCCGACCTAGGCGCTCCTGTATCTGTCTGCGCAAAGGAGGGCTGCTAAATGAATCCGTACACTTCCTCCGGTTCGGTCGCCACGATGACGGCAAACGTGTCCGGTAACGATAACCTCAACGACCTGGGCGACGGCCCGCGCCAGCCCGGCGACCCAGAGCGCTATCCCGTGGGCGCGGTGACCCGCCGCCTGCTGGGCTACGTCCGTCCGCACCGTATTTCGTTTACGGCGTCGTTTGTGAGCGCCGCCATCTCGGTGATCTTGCAGCTCTACACGCCTATCCTTATCGGCGAGGGAATCGACCTTATCGTCGCCGTCGGGCAGGTGGATTTCGATGCACTGCTGCCGCTCGTTACCAAGCTCGCGATTGTCGTCGTAGGTGCTGCGGCCTTCCAGTGGCTGCAGGGCTATTGCGTCAACCGCCTGTCCTACGAAACGGTGCGCGACATGCGCGTGGAGGCGAGCGACAAGCTCAGCCGCATGCCGCTCAGCTTTATCGACAGCCACGCCCACGGCGACCTTATGAGCCGCGTGGTCAACGACGTCGACCAGGTGGGCGACGGTCTGCTGCAGGGCTTCACGCAGCTTTTCACCGGTGTCATTACCATCGTGGGCACGCTTGCGTTTATGCTTTCCATCAACCTGACCATGACGCTCGTGGTGGTGCTCGTCACGCCGCTCTCCATCTTTGCCGCCGGTGCCATTGCCAAGCTCTCCAACAAGAGCTTCACGGCACAGCAGCGCATTCAAGGGCAGCTCGGTGGTCATATCGAGGAGTACGTAGGCGAGCAAAAGCTCGTGGACGCCTTTGCCTACGGCCCAAACGCGCAGCAGCGCTTCGATGCCCTCAATGCTGAGCTCTACACCGCGGGCGAGCGCGCGCAGTTTATGGGTTCGCTCTCCAACCCCGGCACGCGCTTTATCAACAACATCATCTATGCCGTGGTCGCTGTGATCGGCTGCGTGGGCGTGATCACGGGCGTGCCCGCGGCGCTCACGGTGGGCGGCGTGCAGATCTTCCTGTCCTATGCCAACCAGTACACCAAGCCGTTCAATGAGGTCACCAACGTTATTACGCAAATCCAGACGGCGTATGCCTCGGCACGTCGTATGTTTGCACTGCTCGATGCCCGCGAGCAGGAGCCCGATGCGCCAGATGCCGTGGAGCTTGCCGCCCCGCGGGGCGAGGTGACCTTTGAACACGTGGACTTTAGCTACGTTCCCGACCGCAAGCTGCTGCAGGATATATGCATCGAGGCCAAACCCGGCATGCGCTTTGCCCTGGTCGGCCCCACGGGCTGCGGCAAGACGACGCTCATCAACTTGCTGCTGCGGTTTTACGATATCGATGCCGGACGCATCATGGTCGATGGCCGGTCTTCGCGTGATTACACGCGTGCAAGCCTGCGCCGCGCCTTTGGCATGGTGCTGCAGGACACTTGGCTGTTCGAGGGCACGGTGGCGGAAAACATCGCTTACGGTTGCCCAGATGCCACGCGCGAGCAGGTTATCGAGGCGGCCAAGCGCGCGCACGCGCACAAGTTTATCGTGCAGCTGCCCGACGGCTACGATACGGTGATCGGCGAGGACGGCGGCACGTTTAGCCAGGGCCAAAAGCAGCTGCTGTGCATCGCGCGCGTCATGCTCACCGACCCGGCGATTCTGCTGCTGGACGAGGCAACGTCGAGCATCGATACCCGCACCGAGCTGCAGGTTCAGGCGGCATTCGACGAGCTCATGGCCGGTCGCACAAGCTTTGTCGTGGCGCACCGCCTGAGCACCATCCGCAACGCCGACTGCATTTTGGTCATGCGCGACGGCGAGATTATCGAGCGCGGCACGCATGACGAGCTGCTAGCGGCAGGCGGCTTCTATGCCGAGCTTTATCGTAGCCAGTTTGCCCAGTGAGCAAGCCCGTGGGGCATGTAATGCAGCGCTAGGGCGCGAGTGTGTCAACGGGGGCAACGATAATGCCCTCGGGCGTTGTATGGGCTGGCATGCCGAACCCGATGACGATGAGCTTGGCCGCGGGTGGTCTCTCGCCACGCTCGACAAGTTTGCGCTCGAGTCGAAGCAGGTTTGCAGATGCCTCGGGGATCTGCGGACTTCCGAGTTTAATTTCCACGGCAATCCAAGTTCCATCGCGCCTGTGTATAACGGCATCGACCTCGAGATCGTCGGCGTCATGGTAGTGGGACACCGATGAGTCATTTGCGGCTGCATAGACCTTAAGGTCGTGCAGGACGAGGGATTCGAAGAGCAGTCCCAGCGTCTTCGGGTCGGATGCCAATGACTCCGGATTTGCTCCGAGCAGTGCGACGGCAAGCGAAGGGTCGGCGAGGTGCCTTTTTGCACTTTGCCGCAGCTTTACCGGAGACCTGAGCGCCGGATGCCAAGCCGGGATATCATCGATGATGTGTATTCTGCGCAAGGCATCCGTATAGCGCCGCAGCGTACTTCTCGATACCTCACCGCCGAGGTCTTTCTCAAGAGACTTTTCGCCGGCAAGAGTGGATTCGTTGCGCGCAAGCGAAGACAGAAGAGCCCTGACTTTCTCTGGGTCACGCTTCACGCCGTCAACCCTCGAAACATCCGATTCGCAGACACCGTCGATGTAGGCAGCGGATATACGCATTGCATCGGCAGTCGTCTTGCCAACCGCCTGAGGCCAACCACCACGGCATAGCAAATCGGCGATATCGGCGATGCCGTTGATGGATCCAAGTGCCGCTTTGATGGGGCATCCGTTAAGCAGCGTTTCGAGCGAGACCGCCCCTGAGGAAACCCCGAGTTCGGCCAGAGTCATTGTTTCCATGCGCAAACGTGATATGCGCCCGATGCCGCTGTGCATCGGTTGGTCGGCGTCGTTTGGTGTTGCTGACCCCGTAAGCAAAAACTGCCCTGGCTCACCGGTCCGACGATCGCATTCGAAACGTATTGCGTCCCACAGTTTTGGCTCTTCCTGCCACTCATCGATGAGTCTCGGCGTTGCGCCGACTATTGCTTGAGCTGGGTCGATCCTGGCAAGCTGCAGTGCGGCAAAGTCTCCGGCAGGGTCGGAGAGAGACAACGATGATTCAGCGAATCGCTGGGCCGTAGTCGTCTTTCCGCACCACTTCGGTCCCTGAATGAGCACGGCACCAAAAATGCCAAGATCGCGTTCGATTGAGCGATCGATACATCTACTCATATACCTAGTCATCGTACTTCCCGCCATTCAAAGAAACATTTTGTTTTATAGCATCTTACCAGCGCGTAAAACATTTTGATGAAAAACCATGACACAATTTGATGGTATTCCGTGAAACAAATTGACGATATTATGTGAAACAATTTGACGGCGTTTTGTGAAACAGTTTTTCGGCCATTCGTGAAACGTTCTGTGGCGGTTTCAATCCGAAGTACATACTGTTAGAAATCTGTCCAAAGATGTCGTCTGCGTCGCCAATCGACAGACGGTGGTTTACATCTGCGTCGATAGTACTAAGATATGCTTTTAATAAATTGCATTAGTGGCTATAGTTTTGGGGGAAACGAGGCAACGTGACTATGACGTGCGCTTTGGTGGTTAACAGCAAGAGCGGTAATACCAGGATGGTTTCGGGCGCGATCAAGCGCGCTCTGCAGGCTGCGGGCGTTGAGTTTGTCCATGCCGCGGCGTTGAGCGACGATGCGGATGCAGATCAGGTTGCGCTCGAGGCGCAGGGCGCCTGCGCGGCCGACACGGTGCTCGTCGGTTTTTGGTGCGACAAGGGCGCGTGCACGCCTTCGGTCGCGGCGTTGCTCTCCGCCTTGCACGGCAAGCGCGTGTTCCTGTTTGGCACCTGCGGCTTTGGGGCCGACCAGAGCTATTACCAGCAGATTGTTGACCGCGTAACTTCCAATCTGGCCGAGGATGCCGAGCTTGCGGGCTGGGCGATGTGCCAGGGCAAGATGGGCCCCGCGGTCAAGCAGCGCTACGAGGCCATGCTCGAGCAAGATCCCGAAAACGCCCGATTTAAGATGCTGCTCGACAACTGGGTTGCCGCGAAGGACCATCCCACCAAGGAAGATATGGATAACGTGGCTGCAGCCGCAAAAAAGGCCGTTTTGGGCGAATAACTTCGCCGCTTGCGGTGCCGCGCGTTCAATCGTACAAACGTGAAAGCCTCGAGATTCTCGGGGCTTTTTTCATGACACGAGGGCGCCCCTTTATTGATGGAAGGCCTAATAAGCTGATTGTTCTATGCCCGGATGTGTGCGGAGTGGGATGGGATTTCCGGATGGGTGGGGTTGCGGAAGCTGCGTCCCGGAATTTGCCTTTGGAATGGGATGCGGTTTCCCGTTGGGCTCTGTGGAAACCGCATCCCAGTTTTCGGCCGAGAAATGGGATGTAGTTTCCGGTTGAGGGTCTTGGCGGAAAGTGCGACCCGGAATTTGTGATCGGAGTGGGATGTGGTTTCCCAACGGGGCCACAAGCGGAAGCCGCATCCCACTCCGGACGGGAATTCTGGGACACAGTTCTCAGAGGATTATGGGCTGCGAACTACATGGGGCCGTCATAAAACTCCGGTAAAAGGGGGTCGGAAATAAATGGCACTTCCAGTAGTTTCTTTTAATGTGGGGGGGGGTACCATTATTTTAGTTTCACAAAAAATCGATCCCTCTATGGGGAAGTTGCGTAGGGGATTAGTCACAGATATTGGATAGAACAGACTAATTTGGGGATAAATGACCACTTACGCCAAAATAGGTAGCATTTGGCGACAAAACATTGAAAAATGTGTAGCACATCGCTATGTTTTTATTACGAAAAGATTCCAAATTGGCTTATTTCGGACTCACTTTTCAAGCGCCTTGCGGTTCCTGTTGAAACTTGCTGACCTTTGGATGGGTCGAATAGGTCCTCAAGGGGGATGAATTATCACTTTGACAGCGCGTAGACTCAAACGATTTATTGCACTTTTGAGTAGCTTGGCGTTCGCGCTTGTCATAGCCCTTGCCGTTGTTTCTTTTGTTCCTCGTGCATTTGGATACATGCCCTTTGCTGTGCTCTCGGGCTCTATGGAACCCGAGCTTCCCGTTGGCTCCATGGTGTTTGTTCGCCAGGTTGAGCCAGTGGATATTGCCGTGGGTGACAATGCAACCTTTTACCGATCGGACGGTGCCGTGGTGACGCACCAGGTGTACGAGATCGACCCTGTGGCGCAGATGATCGGCACGCAGGGAATTGCGAACAAAAATGCAGACGGAAGCATCATGCACGATGTCGAGCAGACGCCTTTTTCGAGTGTTATCGGCACTGTTTCTTTTTGTGTCCCTTACCTGGGCTTCGTCAACGCATATTGCACGACGATGCCCGGTTTGCTTGTTGTGGTGGCCGTTCTGGCGCTGCTGATCGCGGCGTCGATAGTGCTCGATCGGATGGTTCCCGACGAGCCTGCGGGCAAGCATACCCGCGTGCATGCGAGGAAGCGGCGTTCATAGCGGCAGGGAAAAGCGTCGGCGGCGGTAGGGGCCGTTGCCGGGGAAAACGATTCTCGAAAGGAAGAGAACGATGGAAAACAAGAAGAAAAAGCGCTACGGCATCATTGCCGCCCTGTTGCTGTTGGTGCTGGCTGCCGGCGTGGGTACCTATGCATGGCTGACGGCTGATCAGTCGCTGGAGAACGTGTTTACGATCGGCAAATTTGAGACTCCCGAGAAGAAGCCTGATGAGAATGAACCCACCAAGCCTGGTAAGCAGGATAACGTCGACAAAGCTTATCTGTTCGAGACCAAGTGGAATAAGGACGAAGACCACAAGATGGTCCCCGGTTCCTCGATGGATAAGAACCCGAATGTTGGCATTGGGAAGGGTTCCGACGACGCTTATGTGTTCATCTATGTGAAGAACGCTGTGGTCAACGATAACGCGCCCTATGCCAAGACTCCGTGCTTTGAGCTCGGTTCCAATTGGAAGGCGGTCGAAGGGGAGACCAGTCAGAACGCTGATGGCAAGTATGTGAGCGGTCTGTTCATGTATGCAAAGAGCACCTTGAACGGCCCTGCAGTCCTGAGAGCTGACGCTACTCAGGATGTCTACACCGGCGAGCTCTTTAGCCAGGTGATGATTCCCGGCGCAATGACGAGCGAGGATGTTGTCTCGGGCCAGGACGGTGCGGGCAAGAAGATTGAGCCTAAGATTGTCGTTTCCGCCTACATTTTCGGCGCTGACCAGAAGGGTAACGAGACCGACGCTGCCGCTAACGCCCTTAAGCAGGCCAAGGAATGGGCTAAGACTCAGGCTCAGGCTTAATCCCCCCAACCGAGATCCCGGCTCGCCCCCGCCCCTATATTCGGGCCGGGATCTCGGTCCCCCTTTTATCGACGATTGGCGAACGTAATGCTCAACAATCTTTCCGACAATCAGAAACGCACCTTGGCGCTTGCCGCGATGGCGCTGTTGGCCCTGGCGTGCCTGTGCGGCACGCTGGCTTTTACCGTTGATATGGTTCCGGCGAACAACGTCCTATCGTTTGGCAGCGTGAAGGTACGAGTCTGCGAATACACCCTCAACGAGCAAGGCGAAGAGATTCCGTTTGAGGCCGACGAGCACGGGGACTATCCCGACACCAAGGCCAGTGGCTCTGACATCAGCCGCATTGTGCGCGTGGAGAACGCCGGCGCGCAGCCTGAGTACGTTCGCGCTCGTCTACGCATGACGTCAGTGGCACCCGACGGTTCGAGTGCGGATGCCTCGGGCAGCGTTGCGTTTCATGTGAACGCGGGCGAGGGGTCCCCGTGGATCGATGGCGGCGATGGGTGGTACTACTACCGCGGATTGGCCGGGCGTGGCGGCACGCTCGACCCCGGCGCCATGACGGAAAGCCTCATGGACTCGCTGCGCTTTGTGGGCGACTACCACGATGCCGCGCGCGGCGGCTCATTCAGGCTCGATATCGATGTTCAGGCCGTGCAGGCCAAAAACCAGCAGGCAAGCGATACCGTCCTCGACGTGCTTGACGTCGCGGGCTGGCCGGAGGCGAACTAGCCTATGAAGATCAAGAACATGAACCGGGGCGTGCTTAGCAGGCTAGTTGCCGTCGCGGCGATTGCCCTTTGCTGCGTTATGGCGCTGCCAACGGTGGTGCATGCCGAGGACGTGCCCGAGAACACAAACGAATACCACATCAAAAACGCGAACGACTTTTTGGTGTACGTGGCGCTTTCGCGTGAGCGCGATACGTCCGGCTGGCGCGTTTATCTCGATAACGATATCGTGCTTAATGATGACGACATGAAGACCATTGTCTCGCACACCGTTAAGCATCTGTCGTTTGGCAACAAGGAGCATCCGTTTAAGGGCGTGTTCGATGGTCAAAACCACACCGTTGAGGGCCTGAGCTACGATAAAGACGCTTTTGACCCCGAGCGCGATACGGGATTTTTTGCCGAGACCAACGGTGCCACCATCAAAAACTTCCTGGTCAAGGACGCCAACGTGTGGGCGGACTTCCGCGGTGGCATTATCGTGGGCAAGGCCGTCAAAACGCGCTTCGAAAACGTTATGGTCATGGAGAGCACGCTGCACGTGACCTGCGCCAACAATGCTCTCAACCTCATTACCAACGCAGGCTTTGAGGGCGGTCTCATCGCCGGCGAGCTCGACGGCTGCACCCTCTACAACTGCGAGGTCCGTGGCGGCCGTGCCGTCAACAATACGACCTCGGGCGTGCAGGCGCTCGGCGGTGAGGGTCTGTATATGGCGGCGTTTGCCGGCTACGTTAAGAACTCGACTATCGAGTACTGTCGCGTGACGCCGACGCGTAAGGACGACGGCTCGATTGCCGAGAAGGGCATGACCGACGTCACCAATAAGTACGACGTGGCCATTGGCGCCCTGGGCGGCAACAACGTGTACGCCTCGGGTTTTGTGGGCTGCATGGCGGGCGAGGCCAAGATTATCGACTGCTTCTCGACGGCGCAGTGCTACAGCTATGCCGCGTCGTACGTGGGCGTCGTCGCCGTGACGCGCGCGTGGACGGGTGGCTTGGCGGGTCGTATTCTAACCGAAAAGGGCAACGAGCTCGTTCGAAGCCATTTTGCGGGTGACTTGAGCTCGCGTCAGTACAATCCCATCGCCGTGATCCCCATCATTCAAAACGATGTGAACCTGGGCGGCATTGCCGCGCGTGCCAACAAGGATGATGCCACGGTCACCGAGTGCTACTTTAAGCCGAGCGTGAGCCTTTCTGGCAACAGCCAGGGCAACCCTGCCAAAAAGAAAATCCCCTCGTTTGGCGGCGATGGCACCACCAAGGGTGATGGCTATGGTCCATGGGATGACGAGCGCTACACCACGCGCGAGCTGTGGGAAGAGCACGACTACGACTTTTGTGCCGGCACCAAGCGCTCGACTGCTAACGACAAGGCCCTGGGTGCCCCGCACCCCAATGAGTGGGCGATGGATTACAAGCTGAAAATTCCCGTGCATGGCCAAAGCGTTAAGGCGACGATCGATTTTCCCGGTGCGGGCACCGCGACAATCGAGAAGACCAAACTTGGCAAAGACCAGGCGACCTCGGATCCGTACGCCTTTGCCGTGAGCGCCGTGCTGGCGGGAACGGCCCAAGGCCTGGCCCAGGGCGATACATCGGTAACGTTTAAGCAGGATACCTCCGCAAAGCCAGAGGGTTTGACCGATGCCAACGGCGGTTATCGCTTCATGGGCTGGTTCCGCGAGTCCGATGTGCGTGTGAATCGAATTGGACAAGACAACAGCTGGTTTGACGGCAAGACCGATGCCGATGCTGTGGCTGCCGGCAAGCAGGTCCAGAAGAGCGAGGCACACGAGCATACGTCGACCTATACCGCCGATAATGCCAAGGGGGTCGACGGTTTTAAGGGCAATGACCTGTTTATCGCTTCGTACGAGGCGCAGGTGCTGTTCTATAACGTCCAGGGCGAAACGCTCGATTGCCAGAGCGGCACGGCACACGACAAATCGGGCGATTGGTATCGCTACGGCGCGAAGCTCAACCCCGCCGCTCCTACCGATCGTGGCACGCTGTCTTCCAGCGCCACCTTTATCGGTTGGACAACGAAGCCGAGCGAAGAGGCTCAGATGAACGGTGGCTATGCAGCCATTACCTCGACCCAGCTCGCCGAGCTTAAAAATGCCGGCGCGTTCTATCCTGCCGGTACCGAGATTACCGTGCTTGGCCCTACCGATTTTTATCCGGTGTACACCGACTATGTGTCGAACATCATGACGGTGTTTGAGGGCAATGAGCAGGATGCAACCGACGATCAGACTCGGCGCGACGGTGTGGGCAAAACTGACGTTAAGGTTGAGACTGCAGAAGATGGCACAAGCGCGTATACCGTACAGGTGCTCGACGTATCCGGTAAAGCTATATCCGAGGAGGGCCAGCTGCCCGACGGCTATCGTTTCCTGGGTTGGTATGAAAACAAGGGAACCGAGGATGCCCCGCTCGAGGTGCGCGTAAGCCGCGACCCCAGCTATACGCTCCCCGCCGATGTCGATTTAACCGCGCCGCATACCTACATCGCCCGCTTTGAGTACCGAGTGGATTATTACGTTCGGGCTTATACCAACCATGAGTTTACGGACAGCAAGCTACTTTGTTCCGTTTGGAATCGCTATCAAACGCCCTTTGAGGAAAACGTCGGTAGTACCTTCGTGCGTGAAAACGTCGTCCACTGGGGCCCGGAGCATGTTGACCACGGTATAAAGGATAGTTATGAAACGTGTGGCACGCGCTTCACGAAGGAAACCCTTGTCGTGAGTCCCCTTAACGCGTACTCGCACAACGTTAAAAACGATACGGGAGCCGATACTCTAAAAAACCTCTATGCCGATACCGATTTTCCAGGCGCTGCAACGCTAAGCGATACTTGGACTTCGGCTTCGCTGAACGTAACGGTCAAACCGGTGAATGATCGCTATCGCCTGAATTTCTGGACGCTTGAGCGCGATGGTGAATATTGGACATATGTGAAAAATCCCATCGAGAGCATGGTGCGTACAGATAAGAAGTACTACGTTCGCGCGATGATTACCACGGACGTTAATTTCTACAACAAGGGCGATAATGTCGTGAGGACTGCCACGCGGCGCTATGAGAGTAACTTGCTGCAGACCAAGGTGAACGGGGCGGATCCGACGTTCACGTATTACTACCCGCATGTTAATAAGTCGGTTAAAGTGGCCGAAAAGCCAGAAGATGGTGAGAAGGGATCGTATGAGAGCCCCCTGACCCTCGAAGCTTCCCCGACCGATGCCGACATGGCCGTGCCGGGCTATAAGTTCCTGGGCTGGATTTCGACCGCCGAGGTTCAGAAGGATTCTGACGTCTGGAAGTATATCTACGACGTCGCCGGCGACTCCTATGTGACGAGTGATCCGGATAAGGCAGAGCCGTATCTGGCGACCGACGAGTCCAAGGTCACCCAGTGGCAGGATGCCTATCCCGTCTACGCAAAGTACGACGTCAGCTACACCACCAACCTGCATCGCGCAGGTTTTGAGGGTACGGACAAGGTCAATGTGCCTAGCTACAACATCGCTCCCGTTATCAACGCGGGCACCGACCCTGCTACGGCAACGGTGACCCCTGACGTCACGACTCCGGTTTATAAAGCAGGCGGTGAGCTGTATAAGTTGCAGAAGGTTGAGATCGAGCTTCCGAATGGCGAAGTTGAAGACATCGAACCTAACGGCGATAACTCGTATTCCCATCAGGTGGAACCCGGCGGGGCCTATACATTTGTGGCGTACTATTCGCCGTTGGCGGTTGTGTACCATCTCAATGCCAGGGATGTGGACGGTAAGGTAGCCCAGCAGGGCGATTCTCTCGGCAGCCTTAAGGACGGCATCCCGCTGCCAACGTATAACGTCGGCGATATCGATGCTGCAACAAACGCATACAATGCCTTCGTGGGCTGGACGGAAACTAAGCCGGTAGCTGGCAACGGTTATGTCGTTTGGTCGGACGACGTTTCCATGGTGAATAAAAGCACCGTGGTCAAGGCCCCCATGGAGTTGTATCCGGTCTACCGCGCCAGCGCGGTGCGTGTTCAATCGAATATCGATGCCAATCTGGATGACCCCGGTTCTGTGCGTTATCTTTCGCGGACCGACTCTGGTGATCAAATTTCGCTGGAGGTAAAAGCTGCAACTGAGGTTGTCGGCAAGGATGGCACCAAGTACGACTTTGTCGGCTGGTCGCGTGACTATGAATCCGATAACAAGTACACCCTGATGACCGGTGACGACAAGTATCCCCTCGAGGGCAATGAGCCCTTTAAGAGCGCGATGTACACTGCGGTGTACAAGATTGCGCCGCATAAGGTGCGCTATCACGGTGTCGACGGGTCGGTTCTCTTTACGGCGACGGTCGACTCGGGCGACGAGCGTGCGCAGGACGGCAAGTCCGGCTTCGTCTATACGGTTGATGTTCCCAAAATGGATGAGAACGGCCGCCCCATCTATGACAACAGCGGGAATCCCATGATGGAGCAAAAGTCCGTGGCATACGACCCGGACGCCCATTCCAAGATCGTCGCGCTGCTCGATGAGCGTGCGGCCGCCAATGGCGATATGCGTGAGCTCTTCTTGGAGTGGCGATATGTGGGCGCCGATGGTGATACGAAGCCTTGGGATGTGTTTAAGGACGAGCCAATTAAGGGCGACATGGACCTGTATCCCGTTACATATCGCGTGGTTGCCAAAGATACGTCTGATCCCGCGAAGTCCGAAACCATGACCGCCCAGCTTAAGTGGCTGCTCGATCCCGCCGCCGCCAACACCGTCGATGACAGTGCCGACAAGGCGCCGTTTAAGGTCTGCTTTGCCAAGCCGTTTATGGGAACGCGGCTGACCGTTACGGTAATGCGGGCAAGCTACGGGCCTGGTACAGAGGGTGTTTCTGTGGCGGAAGAGCCCGTAAACGGCAAGTTTGTCTCGCTCTACAGCCTTGGTTCGGGTGACGGCTCGTTCGACCTGGCCAACCGTCTGGAGTCCAAGAAGACGGGCGAGGGCGATCAGGGCCCCGGCAAAGCCGTGTTCAACTTTGCCCAGACTCATGCGCTGACGATCGTTAAAAAGACGACCGATGTCAGCGCTATGGGGCAAACGTTCCGCTTTAAGGTAACGCGAAAGATGTCGCAGGATTCTCCTGCCGAGACGCGCATGGTCGAGGTGAAAGTTAGCGAGCAGCGCGACGAAAACGGTGAAACTTGCTATGTCGGCAGCGTGCAGTTCGCCGCTCCGGCTGGCATCTATACCGTCGAGGAAGATACGGCTTGGGCATGGCGCTACCAGGGTGAGCTGAGCACGCCGGGCAAGGCGCCCGGTAAAACTGCCGAGCTGACGATTTCGTCTGCATCGAGCGCGAACGATGCCACGTTCACCTGCACGAACACGCGTGTGAACGACAAATGGATCGACGGCAGCGATCGTGCCCATAACGTTTGGAGCAACGGCAACGTAGCAAAGAAGGAGGATTAGCATGTCCAAGCGCAAGCGCATCATCGCCTTGCTGGTGGGGGTTATCCTCCTGGCCGGTACGGCAGGCACGTTGGCCTGGCTTTCGGTTACGGGCGTGCTGGTCAACCAGTTCGGCATCGGATCGGTGACGCCATCGGTTCAGGAAACGCTCAACGGCAAAGTGAAAAGCGATGTCAAGGCGAAGAACACGGGTACTGCGCCCGCCTATATTCGTGCTGCAGTGGATATCTACTGGCAGGACCAGGATGGCGCACGCCTGTGGGATGAGCCAGTTGCCGGCACCGACTACGTCATTGACTGGGGCAGTGTGTCCAAGGCATCTGCTTCCAACACCGCCTCGTCTTGGGTTGTCGCGTCCGACGGGTACTACTACTGGACGTCTCCCGTTGCTCCGATGGGCAAAACCGATGTGCTCATCAAGAGCGTGACTGAGCAGAAGGCAGATGGGAAGAACCTGGTCGTTGACATTTCGACCCAAGCAATTCAATCCACGCCCGACGATGCAGTTGCAGAGGCATGGGGCTGTACAGTCAAGGATGGCGTGCTGGTGCCGCCGCATGGAGGTGCGTAGGTATGGCTTCTCCGATTCGTAAAGACGTTGTGTGTTCCTTGCGCTGCGTGATGGCGGCAATCGTCTGCCTTATCGCGCTTGCCGTTCCTGCACGTGCGTTTGCTGACGTTCCCACGATTGCCTATGACGGAAATGCACGCCAGCTAACGGTATCGGGAGCGACGGACTCCTCGGGGGAGCCCGATCTGTTTCCAGCCTTTAAAGATCTAATGCCCGGCGATGTACGCGAGCAACAGATTGGGGTTCGTACCACGGGTGTAAAGTCCCAGGTACGTGTGTTTGTGCGGGCTGTTGTCGATCACGAGACGGCACATCTGCTATCGCCCATCACCTTAACGGCGACTGTGGGCGATGCCTCTGCAGGTTGGCTCCAGACAGGAACACCGGGCAGCGTGTTCGCCTATCCCACGCAAATCGCCACGTTTACGAGCGATGACAGCACGGTGCTTAATCTGCAGCTAAGCGTTCCGACGTCGGTGGGCAACGAGCTTGCCGACGCAAACAAGACCATTCGCTGGGAGATTACCGCCGAGGACGATGGCGAGAAGATTCCCGTGCAGTCTGCTGACAGCAAGAAGCCCGGCTTGCTTGGTCTGGCGGCAACGGGCGACAACACGCTCACGTTGCTTTTAGTTTTGCTAACTCTTGCCAGCATCGCTTTTATAGCCGCGCTACTTTTGTCCCGGAGGGATAAGCGCTAGGTTCATCTTCTAAACGCAACGCCCTCCCGGGCGGCGGGCACGAAGTTCCCTGCTCTACAGTCCTGCGCAAGACGAAGGCCACATTAAGTGGCCTTCTTTGCGTGCGGAACTCGCGATGAACTTCGAGCCCGCCGCTCGGGAGGGCGCCCCTTTATTGACGGAAGGCCTAATAAGCGGATATTCCATGCCCGGATGTATTCAGAGCGGGACGGGCTTTCCGGATGGGCGGTGTTTCGGAAAGTGTGTCCCAGAATCGGCGCTCAGAGTGGTCCCCACTTTCCGGTTGATGTCTTGTCCGGAAACTATGTCCCGGAATTAAGGCTTGGAATGGGATGCACTTTCCGGTTGAGAGCCTTAGCGGAAAGTGCGACCCGGAATTTACTCTTGAAGTGGGATGCGCTTTCCCAACAGGCCCTCAAGCGGAAACTGCGTCCCATTCCGAAGGCAGATTCCGGGACACACTTTCCGAATATAAAGAAGGCCACTTAATGTGGCCTTCAACTTATATATGTTGCGGATGCTTTCATGACAAGCCGCGCTTCAACACCGAGGCGTCTGCCCGGCGACGCGGAATGTAAGGTTAATCGCGAGTTCCGCACGAGCCGGAGAGCACTTAATGTGCTCTCCGTGCGAGCAGGACTGTCCGAGCAGGGAGCCTTACGTTCCGCGCCGCCGGGCAGACGAACCAGTTAAGACGTGTCGCTACTTGATCTTGGTCGTGCCCGGTGCCAGGTTGGGGTCGGTCTCGTTGGCCTCGGTCTGGAAGTGCTCGGTGTAGACGTTCTTGCCGTCGCGGAACATCTCGTAATACTGCATCTTGGCGTAATCCTCGCGCGCCTTGGTGGCGGCTGCGGCAGCGGCGTCGTCACCGGTGACGTTGGAGGAGAGCGCCCAGCGCAGGCTGGCGTCCTCGTAGCCGACCGAGTTGATGGCGGGCAGCGACTTGCGCAGCGTCATGTGCGCCTTCTGGTAGTCGGACAGCGGTGCGCCGATCAACTGCATAAGCTGCGTGGACAGGTAGTTGGTGGACAAGTCGTCGACCTCGCTTGTCTGGTCGCAGCCGGCAACGTCGTAGTTGGCCCAGATGATGTAGTCGGTCTGCCACAGACGCTCCTGGTGCGTGGCGTCGTCCTCGTTGGTAAACCACTTGTCATTGAACTTGGACGGGAAGAACGGCTGATGGTCGCCCCAGAACACCACGACCACCTTGCGGTCGAGCTTGCTTAAGGCGTTAAGGAAGTAGCGCAGCGCCTGGTCGGACTGCTCGATGCACGAGACATACTCGTCGACATCGGAGAGCGTGCCGTCCTCGACGGTCTTGGCGTCCAGGTCGGTCGTGTCGATGTTCAGGTGCATCTGCTTGTCGACCGGCAGCAGGCCCGTGTCGTAGCCCGAGTGGTTCTGCATGGTCACGTCGAAGATAAACTGCGGATCGGCGTTCTGGTCGAGCAGCTCAAGAATCTTGTCGTAGGTAGCCTGGTCGGTCACCATGCCGCGCAGGGTATCGGCTCCCTGGAAGTCGTTGATGGACAGGAACTGGTCAAAGCCAAAGTCCTTATAGACGTTCTCGCGGTTCCAGTTGGTCGCGTGGTTGGGGTGCATGGCCGTGGTGGAATATCCGAGCGACTTGAACTGCTCTGCCAGGTTCCCAGTCGTTTCCATGTTGTAGATGGTGTAGGGGTACACGCCCGAGCCCAGGTTGGCCATGGAGTTGCCGGTCATAAACTCAAACTCGGTATTGGCGGTACCGCCGCCGTAGGCGCTCACATAGAGCTTGCCGCGACTGAGGCAGTTGGACAGGCTCTTAAAGTACTGCGGACCCTCGTAGCCGGCGCGCATGTTCTGGTAGATCGACAGATCCGAGAACGTCTCGTTCATGATGGCGATGACCGTGGGCTTCTCGCTGTCGAACTGCTCCTTTGCGGCGGCGCGCTCGTCACTCTTGGCCGCGTCGGACTTGTCGTAGGCCTTGGCGTACTTTTTGAGCGTGGTCTTGGCATCGTCGACGGAGTAGTCGGCGGGTTTGGGCGGCTTGATGGACTGCGCCGCACTAATAAAGGCAGGCAGGTAGCCCTCGCGCCAGTAGCTCTCGAGCGGACGCCAGGTGTAGACGGTGATGCCGAGGGTGTTGTAGTAGTCGATAAGCGTGACATGCGCGGTCACGCCGCCCAGGCACAGCACCGCCACGAGCAGGTTGATGAGCAGCATGCGCTTGGCGTTGGCGGCACCCTTTTGACGGTGCGGTGCCACCAGGCCGGCGTACTCGCATAGCAGCATGGCGATGGCGGTAAAGCCCATGGACAGCACGCAGAACAGCGAGATGGAGAAGGTGTAGCCGTTGCCGGCGACTGCGGCGGCGGTGGAGATGGCCGAAAGGTCGCCCGGCTGGATGGGCATGGATTTAAACGTGATGACAAAGAACTCGGCAATGCCCAGGACAAAGAGGGCAAAGGCCAGGACCGCGGGAGCCGCGCCGTGGCGCTGGAACAGGAAGAACAGGCCGACCATGAGCGTGGTGATGATAGCCCACTCGAGCAGGATGCACAGGGGGTAGACCCAGGTAAAGTCGTGGTTGGACGAGACCTCCATGCCCAGCAGCGCAAAGACGCCGGCGAGCAGCAGGCACAGGACGGCGGCGACGAGCGGTTTGCCCACAAAGGCGCCGCGCAGACGGGCGAGCTTGCCGGTGGGAGCGGGGGCGTCGGGCGCGGCAAACGCAAAGACGCGCGGGGCGATACGGTCGCGGGCGATGCTGGCCCAAGCGCAGCCGGTGAGGATGGCATTGGTCAGGATGAGCATCACAAAGGCGAGCGGCTCGTTTTGGGCGACGAGGCCAATGGCGCCCCAAATGGTCAAAAAGAGCTGGAACAGGCCGAAGGCGACGCTCCACCCAAGAGCGCTTTTGGCAACGGTGCCCGACTGAGCGCGAATGGCCTTGGCCTCGCGCAAGACAAGGTAGACGGTCGCCGCAAGACCGACGAGCGAGATGGCGGCAGCGAACATGCTGAGACTCCTCACAAACTAAAACCTACGAAAGCGGGGGTTTACCCGATTGTTACCAAGATATGCGCTGCATTTGGTGACTGCGCACAACAACCAGCCATAATAACGCGCGTGCGTGGTGGTGTTGCGCAATGTAGCGGCGACCTGCGCGATAATGGACGGGAATTACACGGAAACGTAAAGGCTTCTTAAAGAAATGGCGAGGGTAGGGCGATGAGCGAGCAGGTTTGCAAGGCGGACATGGGCAGCGACGGAGCTGCGGTCGTGGATACATACGGCTATCCGGTCGAGACTACGGGCAACGCGGTACTGGACATCTTGGAGCATCGCTCGTCTACGCGTGCCTTCGCGCGTGATGACGATGACCGTCCCGTGGCGGTGACCGACGAACAGCGGGCGGCGATTCTGCATGCGGCGAGCCGTGCGCCGTCGGCAGGCGCCATGATGATGTATTCCATCGTGAGCATTCGTGAGCAGGCCACATTGGACCGCCTGGCCGACCTGTGCGATCATCAGCCCATGATCGCCAAGGCGCCCTGGGCACTCATATTTGTAGTCGACTATGCCAAGTGGATCGATCTGTTTGAGCACGTGGGTTGCTTTGAGCCCGAGTTTGTCGAGCGCACGGGCAAGTCGCCCCGTCGTGCGCCGGGCCTGGGCGACTTTGCCATCGCGGCACAGGATGCCATGATCGCCGCTCAAAACGCCGTGGTTGCCGCCGAGGCCCTGGGGCTGGGGAGCTGCTATATCGGCGATGTCGTCGAGAACGCCGAGGAAGTCGCCGCGCTGCTGGACTTGCCTCCCTATACCATGCCGCTGTCGATGCTCATCATCGGCACGCCCCGCAAGGAGCGCCCGGCGATCGCGCATCCCGTGGTGAACCTGGTGCATGAGGAGCGTTATTGTCGCGCCGACGCCGCGACCTTGGATGCGCAGGTGGCCGAGATGGACGCGATGTTTCGCCCGCACGCCCGCGAGGTGGGCGAGCGCGTCGTCGATATCTACACCCGTAAGCACACGAGTCCCTTTATGGCCGAGATGAGCCGCTCTATGGAGTGGTGGTTCAAAAACTGGCTCGGAAAATGACGAATGTGACAAAGGGGGCATCCCTTTGTCACATTCCATATCGCCGCGGTGGCCTAAAGGCCGCATAAATGTTTATCTAGCTGGGAAAACGGTGCCATTAAAATATGGGCTGATTACATATAATCCCGTCGAACGTTAAAATTGGGAGGAAACCGGCTTATGGAACAAAAGGCAAAGGAAGTAGCCTCGCACGCTGCGATTCCTGTGAGCATCTCGGCGATGCTCGTCACGCTGGGCGTGGTGTATGGCGATATCGGCACCAGCCCCATGTATGTAACCAAGGCGCTCGTTGCCGGCAACGGCGGCATCGGAAGCGTCACGCAGGAGTTCGTGCTCGGCGCGCTCTCCCTTGTCGTGTGGACGGTCACGCTGCTGACGACCGTCAAGTACGTGCTGATCTCGCTGCGCGCCGACAACCACGGCGAGGGCGGCATCTTTGCCCTGTACAGCCTGGTCAAGCGCTGCGGCAAGTGGCTCATCATCCCCGCCATGCTGGGCGGCGCGGCGCTCCTCGCCGACGGCATCCTGACGCCTGCCGTTACCGTCACCACGGCCATCGAGGGCCTGCGCACCATCCCGGCGGTCCATGCCGTGCTCGGTGACGACCAGGGTCGTGTCGTCGCCATCACGCTTGCCATCATCATCGCGCTCTTCTTGGTGCAGCGCATCGGCACGGCCAAGATCGGTCACGCCTTCGGCCCCATCATGACGCTGTGGTTTTTGTTCCTGGGCGGCACGGGCCTGTTCTTTGTCTGCCAGTATCCCGCGGTGCTTTTGTGCCTCAACCCGTTGCGTGGCATCGCTTTTCTGCTGAGCCCCAACAACCATGCGGGCATCATGATTTTGGGCAGCTGCTTCCTCGCTACCACCGGTGCCGAGGCGCTCTATTCCGACATGGGCCATGTGGGCCGCGGCAACATCTATGCCACCTGGCCGTTCGTTAAGTGCTGCCTGCTGCTGTCCTACATGGGCCAGGGCGCGTGGCTTATCAACAACGCCGGCAACCCGGAGCTCATGGGTATCGCCGACCTCAACCCCTTCTACCAGATGCTCGCCCCGGGTCTGCGCCCCTTTGCCGTCGGCCTTTCCACCGTCGCGGCCATCATCGCCTCGCAGGCGCTCATCACCGGCGCATTCTCGCTGGTGTCCGAGGCCAGCCGCCTGGACCTCATGCCGCATATGCAGGTCTTCTATCCTGCCGAGACCAAGGGCCAGCTCTACATCCCCCTGGTCAACAACGTCATGCTCGTGGGCTGCGTCGTCGTGGTGCTGCTGTTCCAGAACTCGGCGCACATGGAGGCCGCGTACGGCCTGGCCATTACCCTGACCATGATGTGCACGACAATGCTGCTCTTCTTCTATCTGCACGTGGAGCGCAATCTCAAGGTCGCGCCGTGGATCTTTGCCGCCTTCTTCCTTTTGCTCGAGGGCTTCTTCTTTGTGAGCTCGCTCACCAAGTTCTTCCACGGTGGCTACTTCACCATCCTCATGGCTGCACTCATCATGGGCATCATGGTGTGCTGGTACAACGGTACGGCGGTCGAGCAACGTCAGTTTACGCTGCTGCCGCTGCGCAGCTATCTGCCGCAGCTCAAACGCCTGCGCGACGACGATCGCTACGAGCTCATGAGCGACAACATCGTGTACCTGACCAAGGACACCAACACCGACTATATCGACCGCGATATCGTCTACTCGATTTTGGATAAGCACCCCAAGCGCGCTCGCGCCTGGTGGTTCGTGAATGTCGAGACCATGGAGGAGCCGCATACCTTTGCCTACTCGGTCGAGACGTTCGGCACCGACTACGTATTCCGCGTGCATCTGTACCTGGGCTATAAGATCAACCAGCGCGTCAATGCTTACCTGCGCCAGGTTGTTCAGGACCTGGCTGCCAGCGGCGAGCTGCCGGCGCAGACGCACGATTACTCGGTCTACAAGGATCCGGGCAACATCGGTACGTTTAAGTTCGTCATGATCCGCAAGCTGCTGGCGCCCGAAAGCGACGTGGAGCCCAGCGAGCGTACGGCCATCACGCTCAAGTACATCATCCGCCGCGCCGCCGGCACGCCTGCGCGCTGGTACGGCCTGGAGAACTCCAACGTGAGCTTTGAGTACGTGCCGCTGTTCACCAAGTTTAAGGCCGTGAGCAAGATGCAGCGCCTGGCTCCCGACGAGCGTCCGTAGTCGACGTCTGCTGTTTGTCTAGCGACCGCAGGCTGCAAAGGCTATACACTTGAAACCACCACAAGGAGGCCACCACCGCAAAGGTGCCAGTCCCCTTTGTGGTGGTTTTTGTTTTTGAGAGAGGGGCGGGGCGCTGATGGACGTCCGTGCGGACGGCGATATTGCCGAGAACTTTTGGTGGCGGCGTACAACGCTGACGCGTCGCAGCCCTCTGTATGACGCCTGCGTATCGGCGGGGCTGCTAGCCGCGGCGACGATTGTGGGCGCGCTGCTCGACCATCCGGGGCTCGCGCCGAGCATCATGATCGTCTATGTGTTCGCCGTGCAGCTGTGCGCTTTCTTTACCTGGAGCCGCCTGTACTGCCTGCTGAGCTCGGCTGCCGCCGTGGCGCTCTACAACTTCTTGTTTGTCGACCCGCGCTACGCGCTGTCGTTTATCGACCGCGTCTATCCCGGCATGTTCTTTATCATGTTTGCGGTCTCGCTCGTATCGAGCTCGATCGCGCTGGCCCTGCGCCGCGCCTTGGCGCAGGCTGCCGCCAGCGACCGTCGCACGCAGATGGTGCTCGAGACCAACCGCATGCTGCAGCGGTGCGGCGATCAGCAACAGATTGTGCATGCTATGGCAACGCAGCTGGCGCGTCTTTCGGACTGTCCGGTCGTGTGGTATAGCGCCGATGCCGATAACGATGACCTGCTGCCGCGCACAACGTACACGGCCGTGGGCGATGCCGCGCCGGTGCACCAGCTGGCGCCGCAGATGCCGCCGCGGCTCTCGGCGTCCGCCTATGTGGGAACGCCGCTCGATGCCACCTATGGCGCTTCGGCGTTCTATGGCATATACCTGACTGTGCGCTCGGGTGACACCATGGTGCGCGCGGGCGATCCCGCCTCGGTGGTGGGGGTGCTCGCCATTGTCGCCGAGCCCGATGCGCTGACGCCCGAGGAGCGGACGCTTGCCGATGCCATCGCGAGCGAAGGCGAGCTGGCGCTCGATCGCGCCCGCGCCATGGAGGCCCGTGAGGAAGCGGCGGTGCTCGCTAAAAACGAGCAGCTGCGCGCCAACTTGCTGCGCTCCATCTCGCACGACCTGCGCACGCCGCTTACCAGTATTTCGGGTAATGCCGATGTGCTGCTCGACCAGGGCTCGACCGGTACGGCCGTGCTCGACGACCAGACGCGCCGCGGCATGCTCCTATCCATTCGCTCGGACGCGCAATGGCTCAACGCCACTGTCGAGAATCTGCTCGCCATCACCAAGCTCGAGGGCGACGGCATGCATCTGTCGACTACGCTCGAGCTCATGGACGATATCGTCGAGGAGGCGCTGCGTCACGTAAATCCGGCTGTGCGCGAGCATGACCTTAAGGTAGTGGCGTGCGATGAGCCGGCGCTCGTCAACGTCGACGCGCGCCTGATGGTGCAGCTGGTGGTCAATCTGGTGAACAACGCCATCGCCTATACGCCTGCGGGCTCGCATATCGTAATCTCGATTGGCGTCCATGATGGATGCGTGGCGTGCTCGGTTGCTGATGATGGCCCGGGCATTGCGCCCGAGGACCGCGAGCGAATCTTTGAGTCGTTCTACACCGCCAACCATGGCCTGGCCGACAGCTGCCGCAGTGTGGGCTTGGGGCTTTCGCTCTGCCGCTCCATTGCGCTGGCACATGGCGGTAGCATAGAGGTTACCGCGGCGGACCCTCACGGTTCGGTCTTTACGATTGAGCTTCCCGCCGCCGACGTTTCGTTTGATAAGGAGTAGCGCTGTGCCGAACTCTGCCGTAAAACCGCTCATCTTGGTTGTTGAGGACGACCCCGCCGTCCGCAACCTTATCGTCGCCGCGCTCGAGGCGCACGGCTTGCGCCATATGGCCGTGGAGACCGCCCATGCCGCCATCGCCGCCGCCTCGTCGCAGGCGCCGAGCATTGTGCTGCTCGACCTGGGCCTGCCCGATATGGACGGCGTCAAGGTGGTGGAGTCGGTGCGCGCGTGGTCGGGCATGCCGATTATCGTGGTCTCGGCGCGCAGCGAGGATGCGGACAAGATCCGTGCGCTCGATGCCGGCGCCGACGACTATCTGACCAAGCCGTTTTCGGTCGAGGAGCTGCTCGCGCGCATCCGCACGACGCTCAGGCGCCTTTCGTATGCGCAGACGGGCGGCGTTGCCTCCGAGGGCTCGTTCGATACCGGTGAGCTGCATATCGATTTTGATGCCGGCATCGCCACGATGGATGGCGAGGAACTACATCTGACGCCGATCGAGTACAAGCTTTTGTGCCTGCTGGCGCACAACGCCGACAAGGTGCTGACGCACCAGTTTATCCTGCACGAGATTTGGGGCACGGCAACCAAGAGCGACCTGGCGAGCCTGCGTGTCTTTATGGGCACGTTGCGTAAGAAGATCGAGTCCGACCCCGCGCATCCGCGTTACATCCAAACCCATGTAGGCATTGGCTACCGCCTAGTCACCCAAGGCTAGATCGCCAACCACCATCCCAATATGAGTTGCGGTGAAATACGGTCTAAATTTGCCTAATTCCAGGCAAAACAGTCCGTATTCCACCGCAACTTTGTTATCTGCCCTTAGGCTTGCTGGCGTAGAACTTCTTCTTTTTGGGCTTGCCGGCGGGGGAGGGTTTGCCGGCAAAGTTGGACTTGCCGTTGCCGGCCTGCGCGTGCGCGGGTACTGCCGCACGGGGCTTGCGGGCCTCGGGGTTGCGCAGCTCCTCGGTTCGCTCGGCAATTTCCTCGGCGCTAAAGCCGACCTCGGCCATGGCGTCCTCGATGGGCAGGCGGCGCACGATATAGCAATGGTGCACCTTCTGGTTGCGTGCGAAGTCCTCGGGGATGGTCTGCGCCGTTATGTCCTGTAGCACCACGCCCGCGCGTGCGAGCTTGCGTGTCTCGGGGCGGAAGCCTCGCAGGTTGCAGCTAAAGATGGCATGGCCGCCCTGTGCGAGCAGGCGCGATACGCCGGCCAACAGCTCAACATGGTCGCGCTGGACATCCCAGGTGCGGCGGCCCATCTTGGACGAGTTCGAGAACGTGGGCGGGTCGACAAAAATCAGGTCCCAGCGGTTGCGCGTCTGGCGCTGGTCGCGAATCCAGGCGAGCACGTCGTCGCGCACAAAGTGATGCTGCGGACCCACAAAGCCGTTCTGGCGCATGTTGCGCTCGGCCCAGTCCAGATAGGTGTTGGAGAGGTCGACCGTCACGGTCTCCTCGACGCCGCCATCGGCCGCGTAGCAGGTGGCGGTGCCGGTGTAGGCAAACAGGTTGAGGAAGCGACGCGCCTGCTTGGCGTGCTCGCGCACCAGGTTGCGGGTGACGCGGTGGTCCAAGAAAATGCCCACGTCCAGGTAGTCGTCAAAGTTGACGGCAAAGGTAAGGCCGCCCTCTTCGATGAGCGGGAGGCGACGGCGTGCGATATTGGCGCGCTCGCCCGATCCGCCCTTGCCGGCGCCCTGCTTGCCGTACTGCGAGCCGCCACGCGAACGCATGCGGGCCTTGGCGTGCACATGCTCGGCGGGAACATCTAGGATACGCGGTGCGATGGCCAGAATGTCGAGCATACGGGCCTGGGCCAGTGCGGGGTCGATGGTCTTAGGCGCGGCGTATTCGGCGATGACGAGCCATCGGCCCGGCGTCTGCGGGCAACCCTCGTACAGGTCGATGGCGGCGGAGTAGTCGGGCAGGTCGGCATCGTAGACGCGGTAGCAGCTCACGCCCTCGCGCTTGGCCCACTTGCGACGCAGGCGAGCGTTCTTGCGCAGGCGGTTGGCGAACTGCTCGGACTCGGGGATGAGCACGGGCAGCGGCTTGCCGTCGCCCAGGTCGAGCGTGGCAGCGGGCTCGGGCATGGCGGGGGCTTCGTCGCCGATGACGTCGTCGGCGACCGCGGTCTGCTCCTCGGCATCCGCGCTGGTCGCAGCTTCAAACGCTGCGGCGGCGTGGTCGAGCGAGGGCCAAACCTCGATAGTCGCCTCTTCGTTGTTGGGCATGACGGCAATGGAGCGCGCGGGCTCGGCATGGAGCGCGCGGGCCTACGGAAAATCTTCTTCTTTTTTATAGATTTATACACTCCTTAAATTCCCAATAA